>JABFXY010000120.1 GCA_013361525.1 Polyangiaceae bacterium | reverse complement strand
GGCACGAGGATTGCGGACCAGCGGATATGCAGGTCGGTCTTCGTCGCGCCGGTGCGATCCGACACCTGGAAGGTCGTGCAGCAATTCGCCGCGATCGTTCCAACGCGCCTCACCGACCTTCTCGCGCCGTCGGCGTCGACGGCGACAAAGAAGCGAGGCCTGGATGATCTTCGACAGCCCCCATTTCGACGACCACGAGCACATTTCGTTCTTCCGAGACGCGGAGAGCGGCTTGCGCGCAATCGTCGCGATCCACAGCACCGCCCCGTTCGGCATCGCCGGCGGAGGGTGCCGCTTTTGGAGCTATGCGAGCGACGAAGAAGCGCTCGCGGACGCGCTGCGGCTGTCGCGCGCGATGTCGTACAAGCTCGCGCTCTGTGAAATGCCGGCAGGCGGCGCCAAGAGCGTCATCATCGGCGACCCGCGAAAGGACAAGTCCGAGGCCGTGCTTCGCGCGATGGGCCGGGCCGTCGAGCGGCTCGGCGGCAAATACATCATCGCCGAAGACGTCGGCACGAACGAAGAGGACATGCGCATCATCGGTGAGGAGACGCGTTTCGTCGTCGGCAAACACACCGACACCGGCCCCGCGACGGCATACGGCGCGTTCCTCGGCATGTGCGAAGCCGCACGGCGTGTATTCGGAAAAGCAGACTTCGCCGGGTTGCGCGTCGCCGTACAAGGCGTCGGCAACGTCGGTTCGCGTGTCTGCAAATACCTCGCAGAGTCCGGCGCGCGACTCGTCGTTTGCGACGTGAACGAAGCCGCGGTGCGGGAGATCGTCAAACGATTCGGCGCCGAGTCGGTCTCGCCGGACGCGATCTACGACGTGAAGGCGGACGTCTTCGCACCGTGCGCGCTCGGCGCGACGCTCAACGACCGGACGATCCCTCGGCTCGGCTGCAAGCTCGTCGCGGGCGCCGCCAACAACCAACTCGCCGAGGAGCGACACGCCGATGCGCTCGCCGAGAAGGGCATCGTCTACGCCCCCGACTTCGTGCTGAACGCCGGCGGTGTCATCGGCGCATCGCAGGAAGGCACACAGATGGGGAGTGCCGGCTCGGACGTCTAGGACGAGCGCGTGGCCTTCAAAGAGACGGAGCTCGTGCCCAAGCTTCTGTCGACGGTGTTCGACCGCGCATCGCGGGATCGGACGACGCCGCACGCGGCCGCCGTTGCGCTCGCGAAGGAGAAGATACGGGCTCGGCGCCAAGGGTGAGTGAACGATGAGTGGCCCACGATCGATCGCCAAAACGCCGCGCGCTTCTCATTACATCCTGGGAGCGGCGCTGCTCGGGCTCGTCTGCGCGACCGTCCCCGCTGCCTGTGGACCACCTGCGACGGAACGGCCGACCATGGAGGATTGGCTCGACGTCATCGATCAGGCTGCTGTCGAGGTGCGCGCAGCGCTCGACGACCACGACGTTCGGGTGGCGAGCGCCGAGGACGTCGATGCCGTCCTCGAGGTCGAGGGTCGCGACGCGGAGCGTACGAACCTCGCCTTCGAGAACCTGCTCGACGGCTGGTATGCAATCCATGCGTGTCAGAACGAGGCTGTCCTCGGCCAACTGCCGTACCTCGACGAGACGATCGGCGAGATCGACAGCTCGCTTCGCCGACATGCCATTTCGATGTCCACGGTTGCGTCGCTCGATGAAGCGGACGCCCTGGAGCAAGCTTTTCAAACGGAGACGAGCGCGGAGCTCGACGACGTCGAAGCGTACGTAGAAACGCTCCGTACCCAGGCGGAGGAGCGCAATCTCACAGACAGCCATTGCCCGAGGCCGCCATTTTTGCGGCCGCCCTCCGTCGACCAAGCTCCGCGGGCATGAGCGCGCGGATGCGTTCAGTTCATGCCCGTGCCGCCTGGTGCATTGTACCGGGGCGGCGCAATCACGATTCGATCTCGACCGTCGCGTTTTGCCATATAGAGCGCTCGGTCGGATGATCGGATGAGCTCGTCGGGTGATTCGATCGTCTCGTCTTCACTCGAAGCCATGCCGACGGAGACCGTGAGCGCCCCGTATGGCCACGAGGCGAGCTCGGCGCGCAGGCTTGCGCGAAAGCGCTCCACCAGCCCTCGGCTCTTGTCGATTGCCAGGTTCGGCAGGAGCAAGGCGAGCTCGTCTCCGCCGAAACGCGCCGCGTGATCGACGTTTCGAAGGTTCATGCGAAGGAGCTCCGCCAGGCGGCGAAGGACGGTATTGCCCGCCGCGTAGCCAAAACGGTCGTTGACGCGCCGGAAATGGTCCGCGCCGATCAGGGCACACGACAGCGGGCTATTGTCCTGTTTCGCTCTCGCCCACCCAACCCGAACATCCCGGAAGAAATGCGCCCGGGTCGGGATGCCCGTCAGGGCGTCCATCGTGGCGAGGTCCAAGGCCTGTGCGAGCCGTCCCTCGTGCTCGGCAATTTGCCTGTTCATCTCGCGGCGGCCTGCCCGGGCTCGATGAGCGGCTTGAACGCGTGCGTCCAGCTCGTCGGGGTCGAACGGTTTCGGGATGTAATCGTCTGCGCCGAGAAGGAGGCCTTCTACCCGCTGATTCGGCGCGCCCCGGACCGTCAGCATGACGATCGCGAGGTCGCTGCCCATGTCGCTCAGCCGGAGCATGCGGCAAACACCGCGACCGTCCGATGTGCCGAGGACGAGGTCGAGCACGATGACGTCGGGGCGCTCGCGCGCCGCGATCCCGAGCGCCTCGAACGCTCCCGCGGCTTCCACCACCTCGTACCCGCGGCCTTCGAGAATCCGCACGATGTGTGCGCGCTCGGACGCCGAATCCTCCACCACGAGCACTTTCGCTTTCACGATATCAGCAGCGGCACGCATCGAGTGGACCTTAACGCGCTGGCGGGGGGTAACCATACTCGGCGCTTTGCGCGCGCCCTCGCGAACCATGTCGATTACCTCCTTCGCGAGGCGTACGACGAGCGGGCCGAACAAGATGCCCCACCAGCCGAGGATCGAGAAGCCTCCGAGCATTCCCACCACCACCACGATGCTCGGAAGGGCGAGGTGTCCCCGGCGCGCGAGGACGGGGCGAAGGACGTTGTCGATCGTGCCGACCAGGAAGATCCCGACCACGACGAGTGCACCTGCAGCGTTGGTCCGGCCCTGAAGAGCGAGCGCGAGCGCGACCGGTACCCAGACCAGCGCGGTTCCGATGCTCGGAACAATCGAGACGAACAACGTCAAGAGGCCGAGCGCGAAAGCTCGCGGCACACCGAGCGCGAAATAGGCAGTCGTTGCGATTGCGGACTGTGCGATACCGGCGCCGCCGCAGCCGACGAGGAGCCCATAGCCGGTTTCGGTGAACGCAGCGCCAAGCCGCTTCATCTCCGCCTCGGGCAGCGGAGCGTTCTCGACAATCCAGCGCCAGCTCCGTTTGCCCTCAGCCAGCGTATGATAGGTCCCGAGAATCAGAACGACGATACCGAGAAGCACATCGGTGGCCGTGGCGGCCACGCTGGTGACCACGTTCCAGGCGGGGCCGCCGTACGTCCACACGAAGTCGATCCACTCGCGTGGCGTGCGAAGCTCGTCGACGGAAGTACCGGGCGCCCCCGGGGCATCCAGCGAGCTCCATCTGTCCTGCGAGCTCGCGAGATCTCGGCCGAGTGTCAGGGCTTCTCGTCCGAGGGGGAGAAGAAGGCCGGCAACTGCCAGCGACACGACGAGCACGAAGGCAATGGTGATCGAGGCGGCAGCTCGATGACGACCACCTACGACGCGAGCGATCGGGCGAACGATGGGTGCCAGTCCGAGACCGATCCATATGCTCAGGAGCAACCACGGTGCGAAGGGAAGGGCAACAGCGCAGGTCCCGCATGCAAACATGGCGAAGAGCACTCGTCGCGCCGTCCGCCGCTCGACCTGCGAGAACGCCGCTGCGCCATCGTTCATGGAGATGGGCTCTGTCTGTGCGAGTCGTCCGGAATGAATATGCGAACGTGCCTTCCGCCGTGATGATCACACCAGAGCGCCCGCCCTTGCGTCTCCGCCCGCGCTGTCGCGCAGTCGGAGCAAATGGGCTCAGCCTCCGGATCCCCCCATCCCGACTCCGCTTGTTTGTGACGGACCACAACGACCGGGCAATTGGCCAGTCGGACGACTCGCTCTGCGACCGACCCGAGCAACAGCCGCTTGATCCCACGCCTGCCATGTGTGGCCATGACGATGTAGTCAGCGTCTAGGTGGGCGGCGAGCCAGACGATCTCTTCCGCTGCCCAACCGACCATTGCGTGGACCACCACGCTCGGGGCCCGTGTGGTCGACCGCCCTTTCACCCCCCGTTCGAGGACCTGCCGACAGAATGCGGCCGTCCGCTCGGCAGTGAGCGAGGGAGTCTCCGGCCCGGGAGGCCTCGGCGACGAAGCGGGCGCACAATCCTGCTCTTCCACCGTGAGGACGTGGAGGATGCCTAGCGGATGGCTCGCTGCGAGCTCGAGCGCCTTGTCCATCACCGGCGTGCTACCAGCGGCTAAGTCGACAGCAGCGAGAACGACGAGCTTGCTCGACTGGAGATGCGACATGAGAAACCTCCCGTCGGTCGAAAAGCAACGAGCAAGCCGTCTCTCATTCGCGGCCTGCGGAGCCATCGCGCCGACATGATGCCCTCGGAGCCGCGCAGGTCTTGCATGGCGAGACAGGATTTGCGCCTCCTCCAGTCCATCAGCGCAATCCGAACAGCGCAAGTACATAGGGCCCAGTCAGCGCCACGAGGATCACGCCACCGAGCATGATCACCAACCCGATACCGAGCAACTCGCGTCCGCGGACGCCTTCCCCGACGACCATTGCGTTCGGCGGCGTGCTGATCACGAACGGCACGCCCAACGACGCCGATATCGCAACCAGAACCGGCGCCGCGGGAGATGGGTCAATGCGAAGCGCGATGGGGACAAGCAACGCTGTCGTGCCCGTGTTGCTCATCAGAGCTGCGAGGCAGGCTGCTGCCGCGCACAAAAGCAGGCGAATCGATAGCGGCGAGATCGCCGAGGTTTGAACGTGTGCCGCCGCGACCTCGAGCAGACCCGTCGATTCGATGAGCCTGCCGAGGAGGACGCCGCCGGCAATCAACAACAGCGTCGACCAATCGAGGGCGCGTATGTCGTCCGCGTCGAGCCCACCAGTCACGAAAAGGAATGTCGCCAGCGCGAGCGACACGATAGGGGCCGGCACGCCGAACAGCGGCTCACCAAGCCATAGCGAGATAGCCGAGACCATCGCGAGAATCGTAAACTTCGCGCCCATCCCGAGAGGAACGGGCGGCGTCCCCCGAGCAAGATCGATCGGTGTGCGCGGCAGGCGACGCTGCACAAACCAATAGGTGAGGAGAATCAGGCCGGCTGAAAGCGGCAGCCCAAAGAGCACCCACGTGGAAAATGTGAGGTGCACACGCTCGTCGAGCGCCGCGATCGCGATTCCGTTGGGCCCGCTGCCGACCGGCGTCGACATCCCGGCCAGGTTTGCGGCCATCGCGAGCCCGACGAGCGCCTCGCGGCGGCCGTAGCTATTCGACAGCTTCTCGAGGGCGGGTCGAGCCCCGCCGACCATCATCGCCGCGGCGGCGACGTTGCTCATCCACATCGACAACAGCGCAGTGCCCGCCATGAGCAACGCGACCAAGCGCCGCGGCGATCCACCGCTCTTCTCGATCAACAGTCGGGCGATTCGCTCGTCGAGCTTGTGTTTGCGCGCGGCGGCTCCGGCGGCGAGCCCTCCGAAGAACAAAGCAAGCACTGGATCCGCCGTCCACGCCAGGGTGCTCTTCACCGCCAGCGTCGCCGCTCGTCCCGGAAGGACAAGCGGGGCAACCGCAAGCAGAAGTAGCGTTGGAGCAAACGGGGGTAGGATCTCGCAGAGCCAAAGCGCGAGGCACAGCGTGATGAGGCCCGCCAGCGGCGCGATGGGACCCGGCGCGAACGCCCAGGCCGCGATCCCAGCGACGACGCAGCCGCCGAGGATGACCAACCGACGTTTGTCCACGGCGGCCCGAAAGCAGTATGCAGGCCAGCTGCTTCGCGAGAATCATTGGCACGTCGCTGGCAGAAGGACCAATCATGACGATCCTTTGCGCCAGCGATTTCTCGTTGAGTGCCGAGCCGGCCTTGGCAGCAGCCGCAGCGATAGCACAGCGCGTGAAGGGGCAAGACCTCCTCTTGGTGCATGCACTCGACCTATTGGATCCGGCGCTTGCGAGATTGGATCTCGACGTTTCGCGCGACGAAGCCGAAGTCAGGCTCGGCGAAGCCGTAGCGCGCGCGCGCAAAATCAGCGGTGGGATCGTCGGATCGGCGATTGTCTATGGGTCCGCCGCGAGCGCGGTAACCGAGCTCGCGGAGCTGCGCCACGCCGAGCTGGTGGTCGTGGGTTCCCAGGGACACGGCGCCCAGCCATTTCGCCGGCTTGGTGGAACGTCGGAACGGATCGCTCAACTGCTAGAGGAACCTCTCCTCGTGGTGCGCGACGCCGCGCCGTTCGAGGCCTGGGTAATAGAGGGCCGACCTCTGAAGGTGTTGCTCGGAATCGACCGCACGACGAGCTGGGACGCCGCCCTCTCGTGGATCAACCGATTGCGGGGGGCAGGTCCGTGCGACGTCATCGTCGCCCAGGTCTACTACCCGGCAGACGAGCGCCGTCATTACGGGCTGCCTCCGGGGCATGCGATCGACCGGGTCGACGCCGAAGTTGAGTCGCTTCTCGTCCGCGACATGCGAGAGCGGGCGCTGCTCAGCGGCTCAGGGCACGTGCAATTCCAGCCTGTGCTCGGGATCGGCAGACTCGGCGACCACCTCGTCGACTTCGCCAAACGACAGGACGTCGACATCATCGCGCTCGGCACGCACCATCGGCACGGCTTCGCACGTTTTGCGTCCGTCGCCAATGTAACGTTGCATTATGCACGAGCTTCCGTGCTTCTCGTGCCGCCCGAACGGGTGGTTAGCACGGTCAAGGCTCCTCGGCGCATTCTCATCGCTGCCGACCTCTCCCCGCGCAGCGGTCGCACGATTGCTCATGGCCTGTCGCTGGTCGAGGGACGACCGGACGCCGATGTCGTCATCATGCACGTGGACGAGCAGATGCACGCCGACCCAGAGGAAGCGCTTCGCAAGTTCGTTCCGGCTGCGAGTGTCGAGCGAGTGCGTATCATCGTCGCCCGGGGCGCGGACGTGGCGAGACTCGTCTGCACCGAAGCCGAGCGGATTGGGGCCGATGTCGTTTGCGTCGGCTCCCACGGACGCTCCGCGGTGGCGCGCACCCTTCTCGGGTCTATCGCGGATCAGATCGTTCGGGAATGCGAGCGGCCCGTGCTCGTCGTGCGCTCCAAAGAGTCATAAACCGGCTGACTTATTTACGTATGCTCACACCCCATTCGACCGTCAAAAGCGCGCCGCCTCCCGTCGACAGCGTGAATTTGGCAATTCCCGCGCGGCGGCACTCCTGGGCTCCAGAGACAGCGGGCGAGCATGTCGTCTCGCGCGTGCCCCTGGCCATGGAGGTTGAGTCCGTTCAAACCGTCCTTGGCCGAATTGGCTCCCAAGCCTTCGATTCGCTCGAAGCGCTGTACGTCGTCGATTCGAGTCTTCGCTTCCTCGGCGCCGTCCGTCTCGTGGACCTCTATCGCGCGTCGAGGGGCAAGTTCGTCGCCGACCTCGTGAATCGAGAGTACCCGCGAGTCGGCCCCCGTCATGACCAAGAGCACGTAGCCGCGATTGCGTACCGCCGTGGCGCCAGCTCTGTCGCCGTGGTCGATGACGACGGGCATCTGCTCGGCGAGGTCCCGCCTCTGGCGCTGCTCACTATCCTCCGGCACGAGCACGTCGAGGATTTGCATCGGCTGGCAGGCATCAAACGGGAGCGGGCGCGCGACCGAAAGGCGCTCGAAGCCCCACCGACGCGACGGGCTCGCCATCGCCTCCCGTGGTTGCTGGTGGGGCTTGTCGGAAGCATGCTCGCAGCGCTTGTCGTCTCTCGCTTCGAACGGGTGCTCGAGAGCAAACTCGCGGTCGCGTACTTCGTCCCCACGATTGTGTACTTGGCGGACGCAATCGGCACGCAGACGGAGGCGATCGTGGTGCGTGGGCTCTCCGTCAGTCGCCTGTCTCTTCGGCACGTGCTCGGCGGGGAGCTGCGAACGGGGCTGCTCATCGGCACCATGCTGGCTGCGCTAGCCCTACCAATGGTATCGCTCGCCTTTGGTGATGTGCGACTGGGCATCTCCGTCTCCGCGGCCATCCTCGTGGCGGGGGGCGTCGCGACGACAATCGGTCTGGTGTTGCCTTGGCTGCTCCAGAAGCTGGGGAGCGACCCGGCGTTCGGCAGCGGCCCCATCGCGACAATCATTCAGGACGTGCTGAGCCTCGTTATCTACTTCACGATCGCCACGACGGTCTTGGGTTGAGCGTTCGCGCGTCCGTCGGGGAACGGCCGCGTCATCCTCCGGTCGCACCACCGGCGCTGTTTTCGCCTCCAGCGCCCGAATTGCTCCCGAAGCCGCCTTGGTCACCGGCGCCACCGTCACCGGGGTCTCCACCTTCACCGCTCGCTCCGCCTTCGCCGATATCGAAGGCGACAATCCGCCCGGCCGCACCACTCTTGCCAGTCGAGCCATGACAGCTCGCGCAGTTGGTGTCCGACTGCGGCGTCACCATCGCAAACTCTTGCCCGTCGCTCGTGATCTTTGCCGTATACGGCTTTGCGATCCGCTCCGACGAGAAGAAGTTTCCGACCGAATTGGTCATCATTCGCACCTTCTTGCCGTCCGCGCCGATGACCTCGACCAGCACGCCGCCGAGGCCGAGACAGCCTTGGTCGTCGTCCTCTATCGCCATGACCGTCCCCGCGATCGAATACGACGGGCCGCCGTCTTGGGCGTGGCAGCCGATGCAATCACCACCCGGCTCCATCTCTTCCCCTTTATCCACCTGTGGAGCCGCCTCGAGCTCGCAATCTGCCGGCGCCTCTCCCCCGCCGCTAGAGCCACATGCGCTCAAGACTCCTACCGCAATCAGAATCGTTGATCGTGTCGGCAAAACATGAGAGCTTTTCATTCGCGACCTCTTGTTGCTGGCGGCTGCTACCTTGAGAGGCGCAATGGTGCTGGTCAAAGAATTCGTCGTGCGCCGTTGTCGATTGTCAAGTTGGCACCGCGCCGTCGATGCGTTCGGTTTACGCTTGCGTTGCGGCGCGAGGGGCGAACGAAGCGGTCTTTTCGTGCGGGCGGCCGTATGAACGGTGCACCAAGCCCGCAGAGTGCCGTGCGGCATGATCGCGCGTCATGCCCGGTGGGGCCGCCGGCCGAGGCTTTGCCTCCATTGCTGGTCACGATGCCCGCCTTTGCCAAGATCCTCGTTCCGACCGATTTTAGCGACTCGGCACACCGCGCTCTGGTTACCGCGACGACGATTGGTGAAAAATTTGATTCGCTCATTACGTTGTTTCACGCCTACAGCCTGCCAAATGCCCGCTATACCGATGGTCTGGTTTGGCCAGCGGAGGCGCTCGAGATTGCGGCGCGCGAAGCTCTCGACGCCCTCCTGCTGACTGCGCGGAAGCGGTACCCGCGCATGGATTCGGTGCTGCTGCTCGGCGCTCCCGCTCCGCAGATCCTCGACTATGCCATGCAGGGGAAATACGACCTCATCGTCATGGGAACGCACGGTCGGTCCGGATTGCCCCGCCTATTGCTCGGCAGTGTGGCGGAGCGCGTCTTGCGCACGTCGACCATTCCCGTTTTGACGACCGCGGCATGAGGCAGCGGCCCCAAGGCCGTTTCATGGTCGTTGGAGGCGAAGCACCAGTGCCGATGTTGTCGGAACGTGCGTTGCAACTTCCTTGGCAATGGACCCCGTAACGACCACGAGGCGCGACGCGGGACCGGACGCTCGAAGCATGCGTTTGGTCGTGTCACTCGACGAGCTGTCGATCCGCGACGTCGAAAGCGCGGGAGGCAAAGGAGCCAACCTTGGCGAGCTCGGCCGCGCGGGCATGCCTGTTCCACCCGGCTTCGTGGTGACTGCGGAGGCCTACCTCTCGGCCATGGTAACGGGCAACGTGCGGGCGCAGCTCTCTCTCCTTGCTGGTCAGTGTCGTGTGACGGACCCGAGCTCCCTCGCCACAGCGTCCAGTGAGTTGCAGTCGCTGGTTGCGTCGGCTGGCATGCCGAGCTCGCTGAAGCAGAGCATCATAGACGCGTATCGTCGCCTCGGGGACGTGCGTGTGGCAGTACGTTCGAGCGCCACCACCGAAGACACCGAAGGACATTCATTCGCCGGGATGAACGAGACCTTCACGAACATCCGAGGCGAGGCCGCGGTGCTCGATGCAGTCGTCAGGTGCTGGCGGAGCATTTGGGGTCGCCGCGTCATGTCCTATCGTGCCAGTCAAAACATCCAAGCCGAGCCCGCGATTGCCGTCATTGTCCAGACGATGGTGGATGCCGAATGCTCCGGTGTACTCTTCACCGTGGATCCGGCGACGAAGCGAACCAGTCGCATGGTCATCGAGGCCGCCTTCGGCCTTGGCGAGGCGGTCGTGAGCGGCCAAGTCGAGCCAGATACATATGTCGTTGCGCGCTCCTCCGGGGATCGTGGGCCTGCCGTCGTGGAAGCGCGCATCGGAGACAAGGCGTTCCGAATCGAGTACACATCGAGCGGCGAGAAGCGCGTCGAGCTCAGCGCCGAAGCGCGCGGGCGGCGTGTACTCGGCGACGACCGAATCCTCGAGCTGGCGCGAGCCGGAGAGCGCATTGAAGCCCATTATGGCAAGCCTCAGGATATCGAGTGGGCATACGCCGGAGGACGCATGTACATCCTTCAGTCGCGCCCGATCACGACCCTGATGAATGGTGGTCACCGACCGGGCGACGTGCTGTTGAGTGGGCTCGGAGCTTCACCTGGAATCGCGACAGGGAACGTAAGGATTCTGGCCTCACCTTCGGAAGCGGCAGCTCTCCAGCAAGGCGATGTGCTCGTAGCGGCGATGACCAGCCCCGATTGGGTCCCTGCAATGCGCCGCGCTTCCGCGCTCGTGACCGACGGCGGCGGAATGACGTGCCATGCCGCCATCGTCAGCCGCGAGCTCCGCCTGCCTTGCGTCGTCGGAGCGCGCAAGGCTACACAGACCTTGCGCGACGGTGAGACCGTCACCGTCGACGGAACCAAGGGAACCATTACAGCGGGGGCGGTCGAGGGACGCCAAGCCGCGTCTCGAGCATCGGTCGTCACCGGACAGGCGACATGGATGATGGCCGCGGAGCCGCTCGCAACCAAGCTCTATGTAAACCTTGCCATTGCAAAGAACGCGGCCGAAGCGGCGGCGTCTGCCTGTGACGGCGTGGGGTTGCTGCGCGCGGAGTTCATGATCGCCGACGCTCTCGGGGGCATTCACCCGAAGAAGCTGATCGCGGACGGCAAACGCGACGAGTTCGTGAAGAACATGAGCGCCGCGCTGCTCGAGATTACTCAGCCGTTCATGCCCCGACCGGTCATCTACCGCACCTACGACTTTCGAACCAACGAGTTCGTGAAGCTCACGGGGGGTGATCGCTACGAACCGAAGGAAGAGAACCCCATGATTGGGTACCGCGGCTGCTATCGCTATGTCAGAGACCCGGAGCTCTTCAATCTCGAGCTCGACGTCCTGGCTCGCGTTCGTGAGCAGACGCCCAATCTCCACATTATGATCCCCTTCGTACGCACGCTCTGGGAGCTCGAGGCGTGCCTATCGCTCATCGACGCGCACCCGCTCGGCCGCCAGCGTGGGCTGCTTCGTTGGGTCATGGCGGAGGTGCCGTCCGTAGCCTATCGCATCCCCGAGTACGCAAAACTGGGCATTCACGGCGTGTCCATCGGCTCGAACGATCTGACGCAGCTCGTGCTCGGCGTTGATCGTGACTCGGAGGTGTGTGCGGAGTTGTTCGACGAGAGCGACGCGGCCGTGCTCGACGCGATTCGTCGGATCATCCAGGCGGCGGCCGACAACGGCCTGACCTCCAGCCTCTGCGGCCAGGCCCCGTCAAATCGGCCTGAGTTCGCGGAGCACCTGGTTCGATTTGGGATTACCAGCATTTCGGTGCATCCGGACGCCGTCGGTCGGACACGTGCAGTGGTCGGCTCGGCAGAGCGGAAGGTGATTCTGGATCGAGTACGACGCGGCCCCTGACTCAAGTGCGCGGAGTGGCACGACCAATGCTAACCGCGACCTGGAACCCTCACGGAGGCAAAGCGAATGCAGATCCAGAAGCTACTCGAAGAGTCCGAGCGGCTGGCCGAACGTCTCGCGCACCTCACGCGGAGCGCCCCGGATTCGAGGAGCCGCGATGCGCTCCGCGTAGCAGAGGCCCTTGCTCACTCGCTACTCGACGAGCTCGCGCGTGCAGAGGAAGCCTCTGCGCCCGGGACGCACCGTTTGCGCAGCACGCGCCAGGCGCTGCAGTGTATCGCTGGTGCGCCGAGCGCAGCAGCTCGAAGCATGCCGTGACACCGCGCAACTCCCCGGCGCATGGTACGTGCGCTTCTGCGCGGGGATCGGTCCCCCCGGGCGTGCCGCCGCCGAGGGGTGCCACTCGGCCCGCCGCGTCCCGGCGCCGGGTGGCGCGCGGCGCAACTATTTCCGTCCTCGTCGCCTTCGTCATTGCGGCGCCGGCTGCGTGCGGACCACGTACGAATGCTCGGCCCAACGTGGACGACAGGATCGATCTGCTCGATAGGGCCATCGACGCGGCAATCTGCGAGCTCGACCACCACCACAAACGCATTGCCGCCTCGGCGTCCGTCGAGGAGATCATCGAGGTCGAGGTGCGGGACGCACGCCGAATGCGGACCGTCGTGGCAGATGTGGTCGAGGGTTGGTACCTGCTACGCAATTGCCGGACGGAAGCGACGCCCGGCGAGCTCCCCTACGTGGATGCGGAAATCTGTGCGCTCGAGTTCGAAGTCCAGCAACATGCGCACACAGGGCAACTGGTCGATTCGTTCGAAGCGGCGTCGCGCCAAGAACAGATATTTCGAGAGGGGACGACCCGCATCCTCGATGACCTCCACCAGGGTGTCGTGACGATGCGCCGTCAGGCCGAGCAGGTTGGGCTCACCAGGCGGTTGTGTCCGCGACCCCCGTCCCAGCGCGAGCCACCGGTGGTCCGTACGCCACGAACCTGAAGCTCCCGGAACGGTCTATTGCGTGAT
Source organism: Polyangiaceae bacterium (assembly GCA_013361525.1). Taxonomy (GTDB): domain Bacteria; phylum Myxococcota_A; class Polyangia; order Polyangiales; family Polyangiaceae; genus Xiheicaenibacterium. Next base: position 2,461 of record JABFXY010000120.1, on the reverse strand, counting down.
GTGGAATTCCGGACGATCACCATCGACTCGGTTGTTCGCTGCCCTGGCGGCCGCATTCGCGGTGCTCATTGCCATTCTCTTGGCGGCCTCGAAGGTGCTCGCAGCAGAGCCCGATATCGAAGCCTTCGAACGCAGTGGCTGTCGCCACTGCGAAGCTGCGCACCGGTATTTGGAAGATCTCCGGCGCCGTCGCCCCGATCTCGATATCGTGGAACGCGATGTTTCGGCCGATCCGACGGCTATCGCGGAGCTGCAGCGCGAAGCCGAGCGCGCGAAGATAGGTGCGGTGAGTTTTCCGACCTTCCGTGTACGGGGACAGCTCATCGTCGGCTTCGATTCACCCGAGACGACGGGGGGGCACATCGAGGCGCTACTTGCTGGCCAGGCCGAACCGAAAGCCCTGGAGCGGGGCCCGACGTGCGAAATCGAAGCCCCTGAGCCATGTGAAGCGCCTGTGGAGAGTGACGAGGTCGAGTTACCGTTCTTCGGTCGCGTCGCTCCGAGCGCGTGGGGCCTGCCCCTATTCACCATCGCGGTTGGGTTGCTCGACGGCTTCAACCCGTGTGCGATGTGGGTGTTGTTGTTTCTTCTCGCGATGCTGATCAATTTGCGCAGCCGCGGCCGGATCTTGTTGGTCGCGGGCACCTTCGTGGCCGTCAGCGGCCTCGTTTATTTTGCATTCATGGCTGCTTGGCTGAATGTGTTCGTCTTCGTGGGGCTGTCGCGCGCGGTACAGATCGGCCTTGGCGTGTTCGCTATCGTTGTCGGCGCGATTCACGTGAAGGACTTCTTTGCTCCACGAAAGGGTGTTTCGCTAAGTATCCCGGCGTCCGTCAAGCCGACAATTTACGCGCATGTGCGGAAGATCATCGGCGCCAAGAATCTGCCCCTGGCGCTCGCCTCCGCGATGATTCTCGCGGTCATGGTGAATGTCGTAGAGATGCTCTGTACCGCGGGTTTGCCAGCTGTGTATACGCAAGTCCTTGCTCGTCAGGGATTGTCGACCGGGGCCAGGTACGCATACCTGGCCCTCTACAATGTCGCCTATATGCTGGACGATTCGATCATGGTCGGTATCGCGGTCGTGACCCTCGGCCGGCGAAAGCTCCAGGAGAGAGGGGGGCGCTTCCTCAAGCTGGTGAGCGGAGTTACACTATTCGCGCTCGGCGTCGCGCTGGTCGTGGCGCCGAATATCCTCGTTTGGTGAGGCAGATAGCCAGGCCGTCGACGCGACCCACGAGGGCAGGCGAGCGCACGGTTTGCTTCCAGGGCCGGACGATGCCTCGGACGATCATGGGGGTGAGGCGAAGAACTACGGTACGCCGTAGCTTTACTGCCCTGGGTGCAATCGCGTTCACGCTCGCGACGTCGCAGGCCCGCGGCCAGCCGACCGAAAACGGTGCCCCACTCAGTACCGAGCGGGCGCTGCTGGAGCAGATCTGCACGACGGGGCCCCATCGCGCACGTGCGGCGGCAATGCGAGCGCAGGGGCAAGCTGACGCCGCGGCCGCCGCAGTTTGGCCGAATCCGACTGTGATCGTGGAACACAATCAGAGCTTCACAGGTTCGCAGGATACCGAGACGATCGCCGGCATCCAGTTTCCGCTGGGAATCGGGGGGCGAAGGTTCTTGCTGTCGGACGCTGCGGAAGCGCGGCTCGTGCAACGGAAGGTAGAGGCGGCGGCGACGCTGGTCGACAGCGCTCTCGATGCGAGGGAAGTGCTCGTGGTCGCGGTGGCTGAAACGGAGCGATCGACGTTGATGGAAGGCCAGCATGATGCCCTGGTGGGGATCGCTCGGAGCGTCACGGAAGTGCGGGCACCCGACAGAGCGCAGCGCGACCAGCTTCGCCAGGCGCTCGAGGTTCAGATTCATGCAACGACCTTGTCCTTGCAGAACGCCAAAACGGCGGCGGCGAAGGGCCGACTCGCGGCGTTTGTGGACCGCCCCGTCGAGCTGTCGAAAATGCGTCTCTCGTCACTCGCGCAACCATCGGTGAGGGCGGAGCCGTCCACGCACCCACGAATAGCGGCGTTCGATGTGGCGATCCGCGCCGCAGATCTGGAATGTGAGGCCGCAAACCGTCGATGGGTGCCGGATCTGGACCTATTCTTCGGCTATCGGCATGTGACGGCGCTGGTTGCACCCGACGAGGCTGTTATCGGTCATGGGATTAGCTTTCGCATTGGTGTTCCCATCACCTTCTTCGATCATGGCCAAGGTGAGTTTGCGGTTGCGGCAGCACAGCGGCAGAGCATGCGAGCCGAGAAGCAGGTCTTTTCGATGACCAAGCGCGCCGAATTGGATGCGGCGGAGGAAGCCCTTGCGGCTCTCGCGCAATCGCAAGGGGGTAACGACGCCGTGGCCTCGGCAACGAGGTTGTTCACCGCCACGAAGCACCGCTCTGAAGCCGACCGCGGATCGATTGACGATCGCCGGGGTGCGCGCGCATTGGTCGAGT
>JABFXY010000217.1 GCA_013361525.1 Polyangiaceae bacterium | reverse complement strand
TTCTTCGGGTACTGGCCATGCGAGTTTCTCTTTCAGGAGCTGCGTCTATTCCCGGGCACCCCGCTGCGGGCCGTGTACGAAGAGCGAACCGGTCAGACGTTCCTCGCTCACGAGATGCCGGTCACGCCGTTCTTCGATTCGGCAGTTCGAAACGCCTGGCTGTGCATGAGCTGGTATCGCGAGCACTACCATGGTCGCGTCAACAAGATCATTCGCGGCCTCATCGACCCTCTGAATCGATTGATGTTCAGCCCGGCTGCAAAGGGCTGCTCGACTCCAGCGCTCGTGGCCGCGTGTCAGCGAGGGCATGCTGCCGTCGTGCATCTCAGGCATTTGGCCTATCGGTTCCTCGAGAGTCTGTTGTCTCTGGAGGACGGGCTGCGAGCGGATGGCGGCGTCGAAGAGCTCGTCTCACGGCTGGACCTGCGAGACTTCGACAGTCAAATCGAGGAGGGAGGGCGCGCGTTGTCCGAGCTCCTGCATGCGGCGGCCGAGCTGGGTCTCGAAGACGTTGCCCGGAGCTGGGCAACCGCAGAGGCAAATCCTTGACGTCGGCGGTGCAAGGCGTCGGGCGCTCCTTCCTGGACCGCTATTGGCAGAAGCGTCCTGTCGTGCTTCGCAGCTTCTTCACTTCCTCGCAGCTGCGCCCATTCTCCGTGAAGCGTTTCTTTCGGTGGTGCAGCGCGCCCGCCGAAGCTCGGCTCTTCGTCCGAACGGAGGAACGTGCGCCCGGATCGGCTCACGCATTTCCGCTCGCGTCTATCGGCGAGGGGCCGGCGATTTTCGACCATTGCCGCGCACGAGGCGAGCTCGTCACCCTGCTGTTGAACCGCGCCGAGTCGGTCGAGCCCGCATTGGAGCGACTGAGAGCTCGATTCAAAATCCCCTACGTCTGGCGTGAACACGACATTGTCGCGACGCTTGCCGTCAAGGATGCGGGTATTGGGTTCCACGCAGGGCACGAAGACGGATTTGTCGTACAACTACGGGGTAGGCGGCGCTGGCGGGTGTGGAACAGCAGCGTCCTCGACGACCGATATCGGCGAAGACTGCTCGGCGATCGGTCGGTCGACGACGTGCCGCCGATGCGTCCGTCCACGAGAGCGAGCCTCACCTGCATACTCGAGCCCGGTGACGCGCTGTTCATCCCGGCACTCTATGGGCATGAGGGAACGACCCTGGAAGAATCGATCAGCCTGTCCATCGCGTGGGCTGGGCTGACACCATTCAGGGTAGTCAACGCGGTCGCGCGCGCCCTGGACCCCGCCGTCCGGCAGATCATGCAGGAAGACCCCGCCGAGTTCTTTCGTCTGTTGCCTGATCCCCCGCCGGGCACGCCGGACCCCGCCGGGTTTCTTCTCGATGCACTGGCTCCGTCGATCGAGCGCCTTCGACCGCATGGCCCCCCGTACGACGCGTTCGGGCGTTTCCTTCGGCTGCTCACCCGACCGAAGGCTTAGGCTTGCGATAAATCATGTAGCGCTCGGGGTCGGGGCGGAATCCGTGCGTCTCGTGAAGCCGAATCGACGCTGCGTTTTGATCGTCGATGAGTGCCTTTAGGTGGGTAATCCCACGGGTTCGAAACGACCGCAGGGCGCGGCCGAGCAATTGCGCGCCGATTCCTCGATGCCTCGCTCGTGGGGCAGTGCCGACGAACATGACCCATCCGTCTCCATTTGCGCTCTCGATGCCGCAGATGACGATGCCCACCGGATCGGAACCGAGCATCGCAATCGAAGTCAGCTCCCGATCCCACGGTACGGGACGCACCTGCTTGATGTCGTGCCAATGCGCGTGTCGTGCTCCGCCGTACTCGATGTCTGCACGGTCGAGCGTGTCGCGATCGCACTCGTCGATCAGGTCACCGATCGTGTCCTCGTTCATCGCGTCGGGTCCAACCCATCGCAGCGCGCTGGTCGTCGAGGCTTGCTCGGCTTCGCCGGCGGACAAACTCCGTCGATACAGACGCGAACATTGAACCTCGTGGAACCCCGCGGCCACCAACACGTCGAGCCAATCGTCGGGATGGACGAGATCGTCCGCGGGCTTTGTCTCGAAGTAGGTCAATGTTGGATACGAGGCACCGAGATGGACGGCGTGCTCCAGAAGGAGAGCGGTTACCTCTCGCCACTTCGGCAAAGGCAGAGATGCGCGGCACTCGGGCTGCCAGAAATAGAATCGTCCCGGGGAGTCGAACCGCGCGGCAAATCGGCCGATGGCCTCGCCGTCCTCGTACGCGACGAGACGTAACTCGGGATTGACCTTTCCTGAAGTGATCGCCTCGTTCAGCGACTGAAGCGCGGACTGAACGTCCGACGGCGTGGGGCCGACGTCGAACCAGTGTTCGGCGCCAGCTTCGCGAAGTGAGGAGACGGTTATGTTCGCCATGGCGCTGGAGACGTGAGTGAACGGTCCACGGCTGTGCGTGTCAAGGCACGCGACCTAACCCGATGATCGTCGATCTTCCATCGTGCGGCAAAGCTCGTAGACGCGCGCGTGATCGGGGACACGCTCGATGAAGCTCTTGCGAAGCGCGGGGTCGCGAATGCCCTTCATCCGCTCCTCCAGCCGTCCACGCGCGACGTTCAAAACCTCTTTCGCCTCATCGGATTCGCCGGTCGCGAGATGGGCTTCGGCGAGGGTGACGTACGCGAGCATCTCGAAGTCCTCGACGCAGCCGACCGACTCGATCGCCTTCACGGCCGACTTCGCCGATAACAGCGAATCTTGCGGCGCGCCTCGAAGAAGGAGGACACGTGCGATGAGGGCGTGTGCACCAATGACCTGCATTTCGACGCCGGCGGCGAGCACGGCTCGAGCCTGTTCGAGTGCTTCGTCGAAATCGGATCGGTCGATTGCGACGACTGCGAGGTGCAGTCGGCTCCAGCCCGCGAGCCGAGGGTCTTTGTGGGCGAGGAACAGCTCCAGGGCTCGCGTCTGGACCTCGTGCGCCTCGGTGGCTCGACCTTGCAATTGGAGCGCAATGCCGAGGTTCTGGAGCAAGAGCGCTCGCGTCGTTTCGGTGCCTAGCCGAATGGCAACGGCGAGCGCCGCTCGCAGCGTGGATTCGGCGGATTCGATTTCGCCGAGCTGGATCTCGATGAAGGCGAGGTTCGAGCGAACGATCACGGCCCGTCGCTCTTCGCCCGCCGGATCCAGCCACGTGAGGGCGTGCGCATATTCGTCTCGCGCCCGTTCGAGTTGGTCGGTGAGCCCGGCGTGTGTCGCGTGGAGCTCGTGGACCCGCGCGCGCTCTTGTGCCGACAAGAAGGTGGTGTCCGTCGCGAGGACGTCGACCCGCGCCACGATCGCAGCGCCGCCGGTCGCATCGCCGTTGTAGAGCAGGCTCGTCGCGGCCAAGGTGAGCGCTGTGATCTTGGCGCCCACCGCGTCCGGCGCCTGCTCGGTGACCCAGACCCGCTCGGCGAGCGGCACGACGGGGGTGAGGTTTCTCAGATTGCCGTGGGCATTGATGATCTCGCGCATCGCGAAGAACCACGACCGCGATCCGAGCGCGAGCAGGGTCGATGCGCGCGTGCCCGCCTCGATGGCGGCTGCGTAATCGCCAATCCAGCGCTTCGCCTCCGCAATGACGAGATGAAGCTTGCCGGCCGATTCCCCCACGGCGCCCGCCATCAATGCCTTGTCAGCGCAGCCGATCGCCAGCTCGAAGTCGCTCGCCTGGAGGGCGTGCTCGGCGGCGCGCTGATAGTGCGGCATCGCCTCCTCGAGCGCGCCTCCGAGCTCGAAGTGTCGCGCAAGGACGAGCGCGTCGCGCTCCCCGCGGCCAAGAAGCCACGCTCCGGCGCGCTCGTGACCAACTTTGCGATCCTCGTCGAGGAGCAGCTCGTAGGCGCCGTCGCGCAAAAGCGCATGGCGAAAGACGAACGTGCTCTCGCCGTGTCCGGGCAGCTCTTCGACCACCTCGTCGGCCGCGAGCGCAGAAAGAACGCGTTCGACCGCCTCGGCGTCATCGCACGCGAGCACCGCCCCGACGCCTTTCGCCGTCGCTGCTTCGCCGAAGATGCTCGCCGCCTTGATGATTCGCTTCGCTTCGGAGCCCAGCGCGTCGAGGCGCGCTTGCACGGTTCCGAGGACGGTATCGGGAAGCTCGAGCACGGCGTCGGCGGCCGTCGATGGCCGCGCAACGGCTCTGACGAGCTCCTCGAGATAAAACGCATTGCCGTCGGCGCGTGTGAGGATGCGCTCCATCAATGGTGTGGAGATCGTTTCGCCGACGACGTTCCGCACCAGCGCTTCGCTCGCTTTTCGTGTGAGCTTCGACAGCGCGAGGCGCTCGGGGGCACGAGCCTCGAAGAGCCGAGGAAAGCGCGCTTTTACCTCCGGCCGTGCCATCGCGAGAACGAATAGGGGCCTGTCCGAGAGGTTCCGGAGGGCGCTGTCCACGAGGCTGACCGAAGGTGGGTCGGCCCAATGGACGTCCTCGAGGACGATTGCAACCGGCTGCCGGAGGGTGAGATCTCGAAGCCAATCGTCGAATGCCGCGCGAACGCGATCGGCCGTGAGCATTCCGGCGTCCACCGCCGTCGCGTCGGCCTCCCTCGCGGCCGCAATATGGAGCAGTGCGCGCTCGACGTGCTCCCCGCCGGGTCCCCTGACGAGGCCCGCAATCTTTCGCCGTCGCTCGCCGGGAGGATCGTCGTCGCGAACGGCGGCCGCGCTGCGGATCGCAGATCCGACGAGCCCGAACGTCGCTCCTTCGGCGATCGCATTCCCGTGCCCTAGAAGAACGACGGGCGCGTCGTCACGCGCGCCGAGCTTGCTGAGGAGCTCTTGTCGAAGCCTCGACTTTCCAGTCCCCGGTGGCGCGACGACGATGGCGACGCGCGCCACCGATTCGCCGGCGACTTCGGAATAGAGCGCTTCGAGCTGGGCGATCTCTCGATTGCGACCAACACAGACGGACGTGGTCCCGAGGAACGTGCGGAGCCCATTGCGTCGCCGTTCGCCGACGACCTGCAGCTCCTTGCCGACTCGCTGGATCTCGAAGGCGTCGCCGAGTAGACGCGCGGTAGGCTCGTCGATGCGTACGCCCCTGCTCCTTCCATCCGATTGCGCCGGCCGCGCCGCGCGCTCGACCGCATCCACCGGAAGCCCCGCAATGCCGCCGATGGTGCGGCCGGTCGCGACGACCAGATCCGCGTGGGGGATTTCTCGAATGAGCGCGAGCGCCGCGGAAGCCGCGCGAAGCGGCTCGTCGCCCGTCGACCGCGCGCTGCCGAACACCGCGACGTGCGCGAGAGACAGGAGTGCGTGCGACACCCCGCCTCGAAGGCGAATGATCCGTTCGAACGCCACCCGCGCATGGCTCGCTTCCTCGGGTCGAGCGAACCGCGCAAAGACCGCCGTGACGACGCGCTTCTCGCCCGTCGCCATCGTCGAAGAGCCGCCGGTTTTGCTCGACGAGACCACCGTGGTCGCGGCATCGGCGCTCGTTTCGATCGTCGTCGGCTCGAAGGACGACGCGGCGGCGAGCGCTTCGGCAAACTCGACGATAGACGGGTAGCGGTCCTGTGGTTCCTTCGACATCGCGCGCGCGACGATTGCGTCGATATCGGCGGGGATCTCCGGCGCGACGTCACGAATGCGCGGCGGATCGGTCAGCGCGATCTTCGCCACCACGGCGACGCCGTCATCGCCGCGGTATGGGCGAACGCCCGTGATGAGCTGGAATGCGAGGACCCCGAGCGAGAATTGATCGCTGGCCCCGGTCAGCGGCGCGTCTCGGAGGATTTGCTCCGGCGACATGTACCAAGGCGTTCCGATGATGCCGCCCTCGCGCGTCAGGCCAGGCTCGCCCTCGCTCCATGCGATTCCGAGATCGATCACCGTGGCTCGGACGTGCCCGTCCGGCGTATCGGCCACGAAGACGTTCGCCGGCTTGATGTCCCGATGAACAACCCCGAGGCGATGAATCGCATCGAGTCCCGCGGCGACTTGCGTGACGACATCGACGATGTCGCGGCCGCCGAGCGGTCGATCCTTCAGGCGATGCGCGAGGTCCGTTCCGTCGAGCCACTCGAATGCGATGAACGAGCGCCCGTCATCACTCGTGCCGTGGCCGACCAATCGCACCACGTGTGGGCTCGATATCGTCTCGAGCAAACGCTGCTCGCGCCTGAACCGCTCCTCGGCGGGGTCGGCGACAAGCTTCGACGGCTTTCCTACGGCCCATTTGACGGCGACCGTCTCCCCCGTGGCTTCATCCAGGGCGCGATAGACCTCGCCCGATGCACCAACGCCAGCGAGACTGAGGAGCTGGAAGCGCCCTCCGAGCCGAGGTGGCTCAGGCATCCAGCGAGTCTATCGCGATTTCATCGGTGCTGGGGAGACCGCCTCATGCGGCTTGCCGGCGTCGCGTGGTGCCTTCGGAAGCGCGCGCCCCTCGCTTCGTTGCTCGGTTGGTGAAGCGCGCGTTGCCGAGGCCCGTTCCGATCGTGAGGATCGCCCAGTGCGGAATGTCTCGCATGAACGGCGCTTCGCCGAGACCTTGCACGACGGCGTCATTGTGGAGAAGGACGCGGGTCGCCTGCTTGCCGAGCTTCGGAATGGCTCGTTGAAGGCGCTCCGCGAGGTTGAACTTCGGGCTCGTCCAATTGCCTGGGAGGTTTTGCGCGCCGCCCCTGATGAACCCATCCGGCATGATGGATCCGGGGCAGGCAACACCGATCGTCGACACCAGCGCGCGACCGTCCGCTTCAGCTCCCTGTTTCAGCTGTTCCAGCATCCGGATGAGACGCTCCACTGCCATCTCGCGCGTCGGCCGGCGTTTCTCGTCCGCATAACGCCAGCGATCGAGCGCGACCACACGGCACGACGTGAGATCCGGATCTTCGTCGAACGCCAGATCCACGACGCCCGCTCGAATGTTCGAGCCGCCGATGTCCACCGCGAGCATCGCGTCTTTGCCCCGAAACGCCGACGTCGGTAACAGCTGCGTCGCACCGATCAGCGCAGCCTCGTCCGGGTCGTGGCGAATTGGATCCATCCGCACACGATGGCCCGCCTGCTTCACGAGGATCGAAGCACGTCCGATCATCACCTCACCGACGCGGCTGCCGCGGAGACCCCCGCCCACGACGATGCGTTCGGTATGCTGCCAGCTCTCGAGCTCCAGGAACCGAATGGTCACCTCCGCGAGCTCTTGCGCGAACTCTTCGATTGCCGTGTGCAGCACGCCTGCCGCGAGCGTCGATCCCTCTGTCAGCGTTCGATCGAGGCGCTTCTTCGTCAGCTTCGACCGGGCGCCCGGCCCCATTGGATCTTCCTCGACGATGGCGTGAATACGGTCGCGCCAATCGTCGAGGATCGTGTGAAACGCCTTGCGATTCGCGCGGTCACCGAGAAAGCCGTTTTCGCCACGCAGCTCTTCGCTGTACGTATCGACGTGCACGAGCGGCAGCGTCGACATCCCGGAAGCATGGATGAGCACTTCGACCTCCTTGGCGACTGCACGTTTGCGTCACTTCATCACACGCAAGGTCGAAGCCACGTTCTCGGACGTCACCGGCGGAATCCGGTGGGCGTTCGTCTCCAGGAGCGGACGACCGGCGTCGGTTGCGCGCCAGAAGCGATGGCGTGGATCCTGGTCTGAGCCGACGCGGTACCCCGCGTCGGCTCAAAACATCACGGCAGCGTCGCTTGCCAGACGAATGAAACCGACTGCCCCGATGCCGGGGCCGATGCGCACTGCACCGTGAAAGAGGTCGCGTTCGCCGCGCTCACCCAAAAGATGCCGGCGGTGCCCCAGCTTCCGGGAGGGGGAGCTGACAGCGTCAGGCGAATGTCGCTTTGTGCGGGTGCAGCCGGCAGCCCGTGGGGAACCGCCACCGACGTCGTTCCAGCCGCGATCGCGGAGCTCCCCGTCGTTCGTGTCGCGTAGCCCTTATTGCGGTGTACGACGGCGGTGGTGCCGAGCCGCTCCAAAGGCGTTGCGCCGAAAGCGGTCGGGAGAACGTTGTCCAGATACCGCATCCGCCCGAACACCCCCGCACCCGACGTGTCGTGCCGCTCGAGGATGCCCCAAATACGATAGGAGTATGCCGCGTCGACAGATACTCGGTTGCCGATTGCGTCTACAGAAAGCGAATGGGCCACGCCGCCCGACACGCCGGCTACCAAGTCGATGCCCGTGAACTTGACCGAACCGACGCCGCTGGGATTGGAAATGATATTCCCCTCGACGAGCGCCCTGCGAATCGAGCCCTGGACCGCTGCGAGCTGGATGCCCTGGCCGAGATTCTGGATCCTGTTGTTCGCGACGACCAACTGACTAATGCCGCCGGGGCCCGCCCCGATCTGAATCCCACGGTCCTGCTCGAGATGATTTCCCTCGATGATCGCTGTCTCACACGAACACGCGAGCAAGATACCTCCGTGATCGAACCGTCGAACGAGGTTGCCCGTGATAAGGACCGACCGCAAAAACGACGTCTCCAGCGTCGAGGCCTTGACGACGATGCCGGTCGAGTTGACCGCCGCGGTCGGCGCCGTGTTGTCTACCACGTTGTCTTGAATGAGGAGGTCGACGCCGGTCACAGGGATGTCGATGATCATTGCCCCCGCCGCACCGACCCCGACCTCGCCGACACACTCTTCGATCGTGCCCGACGCGGCCGCGAAGACGCCCCGAATCACGTTGTTGCGGATCATGACCCGCCCGAGCAGCGCGCCGGGGGTACCCTCGCCGTCCGTCCCCAGGAAGAAGCCCCCCGCCGAGGGAACATCGACCACGACGTTGCCCGTGATGCTCACGTCGACGACGGTGCCGACCGTGGTCGAGACGACGGCGGAGATGGCGAGATTGTGGGGTGACTCGATGAAATTGTCTTCAATGACGATTCGTGTCGACCCGTCGGCCCCTGCCGCTTTGATTTGCATCCCGATGATGTGATTGCGGCGAACAAACAGTCCGTCGACGCCCTGGGCCAGGATGGCGTGAAGTGTTTGGCCGCGAATCGCATCGCCGCTGGTTTTGAAGACGCAGTTCTCGATCGTCAGGTTCGTCGTGGCGAGAAAGGCGTCCGTATCGATGTCGGTCCCCGAGCCACTGGCGATCGCCGTCGCGTAATTCACGGAAATGCTCGTTGGCGGAGCGCATTCTCCGTGGTTGATGTCGAAGACGAGATCGCTGACGCGAACATCGGAGACACCGAAAATCCACAACAGAATACCACCCGGGGTCAGGTTGCGCAGGACAGCACCCCGTCCTGCACCCCGAACCCACGTACCGCTCTTGATGGCGATGGGGGCGCACGCGTGGCTCTCGATCTCATAGAGGCCTTCGGGAAAGTACAGAATTCCGCCGCCGTCCGGGATGTCTTCGGCTGCTCTGCGGATCGCCTCACGGGCCTCCGCAGGTGAGAGCGGCGTTCCCGGATGCCCGAAGAGCGACGGGTCCAAGTAGTCGACGACGTTGATGACCGGAATTGTGGAATCGGGTGTGTCGACGGCCGGCGTGGTTCCGACCGGTGCCGAATATGCGGAACAGAAGTCGGGTAGAATGTGCGGGACCATTGGTGGCTCCTCTACGCGGTCCGAATGCGTGCTTGCCAGGTTACTTGGACCGTCTCACCGGAGAGGGGAAGCGGCGAGCAAGCGACGATGAACGATGTCGGCGCCGCACTGACGAGCCAGAACTGACCTGCGTTGCTGGATGTCCACGACGCGGGCGGAGCAGCAAGAGAAAGCGAGATGTCACTGACTGCCGGGGCGTACGCAAGCCCGTGCGTGATCGTGGCCACGCCGGCCGTTCCGATGCTGGCGATGCCGCGGCTCTCCGTGATGACGCCGGCGTTGTCTTCGATTGCGGCTGCACTGTTTACGGCTCCGAACCCGCCATAGAGGTTGTCTGTGAGGTCGTTTTCGAGGTAGCGCGTGTCGAACGTTCCCGCGCCCTCTTCACCAACGCCATAGAACTGAGTTTTGGTGGACTTCGTGTCGCTGCAGCGATTCCCGCGTATGTCGCCAGAGAGGGTCTTCCCCGACGCTGCCACGAGTCGAATCCCGAGCGATGACCAGCCGATGGTATCCAGTACTTGGTTTCCATTGACCATGACGCCTCGAAGATCGCCCAAGTCAGCGCCGAGCCGAATGCCCTGCACGCCGGCGGCGCGAACGACGTTGTTCGCCACGACGACATCCGCAAGCCCGCTGTTCGTCGCTGCAACCGAGATGCCGCGTGTTCCTTCGACGGCGTTACCGCAGATGAGCACGCCGCTACCGCTTCCAGCGACGGTGATCCCCGCGTGGTCGGCGATTCGAACCGAATTGCCTCGAACGGTCAGGCCGCGCACCGTCGACCCCGTCGCGTCGCCTGAAACCCGAATTCCGAGCGAGTTCGCGACAACCGTGTCGTTCGACACGATATTGCCATCGACCACCAAGTCCGTGGTCGTCTCGGCGAGGCGCGCCAGGATCCCGATGCCACCGATGGTGCCGGTGACGATATTTCCGCGCACGCTGACACTCGTGACGCTTTCCAGAAGGTCCGACTCGATCGGGCTGCCAACGACGATGCCCATCGCGCCGGGGCTCTCGATGAGGTTGCCGTCGATGACGACGCTGTCGAGCACGTCGCCTGAACGCCCTCGAACCGCGATTGCGTGATTCGATGCTTCAACGACGTGGTTGTTCTTCACCGTCACCCCGGGGCCACCGGTACCGTCAGAGGCGACGATGTCGAGACCGAACACGGTGTTTTCGAGGACGCGCACCTGCGCCGCACCCTCCACGTAGACCGCGTATCCCACATCGCCTACCGAGATGGGGGTCGTTGTAAAGAACGTGCATTTCTCGATTGTCAGGTCGGAGCAAGGACCCGAGCCGTTGTGGAACAGAATCGCGGCAACGCCGTCGACGTTCGCGTCGACATCGAACGCGAGATGGGAGATGCGAATCGATTCGACGTTGGTGGAGCTGAAGATCGCCGGGCTCGTCCCCGTGCAAAGAAGCACGCTCCCCGGGCCGGCTCCGCATGCCCACGTATTCGACCGTAGAGCAATAGGTGACGCGACCGGATACGTGCCTTCCGGGAAATAGAGGATGCCACCGTCCGTGAGTGAGTCCGCCGCTGCCTGAATCGTGGAGAAGTCCGTGACCCTTGCGACGGGAATCGTGCCTTCGACGGACGAGGTCGCCAGGGCGTTCCGAGCAGTGCCGACGACGGCCGCGGCCGACCCGAGTCCCGCGATGGAGAGGAACATTCGACGGGCATTGAGTGACATGTTGGACTGGTCCATAAGAGTCCGATCTGTTTACAGGCGGTGTCGCGTGGCTGTCGAGTGAAACATTGGTCCGCGAGGCGGGCCGATGGAGATTTCGGCGGTACGGCGTATAGCTGTTGCTTTGGCTCCGGTGGACGCCCTCGAGAGCTCTCTGCGGCCGATCCGAAAAGGATGGTTGCGACGTCGGCTCGACGACGGATCGATATTGCGGTGTAAGCGGCTCACCGGCGCAGCCGGCGGTCACGAACGGGGTAATGTGATCGTCGACTGTCAAGCAGGAACGTCTCGGCGCCAGAGCGACGGTTGGACCCTGACCGCCTCCACTGGCCTCGCGCTATCCGCGCGGCGGGCGGGAACAACCGACCCGGCCCGTTGTCTCGCCCCAGACGATGGAGCCAATGCCCGTTGTGGATCTGCTTCACCCCACCCCGATGCAGCGGATCGACGTCGAGCAGGCCAAGGTGGCGATTGCCCTGGCGTTTGCCGGCGGTGTCTCCGGGGGGTTGTTCGCCGATGCGCTCGACCGGGCGAAGGTCGGACCCTCCACCTGGAACCCCAAGCTCTTCGCCGGCGATCTCTTCTTGCAGCAATTCGTCGGGAGGTGTTTTCGCGCGCGGATCGACGGCCACGAGCCGGTCGTTTCGATTAACCACCTCGTGAAGCTCTTGGCGCAGCCTCCCGCGGATCCGGCGGTCGTCCATCACCGTCGGGCGATCCTCGCCGAGCTCGCCGGGTCGGAGCTCCTGCGTCGCGAGCTCGAGAGGCTCTATACCAACATCTGCCGCTTTCGAACCCTGCTCGAGGGCGTATCCGGTGTGGGCAAGGGGGACGCGAACCGCCGGCAGCTCGATTTGCTGCTGGTCTTCAAGCACATCATCGACAACGCCGCAGACGGTTTTCGCACGGCGAAGTCCGGCCTTCGTCGCCTCGCCGAGCACGGCGATCGCATTCGAGGCGGCGAGCCTTTTCGGTCGCTCTCCGATCTGATTCGTTATGACGAGCAGCTCGCGACGATGACCCTCAAAGTCCGCGTGGGCGCCGACGGTCGCGTTCGCGCGTTCGAGGTTTTGACGCTGCAAGAGGAGGCGGACAACCCCTTCCAGACGTCCCCGGCGCGCCGCTGGTTCAGCAAGATCGAGCTGTTCCTTCGTGGTTTCAAGCTGAGTGAGGGCGAGGTGATGGCGCGCCTCATCGACGCGGTCTTCGAGGGCATCAAAGACGATATCCCTCCGCTCATTCAGCTGATGGGTGATCTCGAGTTTTACCTCGGTGCACTCGGCTTCAAAGAGTTCGCAGCCGATGCCGGTCTACCCGTCTGTTTGCCGGGTCTCGTGACGCGCGACGCGCCGCGGGTCTTGAATGGTCTGTTCAATCCGCTCTTGCTCGCGCACGGGATGAAGCCGGTGCCGTGCGACATCGTGACCGATCGCCACGATACGACGGTGCTCGTCACGGGGCCGAACTCGGGCGGCAAAACGCGTCTTCTTCAATCCATTGCGCTTGCTCAGCTCCTCGCCCAATCCGGCGTGTTCATTCCGGCGCGCTCCGCGTCGCTGACGCTCGCGAGCGGTCTGGTCGTGTCCCTCATCGAAGAGGCCAAGTCCGACCAATCCGAGGGCCGCCTCGGCACCGAGCTGAAACGCATTCGTGAGCTGTTCGAGGCGCTGCCGCCCGGCGCGATGGTGATTTTGGACGAGCTCTGCTCGGGAACCAATCCTTCCGAAGGCGAGGAGATCTTCGAGCTCGTCATTCAAATGCTCGCGAGGCTCGGACCCCAAGCGCTCATTACGACGCACTTCTTGGTCTTTGCCGCGCGCCTCGAGCGTGAGGCGCAGATCGCGAATCTTCGATTCTTGCAGGTCGAGCTCGGAGCCGAGCAGCGACCGACGTACCAATTCATGCCCGGGGTGGCGCGGACGTCGCTCGCCGCCCATGCAGCCTCGAGGCTCGGCGTGACGCGGGATCAGCTGCTCTCTCTCATCGACCGCAACACCCGGCTCGCGCTGGGCGACGCGGTGGTTTCGCACAGCGAGGAATGATGGCGACGTTCCTGACGACGTCGAAGATGAACCCGGCGCTCGCGGCACGCGTCGAGAAGAGCGTCCATGGTGGGCGCGCGACGTCGCCTGCGGCGACGCGACGCTTGATTGCGCTCGCGCGTGTCGCGGCGGTCGCCGGGCTCGCCATTGCGATCTGGATCGTCGTGACCGGCCGGCGCCGCGATCGCGCCGATACCGAAAACGTTCGCGCGGAGCTCGTGGCGAGAGCCGAAGCGAACATCGAGTCCGTCACGACCAGCGACCGAGACCTCGTGACACGCGCCGAATCATGGCTCGGCGCGCTCTCCGATCCGGACTACCGGGGTGACTTCGTCGCCGAAGAGCTTCGACCCGCGGGAGCGCTCGCCGCCGCGCTCTCTCGTCCGGCGCTCTACGTCCGAGGCCCGATGCAGAGCTTCGGCAATTACGAACAGCTCGCCGACACGGCGGCTTCGTCGAAGAAGGACGCGTTGCTCCTCTGTCTGTTGCGTCCGCCGGCGTCGCGTGCGGAGAAGGCCGTCTACGAGCAGGTGAAGATCGCCTATTTCGACGGACCGGGTTTGGAAGAGCGGACCTCGAATGCGCGACGCCTGCACGATGCGCTTGCGGGCCTACCGTTCTTGCAGGCGGCGTTTGCCGACCGCGTCCGTGCCGCCCAGAGCGACAAGGACCTGAAGAAGATCCGAACCGAGCTCGATCGCGCGCCCGTCGACGCCGCGAAGGTCGCATTGAAGTCGGAGCTGCTCTTGGTCGCGATCGACGAGCCCGGCGACGGAAAAGGACCGACCGAGCTCGACGGTGCTCAGTCGCATTTCGTCCGTCTCGCGCTCGTCGACCTGCACGCCTCGACGGTGTTGTTCAGCCTGCGTCGCCACGTCGATCCCAGCTGGATTTCATCCGAGAAGAGGCCCACCTATGCGAGTGGCCTGGACGGTTGTGCGCTCGGGTTCGACGTGCACGAGCAGATAGCGCGCCAGGCGGGCGATACAGTCGCGACGGAAGCGGTCAAAACCGGCAGTCGATGATCGGTGCGTGGCAGCGAACGGTCCGCGTACACGGACTGCACCGCCGATGAGCTCGAACAGCGTGCCTCGGTACGCACCCCACGGCTCAACTGCGAAGCCCGTGCGTCGGATCGACTGGCTCACGGTGCGAGGACGCCGTTATCCGCGCGCGCCGAGCGCGCAACCGACGGCGATGGGGACGCGCCGGCGCAATGGCTCGGTGGTTGCTTCGCTTCCGTCTCGTCGTCATGCCCAACTTCGCCCAATCGGCCGCCGCGCTGGCGGTGATCCTCGGTGTCTCGGGCATCGTGTTCGGTTGCGAAGAGAGCCTTGAAGACCTCTGCGTCGAGGAGTGCGAGGTACGATCCGAGTGCTCGAGTGCCGGTTGTGACGAATGCACGGCCCTCGCGCAGCGGATCCAGGGACGAGGCTGCGAAGGTGAAGGGCGTGAGTGGTTGATCTGCGGCCGCGACGTCGGCTGCGACACGACGCGCGAAGACGAGTGCACCGACGCCTGGGACGCCTATTTCGGCTGCATGACCGACTTCTGCGACGACCACCCCGACAGCGAATGGTGCGCGGACTGAGATCACGGATTGAGACGCCCGCTCGAAACCGAGACTCGCGCAGCACTGAACGGTGTGCAATGGTGGCGCCGTGAGACCCTTCGAGCTCGTCATCTTCGATTGCGATGGGGTGTTGGTCGACAGTGAGCGCATCACCAACCTCGTCTTCGCAGAGCTTCTCGCGGAGCTCGGGCTGCACTTCACGCTCGACGATATGTTCGAGCATTTCGTCGGCCTCTCGATGCCCCAATGTTTGGAGAAGATCCACGGGTACCTCGGCCGCCCACCGCCCGATGACTTCGTGTCGCGCTACGTTGTCCGCCGTGACGAAGCGCTCAAAGCGCGCCTCACGCCGATCCCCGGAATCGAAGCCGCGCTCGACGCATTGAGTTTGCCGTTCTGCGTCGCATCGAGCGGCGCACACGAAAAAATGAGGCTCACCCTCGGCCTCACAGGCCTGTGGCGGCGGTTCGAGGGCAGGATTTTCAGCACCGCCGACGTCGCGAAGCCCAAGCCCGCGCCGGATGTTTTTCTATACGCGGCGCGGACGCTCGGCGCTCCACCTGCGGCCTGTGTCGTGATTGAAGATTCGCCTACTGGTGTATCCGCTGCGGTCGCCGCGGGCATGACCGTGCTCGGCTATAGCGCGCTGATGCCCGCGGCTCGTCTGAAGGCCGCGGGCGCGCACCATTGCTTCGACGCGATGCTCGCTCTTCCCGGACTGATCGAGCTCGGCGCGAGGCCATAGCGTTCACCCGCGGCTGGCCCGACGAACGCCGCCGATTCCGACGACAGCGCTGGGTTGGAGTGGCTACTTACCGTCCACCTCCGACACGCAGATGTCGTCCCACGCCTAGTCACAACAATACGGATCGAGATCGCAGACCGATGTGGCGGCAGACTC
>JABFXY010000129.1 GCA_013361525.1 Polyangiaceae bacterium | reverse complement strand
TTCATTCGCCCCCCCCCGCGGCGAGCCGCCCCCGGGGCCGCGAACGCCGCGCATCATTCGCCCCCCAGCCCGGCCGCGCGCGACGCGAGCACCGGATCGCCCCAACGCCCTACCCCTCAATCAATCTTGGACTCGAGAACCGTTCCGTCCTCGGCGACGACACTGAGGGTCCGCTCCGTCGGATAGACGGCAATCAGATTCGCCGTCGTGCCCTCGAGTGGCACACGCGTCCAAACGGCGGCCTTTCGTCGCAGCAAGCGAGCGCTGTGGCCGACCGCCCACGGGGTGCCGTCGGGGCCGAGCTTTACGGAGAGAAGATCGCGGGTGGTTTGTACTGCTTCGAGGTTCGCGACGAGGTCGGGTCTGACATCGGGACCAATCGCGGTGCGAAGCGAGAGCGCGAGCGCGTGACCGCCGCTGCCGACGGCAAACGCGCCTCCATTGTTGGCGCGCGCGACAGCAAAGAGATGCCCCGTTCGGCCCCAGGCGACTTGTTGGCTGCCCGCGGGGGTGAGCTGCGCGAGGTCGCCGTGTAGACCACAGGCGAGCAACGACCCCGAAGCGAGGCGGGTGACGCCGTGAAAACGTGTGGAGCCTGCGACGGTGTGGACGTGCCCGGACTGCGCGCCGACCTCCGCGACGATGCCGACGGGTTTACCGCGCCGCTCTCCGGCGAGGACGCAGTCTCCGTCGTCGGTGAACGCGCACAGCCAGTTGAAGTCACCGTCGGTGCCCGGCAACGCGCGCGCTGCACCGTTGGCGACGACGGCGGCGAGGCCGGCTTCGCCAAAGACGACGACCTCGCCGCGCCGCAAGGCAACCCCACGCACACGCCGAACGTCGATGGCCTGCGGCAAGGGCACGCGGCTCCACGAGCCGAGCTGGCTTCTGTAAATGCCGTTCATCCCGACGGCGTAGATGGCTTGCTCTTCGGGTGCGTAGACGGCGGAGCGCAGGCGCTCGCGCGGGATCGCTCGCACCGAGACGCGGAAACCTTCGGTGGCGTCGGGGTTCGTGGTCGTCGCGTGGTCGGGCGCGCTGAAGCGCTGCGGCTGCGGAATGGTCGCGACGACGTCCTCCATGTCCGAGGCCGATGCCGTGACACTGCGCAAGACGGGCTCGATGGCGTTCCAGAGATCGAGCAGCGTCGCTTGTCGCGCGCTCGGATCGGCCGCGGTCGCGCGCGCAATCTCGCGATCGAGGCTCGCGATGGCATCGGGACGTGCTCGAAGCTCGGGGCCGAGCGTCGACAGATGTTGGCCGAGCTGCGGTCGGTCGCCGCTCAACATGCGGGCAACCGTGCGGAGCGGGCTGTCGCCCGGCCGATGCGGAAACGCGACCTGACCCGTGAGCGTCTCGAACAGAATCGCCGCGAAGGAGAAGATGTCGGTCTGCGCGGTCACGCGGCTGTTGCCCATCTCGTATTGCTCGGGCGGCGCGTAGCCGAGGGTCGCGCCGGCGATCGTCGCGGTGTTCTTCGCGGAGAGCCCGGGCGCCTTCACGAGGCCGAAGTCGGTAACCTTCGCGACCTCCTGACCGTGCTGCGTCGCGAGCATGATGTTCGAGGGCTTGAGATCGCGATGCACGATGCGGTGCTCGTGAACGGTATGCAGAGCGCGCGCGACCTGTTTCATCACGCGCAAGGTCCGAGCGAGTGGCAGACCGTTTCCGTGCGCGGAATCGAGGACGGTCGCGAGCGTGGGACCGTCGACGTACTCGAGCGCAATGAACGGCACGACGAGCGAGGCGCCGTACAGGTCCATCTTGTGGAGGCCGTGATCGTAGAAGCGGACGATGTTCGGGTTCGGCGCGGCCACGCCGCCGAGCATCTGGAGGACGCGCGTTTCCTTCTCGAAGCGCTCGAGCGTCTCGCGGTTCAACCCCTCGGGTCGAAGGATCTTCACGACGATCCAGAAGCCGTCCGGGTCGTCGTAGTTCGCCTTGAAGACCCAACCTTGGCCGCCTTCCCCGAGCAGCGCGCGCAGATGGAACTTCGTCCCGCCCTCGCCGAGGAGGGTCGTACCGATGAGGGAATCTCGAATGCGCTGGGTACCTTGGGACGTCACGGGGCGCTGTCGTGTAGGGGCCCGCGGGCCGGACCCCGAGGCTTGCTCCGCAGGCCGAGGAGGGGTTACGTCGTAGGCTATCAGAGCGGCCGCCAGAGACGCACCCTGGCTGATGGGTCAATGCCTCAGGGGTGAGGTTTCCGTGCGAGCGATGACCGGTCCCACTGCGCTGCTCACCCGGCATTTCGCGCGAAACTGCCCAGCCTGAGCCGCCACACCTCGACGACGGCCTCCATGAAGATTCGGCGGCTCATCTTCGACTGACCGACCCGGCGGTCGAGAAAAACGATCGGCACCTCGACGACGGGGAGGCCGGCGATCAGCGCTCGGTAGGTGGTCTCGATCTGGAAGGCGTAGCCGTTCGAGCGCAGTGTCGCCGGGTCGATCGCGCGCAGCGCATCGCGACGGTACACCTTGAACCCCGTCGTCATGTCGTGGACGGGCGCGCCGAGGATCGCGCGCGCATACCAAGAGCCGCCCTTCGAAAGCAGGTGGCGTCCGAGACCCCAGCCGAGGACACCGCCGCCAGGGATGTTGCGTGAGCCGAGCGCAACCGACGCCCCGCCGCGGATGGCCTCCACGAGGCGCGGTAGATCACGCGGATCGTGCGAGAGATCGGCGTCCATCTCCGCGACGAGATCGAAATCGCGCTCGAGCGCCCACAGAAAACCTTCGACATAGGCGGTGCCGAGCCCGAGCTTCGCCGGGCGGTGCAAACAATGAACGCGGGGGTTGACGCGCGCGATCTCGTCCGCAGCCTCACCGGTCCCGTCGGGAGACGCGTCGTCCACGACGAGGACGTGCGCATCGGGTATTGCTCGACCAATACCGTCGATGAATGCGGCAAGATTGTCTCGTTCGTTGAACGTCGGCGTGATCACCACGAGCCGTTCACGAGCCATTTTTTCCGCGCGCGTGACCGCGCCATGGGACGCTCGAAAACGCCCTGTGGGGTCCTCTTGCCGCTTGGTCACGCGGCGCTTACCTTTACCCCCTGCCGGGACGCCTAGCCATCCCGGCCGAAGGTTCGTCGAGGACGCTAGAAGGAGTGAGTGAGGAGATGGGCAAGAACGTACAGGCCTTCAACGACGTGAACTTCGAGAGCGACGTCCTCAAGAGCGATGTTCCCGTGCTCGTGGACTTCACCGCCACGTGGTGCGGGCCCTGCAAGGCGCTCGCGCCGATCGTGGACAAGATCGCGGACGACTTCGCCGGCCAGGTTCGCGTCGGCAAGTGCGACATCGATGATTCGCCGGGCACCGCAGCGAAGTACGGCGTGCGCAGCGTCCCGACCGTGATGGTTTTCAAGAACGGTCAAAAGGTCGCGCAGCACGTCGGCCTGACGAACCGCGACAAGCTCGTCCAGCTGCTCGGGCTGTAACTTCTTCGCGCGCGCAAGGGATTGCGCGCTTGTAGTTATCTCGCGCGCGCAAGGGATTGCGCGCGCAGTTCACCGCGTGCGGCGCCATCGCGCGGTGATTCGACGGGACCAACCGGGGGGGTTGGGTCCCGTCTTCCTCCGATCGACGCGCGCGGGCGTTGCTCTCACGTCCCCGTTTGGGGTACGGTCCGCGCAAGTTTGGTCGGAGGAAGCATGGCCCGGGACTACAGCGCGACGTACGCGACGAAGGCGGGTTCGCGCTCGGCATCCAGCAACAGCGATTCGAACGTTCTCGGACGAGGCATTCGTGTGCGCGGCCGGTTGAACGGCGCGAGCGATCTTCGCATCGACGGCGAGGTCGAGGGTGATGTGAGCGTCGGAGGCTCGCTCGAGCTGGGCGAGGGCGCGACGATCAACGGCAACGTCGCAGCGAAGTCCGTCGTGATCGACGGCGCGCTGACCGGTGACGTTCAAGCGGAAGGCACCGTGACGATCCGCGCGAACGCGCGCGTGTCGGGCAACATGAACGGCGCCGAGATTTCGCTCGAAGAAGGCGCGGCCTTCACCGGCCGCATCGAGGCCGATTTCGAGCTGCCGGACGGCCTCGCCGCCGGCGTCGGACCCCGCGGCGTCGGGGCGGAAGGCCGGCGCAACGCGCGCGGCCGATGACGAAGATGACTCGCGCGCAAGGATCGCGCGACCAGGGAGAGCTGCGACAGCTCTCAAGGAGATCGCGACCGTGGCAACCGTGATTGGTCAGGACATCACCATCGAGGGCGAGATCACGGCGGACGAAGCGGTGGTCGTCGCCGGCACCGTCCGCGGCAAGCTCAGCGTCGACGGTCCCGTGACGATCGAAGCCGGAGCCGTCGTCGAAGCCGACGTCGGCGCGTCCACGCTCTCCGTCGGCGGAACGCTCACCGGAAACGTGACAGCCTCGGAGCGCGTGGATCTCCTCGCCGGTGGCCGCCTCGTCGGTGACGTGAAGGCCGCTCGCTTGACGATCGCCGACGGTGCCGTGTTCAAGGGCAACGTCGACATGGAAGGCTGACGATGGCGAGCCACTCTTCCTCGTCGAACGGTGCGAGCGTCATCGGTCGCGCCACGGTGATCCGCGGAACCATCCGCGGCGACGGCGATCTGCAGGTCGAAGGTCGGGTCGAAGGCGTCCTCGACGTCAGCGGCGAGCTCACGCTCGAAGACTCGGCTCGCGTGCGCATCGAAGACGGCGCGCTCAGCGCGGGTCGAGTCGCCATCCGCGGCGCCGTTTCCGGCAACGTGCGCGGCACGTCGAGCATCGTCCTCGAGCAGGGCGCACGTGTCGTCGGCGATCTCTCGGCACCGACGATCGGCATTCGGCCCGGCGGGCTTCTTCGTGGTCACGTGGCGACCGGTGATTCACCGGTGAGCCAAGCCCTCACGCGTGGACGCGTCGAGCGCACGCCGGCACGGACAGGTCGCACAGCGGCCGTCGCGGCTCCGGCACCGACACCGGCACCGGCGCGTGGTCGGTCGGCACGCGCAGAGGTCCCCGCGGCACGTGCTTCATCGAGTGGATCGGCGTACGCGTCGCCCGCGATTACCCAGCGAACCGCCGCGGAAGAGCCTGAAGCGGCCCCCGCGCCTGCTCCGACGCGCGGACGCGGCTCGCGAGAAACCGCCCGTGAAGCGGCCCCGCCGCCGGTCATGCCGGCGCTTCGCAAGGGCGCGCGCGGCCAGATGAAGCGCAAGAACGGGAAGTAGGACGATGCGCTGGAACGAGCGCGAACGCGCGTGGCTCATCGAGCTTCTTCAAACGCGCTCGTACGAGAAGAAACGTGTCGTGCTCGCCTCTGGCAAGGAGAGCGACTTTTTCATCGACTGCAAGCAGACGGTGCTGACGGCCGAAGGCCACGGGCTCGTCGGCTCGTTGATGTTCGACGCGATCGAGCAGACGTTCCCGTCCTGCGAAGCCGTCGCAGGCGTCGAGCTCGGCGGCTGCCCGCTCGCTAGCGCGGTCTCGTTCCTCAGCTTCGAGCGCGGCAAACCGCTCGCGGCGCTCTACGTCCGGAAGGAAGCGAAAGACCACGGCTCGAAGCGCCTCGTCGAAAACGACAAGTCGCTTCGAGACGGCCTACCCGTTGTCGTGCTCGAAGACGTCATCACGACCGGTGGCTCGACGCTGAAGTCGGTGGACAAGCTGAAGGCCGTCGGTGCCGACGTGCTCGGCGTCATCGCGATCGTCGATCGCCAAGAAGGCGGCGCGGAAGCTCTGAAGCAAGCCGGGCTCACGTTCGTCGCGATCGCGACGAAGCGCGACATCGTCGGCGGGTAGCTCACGATTCGCCGACGAGCCTCAATCGTCGTCACCCTGCCAGCGGTGATAAACGACGCGCCGGTCGCGCACGGCCTCTTCGTGCGCGACGTGGAGATCGTGGTCTGGCTCGGGGCAACGCTCACGCATCGTGACGAACTCTTCGGCCGACGTCGGGTGGATGCCGATCGTCGCGTCGAACTGCGCCTTCGTCGCGCCGCATTTCAGCGCGACCGCGAAGCCTTGAACGATCTCGCCGGCGTCGGCCCCGACCATGTGCACGCCGAGCACCCGCTGCGATGCACGGTCGACGACGAGCTTCATCAACGTCCGCTCCGTACGGTCGGTCATCGTGAGCTTCAACGAACGGAACGTAGACATGTAGCAATCGACCGCGCCGACCTCCGCGCGCGCCTGTTCCTCGGTGAGGCCGACGGACCCGATGGGCGGCGACGAAAACACGGCAGAAGGAACGTTGTCGTAGTCGGCCGCCCCACGCTGCCCGCCGAATAGATTGCCCGCGACAATCATGCCCTCCGACAGCGCGACGGGCGTGAGCTGGATCCGATCGATGACGTCACCGATCGCGTAGATCGAAGGCACCGACGTGCGGAACCGCCGGTTGACGCGGATCGCCCCCTTCTTGTCCGCCTCGATGCCCGCGGTCTCGAGGCCGAGCCCGGAGGTCCGAGGCTCGCGCCCGATCGCAGCGAGGACCGCATCGACCTCGATGGTCGAGCCGTCATCGAGATGCGCTTGCAGCACGCCGCCGCCGAGCTCCTCGACGCGCGCGAGCGAACGCCGAAAGCGCAGATCGATGCCGCGCTTTCGCATCTCTTGCTCGAGGTGCACGCGCACGTCGCGATCGAAGCCCCGCAGAAACAACGGACCGCGATGGATCTGCGTCACGATCGATCCGAACCCCGCAAACACACCGGCGAACTCGACCGCGATGTATCCGCCGCCGACGATCAAGATCCGCCGCGGCATCGCCGCGAGGTGGAAGACGTCGTCCGAAACGAGCACGTGCTCGCCGCCGGGGATCTGCGGCCGCGACGGCTTGCCGCCGACTGCGATCAGGATGTTCTTCGCGGTGAACGTCGTTCGCTCGCCAGCCTCGCTCGTCACGGTGACGCGGTTCGGCCCTTCGATGACGCCGTGCCCTCGGACGATGCGGACACCGCGATCGACGAGGAGCCTCTCGTAGATGCCGTTCAGCCGCGCAATTTCGCGGTCTTTGTTCGCGATGAGTGTCGCCCAGTCGAAGGTCGGCGGATCGACGCGCCAACCAAAGCCGGTCGCGTCTCGCCACTCGTCGTGGAAGTGCGCGCCGTAGACCATGAGCTTCTTGGGCACGCAGCCGACGTTCACGCACGTTCCGCCGAGCGCGGCCGATTCGCAGACGCCCACACGCGCGCCGTAGGCAGCGGCCATTCGGCTCGCGCGGACCCCTCCCGAACCAGCCCCGATGACGAAGAGATCGAAGTCGAACGCCGCGTCGCTCATGCCGTCGATGGTGGCACCATCGAGACGGTCGCGCCCAGATCTTCGAGGAGGGTCCGGTACCAATCGAAGGCCGTCTGGGCCCTTCCGGGAAGTCCACGCGTCCCCCAGATCACGGTGAGCGTGTGCGCGGTCTCATCGTTCGTCTTCGTGCGCTGTGCATCCTTGACCGGGTTCGCGCACGGACCGTTCGCGTCGAAGAGACATACGAGGCCGCCCACGTCGATCGTTTGCCCGGACGCGTTGAAGACGTAGCTCGCGCCTGCCGGCGCGAGATCGATCGACAGCGGCGCCTTCGCCTTCGCGAGATCGACCACGCTGATCGGAAGCCCGCTGTGGAGCGACACGACATTGCAGGCGTCGACAGCGGCGTTGATCGTGCCGAGCGTGCCCTCCGCCGACGCACGGACGAGGTACTCCGAGGCGGGCTTCGATCGACCCGTCGGCTTGAAGCCGCCGTGGCGCAGCAGATCGCGCACCGCTGCGCGGACGTCGTCGCTCGATGCGAGCGGCGCCCCTTCCCCGCCCTTCAGCCACGCGAGCAGCGAAGGCGGAGAGGGAAGCTCCGCGATGGGTTTCGGAAACGTCGTCTCGAAAACAACCGCGTCGAGAAGGGGATGGTCTGCGACCCGAATCGTCGTCACTCTGCCGCCTCGGGAACATTCTTCGACATGGGGAAGCCGAGCGCCTCACGCTGCGCGAGGTACGCTTCGGCCGTCGCGCGGGCGAGCGCGCGAACGCGCCCGATGAACCGCTGCCGCTCCGTCACGCTGATCGCGCCGCGCGCGTCGAGCACGTTGAAGCGGTGCGCCGCCTTCACGACGAAATCGTACGCAGGCAGGACGAGCGCCTTCGTCGGGTCGAGATCCTTGGAGCTCTTTCCCCGATAGAGAAGTCGCGCGACCTCCGCCTCGCAATGATCGAACTCGGCGAAGTGTTGTTTCACGTCCGCTTCTTCGAAGTTGTATGTCGACCACTCCCACTCGGCGCGCTGGAACACTTCGCCATATCGAACGTGGTCGTCGTACGCGAGGTCGTAGACGCTGTCCTTGTCCTGCAAATACATCGCAATGCGCTCGAGCCCGTAGGTGAGCTCACCGCTGACGGGTTTGCAGTCGATACCACCCACTTGTTGGAAGTAGGTGAACTGCGAAATCTCGAGCCCGTCGAGCCACACCTGCCAGCCGAGCCCCCACGCCCCGAGCGTCGGGGACTCCCAATCGTCTTCGACGAAACGAACGTCGTGCTTCAACGGATCGGTGCCGAGCGCGCGGAGCGACTCCAGATACAGGTCCTGAATGGCGATCGGACTCGGCTTCAGGATCACCTGGAACTGGTGGAACTGCTGCAATCGGTTCGGGTTCTCGCCATATCGGCCGTCGGTCGGCCGGCGCGAGGGCTCCACGTACGCGACGTTCCAAGGCTCCGGGCCGAGGGCTCGAAGGAAGGTAACCGGGTTGTACGTACCCGCACCAACCTCCGAGTTGTACGGCTGCACGAGGAGGCAGCCGCGCTCGGCCCAAAACGTTTGCAGCGTGAGGATGATGTCTTGGAACTTCACGAAGGCTTTTATTGGGACGTGATTCGGTAGACCGTGCCGTCACCGATCGTCGTCACGTACACCTCGCCATTGCCGTCTTGGCCGAAGCCGGCGACACCGTCGAGGGCAATGTCGAGCTCAACCGGCCCTTCCACCACGGCGCCGCTCTCCGCGCGGACCATCCAGAATCCGCCAAAGACGTAATCAGCGTAGAAGTACCAACCGCGAAGGTTGGGGCTCGCCGAGCCGCGGTAGACGTAACCGCCGGTGACCGAGCCACCTGCGCCCGATTGGGCATAGTCGAGGAGCGGCGCCTTCAGGCCACCCGGGTTCGGTGGGCAGTCATTGTTGTGATTGAAGGTGCCCTCCATATACGGCCAGCCGAAGTTCAGCGCGCCGTCGCCTTCACGTGCGACGTCCACCTCTTCCCTGGTGTTCTGACCAACGTCACCGATGTAGAGGTCGCCGGTGCAGTGGTCGAAGCTCATCCGCCAGGGGTTGCGGAAGCCGACGTGGTAGTACTTTTCGCCGTCCGGATTACCGGGAGCCGCAGGGTACCCGTCGCCAGTGGGTGCCGCTTCGACGTCGAGCCGCACGATCTTTCCGAGCAAGTTGTCTAGGTTCTGCGCGTCGCAGCCGGGGTCGTTCTGCGCGCCGCCGTCGCCGAGCGAGATATAGAGATAACCGTCGTTGCCGAACTCGACGGCCCCACCGTTGTGGTTGTCTTGAGCGGTAGGGTGCGAAAAGACGAACTGCACCTGCTCTGTCTCGGCGACATTCGGGTCGGCCGAAACCTTGTATTCGGCAACAGTGGAGTCCCCGTTGTCCCCGTTGCTGTAGTGGATGAAGAAGCGACCGTTCTTCTCGTAGTCGGGATGGAAGGCGAGGCCGAGGAGGCCCTGCTCGCTGGCGGTCGTGATGATGTCCGAGATGTCGAGGAACGGCGTCGCGAGGACCTCGCCATTTTCGATGATGCGAATCTGTCCGTTCTTCGTCACCACGAAGAGCTTCTCCGGCTGACCGGGCGCTGAGGTGATCTGAACGGGGCCGAATCCGACGTTCGCGACCTCTTCAACGGTGACCTTACCCGGCGCCGCCGGAGCCGGATCGCAGGTGTATCCCGGTCCGGTGTTCATTCCGCCGTCGCCACCACCGCCGGGGTTTTCACCGCCGTCGCCTGCTCCGCCGCCTCCGTTGTTGGGCGAACCACCGTTCGGATTGTTACCGCCCGTCGAAGGCTCGCCGCCGTTTCCGCCGCTGCCTCCGGTGGTGGTGTCGTCTCCGCAGCCCACGCCGACGAGGATGCCGGCGCCCAACAAGACTAGGAAAAGGTGGTGTCGCATGGCGCGAACCGTAGCTCGTGCAGCTGTCCGGTGGAAGGGAGCCGGGCACGAGTACGGCGCGCGAATGCCGCGCCGCGACAGCATCGGCGCAAACTTCCGTCGGGCGCTTGTGGCGACGCGATCGGGCCGTTAAAACGCCTCCACCATGATGCGCAGCGCGAAAGCGGACATCGCCCAGGCCGTCGGCAACACACCCATCGTCAAGCTCAACAAGGTCACCGAAGGTGTCGCCGCCGACATCTACGTGAAGTGCGAGTACCTGAACCCGATGGGCAGCCACAAAGACCGCGTGGCGCGAAACATGATCGCCGAAGCCGAAGCGCGCGGTCTCAAGCCCGGTGGGACCATCGTCGAAGCGACCAGCGGCAACACCGGCGCCGCCCTCGCGATGATGGCCGCGCTCAAGGGCTACAAATGCGTGTTCATCATGCCCGACAAGATGAGCCAGGAGAAGGTCGCGACCCTACGCGCGCTCGGCGCGAAGGTCGTGCTCTGCCCGACGGCCGTCGAGGCGGACGATCCGCGCAGCTATTACGTCGTATCGAGGCGCATCGCCGACGAGACGCCGAACAGCTTCTACGCGAACCAGTACCACAACCCGGATAACCCGACCGCGCACTACAAGTCGACGGGACCGGAGATCTGGGACCAATGCGGCCCCGAGCTCGACGTGCTCGTCGCGGGCCTCGGCACCGGCGGCACCATCAGCGGCACCGGCAAGTTCCTCAAAGAGCGCAAGCCCGGCATCAAGCTCGTCGGCGTCGACCCGGTCGGGTCGCTGTACTTCGACTACATCAAGGACAAGCGCATCACGAAGCCGTTTTCCTACAAGGTCGAAGGCATCGGCGAGGACTTCTTCCCCTCGACGATCAACCTCAACATCATCGACGAGGTCGTGCGCGTCGACGACAAAGAGTGCTTCTTGATGACGCGCGACCTCGTGCGCCTCGAAGGCCTCTTCGTCGGCGGGTCGAGCGGCGCGGCGGTCGCGGGTGCCATCAAGTACGCGAAGATGACCGGCCGCAAAGAGAACATCCTGGTCATGCTCGCGGACGGCGCCTCCAAGTACATCTCGAAGATCTTCAACGACGACTGGATGCGGGAGAACGGCTTCCTCGAGGACGAGGGCCCGGGCCTCGGCACGGTGAAGGATCTACTCGCCGCGAAGGGCACGCCGAAGATCGAGACCGCACGGTCGACCGACACGATCCTCTCGGTCGTCAACAAGCTCAAGTCGTTCGGTATCAGCCAACTGCCGGTCGTCGACGACGGCCGGCTGAAGGGCCTCATCCACGAAACGGATCTCTTGAAGGCGCTCGTCTCCGGTCGCACCCAGGACACGCCGATTACCGAGATGATCGAGAGCGACTATGCGACCGTCACGCAGCAGACCAAGGTCGAGCTTCTGAAGAACGTGATGAACGACGCAAAGATCGTCCTCGTGATGGACGGCGCGAACATCGCGGGGCTAGTGTCGAAGATCGATCTCATCGATTTTCTCGCGAATCGCGTGGGCTCGGTCGGTGATCGCGCGGCGCGCGGCGCGCGTCCGGCCTGATCAGAGACTCGATTGGACCTCCGACTGGTGCGCCGCGTGCGCACCAGTCTATTTTGTGTCGATGCGACCCTCGATGGCCTCGTGGCGACGGTGGTGTGCGGCGCTCTTGGCACTGGCCGCCTGCGGTGACTCCGAAAGCGTCTCGACCGGCGGCGCAGGGGGCTCGTCGAACACCGGCGCGTCGAGCTCGACGGGAGGCTCGGGCGGCGAAGACGCGCAAGGCGGTACGGCACAGGGAGGGACCGCGCAGAGCGGCGGCGCAGGCGGTACCTCGAGCGAATTGTGCGCCGACGCAGGGCCTCAAACGACGCGCCTCCGTGTTGCGAGCCAATGCGACGAACCGATATGGATTCAATCGTCGGAGAACGTCGATATGGATCCCGTGCGTCTCGAGCCCGGCGGGTGTTACGACGTGCCGATCCCTGAAACCGCGCTCTCCGCGACGCGTTTCTGGCCGAAGGTCGGTTGCGACGACGACGGGAGCAATTGCAAGATCGGTCAGAGCGTCGCCCCGTGCCCGGCCGGCGGTTGCCAGCCGCCGATCGATTCGAAGTTCGAGGCGACGTGGGCCGACCCGGTGAATTGCCCACCGACCGGCGGAGATGCCAATTGCGTAACTTGGTACAACGCCAGCCAGGTCGACGGATACACATTGCCGTTTCGGATTGTTCCCACACGCCCGGGGAGCAGCGAACCGGGTTGTGTCGTGTCGGACTGCGCGCCACTCGATCTCGCGCAATGTCCCGACGCGGAAGACCTGAGCCAAAACGGTCAATTCCCCGAGCTTTCGTCGGTCGACCTCCGAATCCTCGATCCCGACGACGAGACGCGGGTGCTCGGCTGTCTCTCTCCGTGCAAGAAGCTGAACTACCCAGCTCCTTGGGGGGAAGGCATGCCCGAGAACGTCTCCCCCGCGCTCGAATATTGTTGTCCGACGCCGCCCATCGAGCCCCAAGTCTGCAGCTCCGGCCCGGTGGTCGAGACGGACTTCGTCAATCGACTGCAAGCCATGTGTCCGTCCGTCTACAGCTATGCGTATGACGACGCGGACGGATTGCACACCTGTCCGGCGCAGACGCAATTCCAAGTGGTGTTTTGCCCGGAGCAGTGAGGCACGTCGAACACTACAATTACACAAGCAAGCGCAAGAAGACCCGTGTCAACAAAGCGCGCCAATCTCTGAGATTCGAGACGAGTTGATCGCAAACAACTCGCCGCCGCAGGACTCGGAGAAGCCGCCGCGGAAACCGCGGCAGAGTCTCACCCATGCTTGCGCGAGCCGAGGATCTCGTCGACTTCACGCTGGGTGTGGGAGAAATGCGGCCGGGCATCGAAACCAACCGCCTTGAGACCCAATACAGGGCGCATATTACCGTCAAGAACATCGGTCCCGAGAAAGCTGAATCGTTCAAGTGCCGGCATCGACTCCACGAACGCGAGAGACTTTATCGCACCACAGCGAGCAAAACGCAGCGCGGTTATCTGTTTGCACGCCCCCACCAACTCATGATCGGAGACGGCGGGGCACTTAAACAAATCGACCGAGCGCAGGTGCTGTAGAACCTCGATGTTATGCAGCGTTGCTAGCTTGGCGGCTCCAGTAATCTCCAAATTGTTCAGAAGCGCGAGTGATCCGATTTGCTGGAGCGATCGTATTCCGGGGCTTGTTAGATTTAGGCCGATCAGCTGCTTCAGCTCTGCGAGCTCCGTAAGGTCCGCCGTCTTTGGGGCAAATCTGTTGAGCGCGAGAACGCGCACGCGTTTGGGCACTCGTAGGGCCTTATGCCAATCGCCATGAAACTCGGTCAGCTTCTCAAAATTTTCAAGGCTGGCTCGTTCCTTCGGGCCATCTACCACTAGGACTTGGAGCTCAGATAGTTGCTTGATGTGGGAAATATCGAACAACGGCCCGACACCAACGAGGATTAGACCGTGTATCTCTCGCCTGAGCGCAACCAATGGCGCGACTGTTGGCAGTCGAAATCCGCGAATTGGATTGATACCGATGGCGTCGAACTGGTGGGCGTTGTTGCGATAAAACTCCAGATCGCCCTCCAGTTTCGAGCTGTCGATCCAAAAGACCCGATGTGAGCCCCAGTTTGAAGCTTGTTCCGCGAGTTCTGCCACGCCTTAGAGTTCCCCGTCCAGGATCAGGCATTTGCGACCAGGTGATTCGGTCTTGCTGTAGTTGTTTTGGATTTCGCTAGCTACCGTCTGCGTCAAGGCGACCTGATTCCTGCTCAAAGGCGTCGCGAGCATTCTCGGCTGGAGTCCAGTCGGTCGCAATGACTGGGGCATCGTACGCGCAGGCTCTGGCCGCTATAGGCACCGCCAGATCCGCCGTTCTGATTTTTGAAACGGCGATTTCACCCTGAGCGACGGCCGTGCTACGGGCGGTTTCATGGATCTGCAGCCGCTCGTCGCGAAGGTGTTTCCGAAGAAGACCGAGGTTCCCAAGGGCCTGCGGCGCCCGCCGAAGCTCTCGGGTGGGTTGCCGGTGGTCGGGCACACCGCCGACTTCGTACGCGACACGATCGGGCTGTTGAAGCGGGTGAACGCCGAGCTCGGCGAGATCGGCGCTTTCGACATCCTCGGCAAGAAGATGGTGGCGGTCTTCGGGCCGGACGCGCACGAGGCCGTGTTCCGCGCACCCGACGAGCAGCTCAATCCGTCGGAGGCCTACAAGATCATGACCCCCGTGTTCGGCAAGGGGATGGTCTACGACGCTCCGCCGGAGAAGATGAACGAGCAGCTGAAGATGCTGCTGCCGGCGCTGAAGGACCGCCGCATGCGCACCTACGGCGAGATCGTCGTGCGCGAGGTCGAGAGCACGATCTCCGATTGGGCCGACGAGGGCGAGATCGATCTCGTCGACTTCTGCCGCGTGCTCACGAACTTCACGTCGAGCCACTGCCTGCTCGGCAAAGAGTTCCGAACGGGCATGACCGAAGAGTTCGCGCGCGTCTATCACTCGCTCGAGCGCGGCGTGACGCCGATCGCATATCTCAACGCGCACCTGCCGCTGCCGTCGTTCCGTGAGCGCGACCGCGCGCGCATCCGGCTCGAGCAGATGGTCACGAAGATCATCGAGGAGCGAAAGAACAGCGGTCGAGTCGGCGAGGACTTCCTGCAGACGATGATGGACGCTCGCTACAAGAGCGGCGCTCCCCTCACCGACTTCGAGATCACCGGCATGCTGATCGCCTCGATGTTCGCCGGGCACCACACGAGCTCGGTCACGACGGCGTGGGCGCTCATCGAGCTCGTGCGAAACCCGGAGCAGCTCGCGCGCGTGCGCGCGGAGCTCGACGGGCTCTTCGGCAGCGGTGAGGAGGTCGGCTTCGCGTCGCTGCGCAACGCACCGCTCACCGAGGCCGTCGTCCTCGAGGCGCTTCGCTTGCACCCGCCGCTGTTCATGCTCGTGCGCGTCGTGGTGAAGGACTTCGTCTACAAGGACTACTTCCTCGAGAAGGGCACGTGGGTGATCTTGTCGCCGACGGTCTCGCACTTGATCCCGGAGTATTTCGCCGACCCGCACAAGTTCGACATCGATCGGTATTTGCCGCCCCGCGAAGAGGACAAGAAGCGCGACTACGCGTTTTTGCCGTTCGGCGGCGGACGTCACAAGTGCATGGGCAACGCGTTCGCGATCCTTCAGGTGAAGGCCATCCTCTCGATCTTGCTTCGCCGCTACGACTTCGAGCTCGCGAACCACGACGTGAAGAGCGACTTTCAGGGTCTCGTCGTCGGTCCGAAAGAGCCGGTGAGACTCGGTTACAAGCGACGTCAGCAGCCCTCGGCATCGCGCACACCCGAGGTGACGACCGCCACCGACGGCGGCACTGCCGATCAGCCGGCGACGACCCACAAGCCGTTCAAGGTGACGTTGAACCTCGACGTCTGCCAAGGCCACGCGATGTGTCAGGGCGAGTCGCCGGAGATCTTCCGCCAGATCGGCGTCGGCAAGGCGCGCCTACTGCAGGCGACGCCCGATCCGTCGCTTCGCGCGAAAGCCGAGGCCGCCGCGAAGTACTGCCCGACGCGCGCCATCCGCATCGAAGAGATCTGAGGTGGGCACGAGCCGCACGTCGAGCACCGCGCGCCGGAGCAAACCGGGCCTGAAGTCTTCGAAGGCCCGAATTGCACCGAAGCAACAAGCGCGGCGCTCGATGTACCGGACCCTCATCGTCGAGGCGGCGGAGCGCGTCTTCGCGCGTCGAGGCTACGCCGGCACGAAGATGCAGGACGTCGCGGACGAGGCGGGCCTCGCGATCGCCACGGTGTACGCGACGATCGCCGGGAAAGAGGAGCTCTACGCGGCGATTCACGAGCTGCGAGGGCGCGCCCTGCTCGAGCGGGCCGCCGACGCCGCACGCAATGCGACATCCGCGTTCGATGCATTGTTGATTGGCGTGGAGGCGTACGCGCGTTTCTTGGCCGAGCATCCAGATTACCTGCGCGTCCACCTCAACGAGGCGCAGCCTTGGGCGCTCGATCCGCGGTTTCTCTGCGCGGAGCAGAAGCGGCAATGGCGCAGTGGGCTCGAGCTCACGGTCGGCGTGTTTCGTGCCGCAATGGCAGAGGGCTCGGTGAGCGAGGGCGATCCCGAGCTGCTCGCGCGACTGATGATCGCGGCGCACCAAGTGTTCCTCGTGCATTGGGTGGAGCACGGCATGCGCGATCCGATCGAAGCGCTCGTCGAGAAGATGCAGAATCACGTCCGGCGAGCATTCGCGCGGCAAAGCTGAGCCCGACTCGATGCTCGGTTACGACGGGCGCTCGACGCCGAGCGCTCGAAGCCGTCGATAAAACGTCGCGCGCGGCATGCCGAGCTCCCGTGCCGCTCGTACTGCATTCCATCCCGTGCGCTCGAGCGCCTCGAGGATCGCCGTGCGCTCGCTCGTCGCGCCTTTGACCACCGCGCGCGTGCGCTTCTTCTCCGAAGCGCGCGCGCTGGGCTCGATGTCCACCGCGCGGATCTCGCCGTCGTCTGCGAGGACGACGCCCTTCGTGAGGACGTTCTCGAGCTCGCGGATGTTGCCGGGCCAGGTGTGCTGCGACAGCTTGCGCATGGCGCCTGCGGAGAGGCGCGGAACGGGGCGACCGAGCTGTTCCGCTGCACGCTTCACGAAGTGCGTCGCGAGCTCCGGCAAATCGGAGACGCGATCACGGAGCGGCGGAAGGTGCACGTCGACGACGCCGACGCGGTAGTAGAGGTCTTCTCGAAAACGACCCTGCGCAACCTCGGCTTTGAGATCGCGATTGGTCGCGCAAACGAGCCGAAAATCGACGGGTAGCGAGGTCGCGCTCCCGAGCGGCCGCACCTCTTTCTCTTGAAGGACGCGTAGAAGCTTTGCCTGCACGTCGAGCGGCATCTCGCCGAGCTCGTCGAGGAACAAGGTGCCGCCGCTCGCCGTGACGACGAGGCCTTTGCGCTCTCGCTCCGCGCCGGTGAATGCACCCTTCGCGTGACCGAAGAGCTCGCTCTCGAGGAGGTTCACCGGCAACGCGGCGCAGTTGATGCCGACGAAGGGTCCGGCGCGGCGTGGGCTGCCGAAATGAATCGCGCGCGCGACGAGCTCTTTGCCGGTACCGCTCTCACCCGTGACCAGGACCGCGAGCGGCGAGTCGATCACGCGGTCGAGCACGGAGAACACCTTCTGCAATGCGGGCGCCTTTCCGACGATCGCGGAGTAGTCGAAGCGGTGCTCGAGCGCTGCCTGACGAACTCTGACCTCTTCGTGGAGGCGATCGATCTCGATCGCTTGTCCTCGCGCGAGCTCCTCGACGCGCTGTCGCTCGGCGTCGAGCTCCACCTGGCGCCGTCGCAACGTCTCCACGAGGCGAGCATTGCGCAGCGCGATGGCGACCTGATCCGCGAACGCGAGGAGAAGGTCCGTGTCCTTGTCGTCGAAGCGGGCCTGCGCGTAGCGATTGTCGAGGTAGAGGGCACCGAGGACGCCGTCGGGGGATCGAATCGGAACGGCGATGACCGAGCGCAGGCGCATCGCATGGACCGACACGTTCGTGCGGAAACGGTCGTCACTTTGCGCGTCGACGGTGAGGACCGCAGACGCTGTCCGAATGGCCTGCTCCGCAATGCCGCGGCTGAACCGCAGGTGGCTCGTGTCGATGCTGGCGCGATCGAGGTTGCGTGCGATGGGGACATCGAGCCCGCGGCCGTCACCGGTCTCGATCACGACGAAGCCTCGCTCCGCGCCGGTGAGCTCGATGGCTTCATCCATCGCCATCGACAAGACGTCGTTCGTCTCGAGCGACGAGTTGAGCTTGCGAAAGGCGGCGATGAGGCGTTCGAGCTTGCGCGGTCGGTCGGCACCCCTCGTCTCCGGCTCGGGCGTCGGAGCTTGTCGAGGCTCCTTCGAGCCGACGCGCTCCGGACGGCTCCAGAACGAGTCGGTCCACTCGGCAGGCAGGTGCTCGATCATGCTCGACCAGATGCGTCGTGCGCGCTCCGCGACCTCGACGGCTTCACCGGCCAAACCTTGCGACGAAGCAACCTCGGCGAGCTGGGCGAGCGCGCGCGCATGCAGCTCCGGCAAGTGTGCTCGCTCGGCGCGCACGATCGCGAGCGCAAGGCTCCGTCGCGCGCGAACCGGATCGCCGTCGCCGGCGGCGAGCCGCGCCGAAAGGAGCGCGCCTCTCACTACGAGATCGGCCGCGTCATCGAAGCCGTCCCACCTGCGAGCTGCTTCGACGCAGCGAGCAGCCTCTTCGGCGTCGCCGAGCGCGAGCGCAACGCGTCCGAGCTCGAGCTCCTCCTCCGCGACCTCTCGCTTGCCGCCTTCCTCGGCGAACGCGTCGCGCGCGAAACGGAACTGGGTTCGCGCTTCCTCGAGATCTCCGCGACAGAACGCGACCTCGGCGAGCACGGAGCGAGCCGACGCGACGAAGAACCGCGCGCCGCGCGCCGTTGCATCGGCGAGGACCGCCGTGGCCTTCGCTCGTGCACGGTCGATCGCGCCGGCGTCGGCGTAGAGCTTCGCGAGGTTGAAAGCGAGGACGACGAGGAGGTCGCGCTGCGAGAGAACGCGCGCGAGGCGTTCTCCGCGATCGTATGCGGAAAGCGCGCGCGAAAGCTCGCCGCGCTGATGGCAGGCGGTGCCGAGGTTGAGGGAACAACGCGCGATCTGGTCGGCGACGCCGTGCTCCTCCGCGAGGCGCAGCGCCTCCTCGTAGCCGTCGCGCGCCGCGCGCAGGTCGCCGCGACGGAACGCGAGGATGGCATCGTAACTGACGACGCGTACCTTTCGGCGCGGCTCGAAGGTCGCGAACGCCTCGCGGGCTCTCGCCAGATGCGAGGCCGCACGCGCATCGTCGAGCGCGAACATCGACGCGACTCCGATGCACTCGTGAAGCTCGGAGGTGACGTCGTCGTCCGGTTCGCGTGCAAGCGCGGCGTTCGAGACCTCGAGGGCTTCGGCATACGCGCCGAGGCGAATGTGCGCGCGGGCGGCGACGACGGTCGCCCGCGTGCGAGCTGCGATGGGTGCAGACTCGTCGCTTGCCGCGCGCATCGCGGCGGTGAGCGCTTCACGGGAGTCGGCGAGCTCGAGCAGACACTCGGCGCGAACGAGGGTTGCCTCGCCGGTTTGGGCGCTCGCGGCGAGCAGATCGATGGCTTGCTTCGGCTCGCCTGCCCGCTGCACGGTGCGCGCGAGCTCGACGCCGAGGTCTCGCGATGTCGCCTTCGCGAGAGCGCGGCACGCCCTGATCCACGGACGCGGCGAGACGCGCCGGAGCTCCGCGGAGGATTCGAAAAGGGAGAGCGCCTGGCTCTCCTCACCGGCGAGCGCGAGATGGAGCGCCGAGCGCGCGACGAGCTCCGACTTGTGGCCCGACGCCGGCGCGGAACGATCGATGCGCTCGGAAAGGGACGACGCCCACGTGCGATGTGCCCAGCCCGCGAGATCCGCATCGCCCGCGAGAATGGTCGCCGCGGAGGAGCGGTGCAGAAGCGTCAGCCCGCCCTCCTGAAGCGTGACGCCGTCGAGCGCTTCGAAGGTCGCGCCGGTGAGCGACTGCAGCGCCAGAGGATCGATCGGCTCGTTGGCCGCAGCCAAGAGCGCGAGCGCGCGCCGGGCCCGAAGGTCGGATGGAACACGTATCGACGAAGGGCCGTCGGGGCGTGCTCCCGGATCCACCTCGAGATCCGCGGCGGGGGCTCCTTCGGTCAAGCGCCGAATCGCTTGCGAGACCGCGCTCGGCACACCGGCACAGGCGCGAGCGACCTGCTCGGTTGCGTGCTCGAAGTGGGCACTCGAGAGCCACGCGCGCACGGCGTCGACGCCGAGCGGCGCGAGCTCGAGCACGAGCGCGCCGGCGACCGTCGATGGATCGGTCCGTTCCGAGCCGATCGTTTCGGTCGTGATCGTGAGGATGGGGTCATCCACCTCGATCGATCGCAAGAACGCATCGAGGAGAGGCTGCTCGTCCCCCGCCGCATCGGCGTCGTCGAGGACCAGCACCGTCGGCGCACCGAGCTCGACGATGCGATCACGTGCGCGTACGGCACCGAGCGCGCTCGCCGGAAGGTCCGATTCGGCAGAGGCGCGACGAAGAAGCGAGAGCACGCCGGATACGGCGGATGTGTACCCTTCGACGGTGGTCGCATCGAGCTGCGCGATCCATTTGAGCTCGCGAAGGAGCCGGCTCTTGCCGGTCCCTGGCGCGCCGCGGAGGATGATGCGACGAGGGCCGCGCTCGCGCGCGACGAACGTCCTGAGCGCGTCACGAAATCGAAGGAGCTGTTCGTCGCGCCCGAACACGCGGCTCGACTCGCCGAACGCGGCACCGACGGCGGGCGCGGACAGCCGCAAGAGATCGAGCACCTCACCGACCGAGGAGGGACGCTCCGCGGGACGTTCGCGCGTGAGACGCTCGATGAGCCGCTCGACGTCGGTCGGCATCCCGCGCGACAGCTTCCCGATGGCCGCGAGCGTCACGCCGACGGAGAAGAGATCGGAGCGCTGATCACACGCGCCCCCGCGCATGCGCTCGGGCGCGATGTAACCGCGGGTGCCCGAGACGACTTCGGTCCGCGAGCCCATCCGCGTCGCACACGACAGATCGATCAGGGTCGCCGACCCTGCCGGATCGACGAGGACGTTGTCGGGCTTGAAGTCGCCGTGAAGGATGCCGCGCTCGTGCAGGAAGCCGAGGGCCCCGAGCGGACCCGCGAGCGCCGGCGCTATCTCTTCCCACCGCTTGCCCCAGGCGGTCGCGCCGAGGGCGGAGCCTTCAGCGATGTCGCTCGTGAAGAATGCGACGACGCGATCGTCGTCGCGGGAGAGACCGAAGTCGTGAGCACGTGCGAGGTTCGGGTGGACGAGCCCGCGAAGCGCGGCGAACTCCGCGCGGAGGAGCTCCGCGTGGGCCGAGCGTTCGGCGCCGTCGAGCGCTTCGGACGCGAGAAGCTTGAGACAGACGTCGCGATCGAGGGCTTCGTCCCGTGCGCGATACGCGGAGCCTAGACCGCCCTGGCCGAGCTTCGCGCCCACACGATACCGATGCGCGACGAGCTTCCCGAGCATGATGTCTCACTCTACTCGAACATGAGACATGAGACACAGTTGAGACATGCCCAGCGCGGGGTTCTGCCCATAAAATGGTGATTCTGCCGGGTGACCGGATGTGGCACCCCCGTTGCTCAAGGGGCTGCGTGGGCAGGAGTGGGGACGAACCGATGAACGCAGAGAACATCCAAAGGAGCCGGTTTCGGAGGCGCGTTCTCACGCTCCTCGCGGCTCCGCTCGCGCTCGTCGCCTGTGTCGTCAGCCCGCAACCGAGCCCGCCCGATCCGGATCTGTCGGGTGACGGGATCGAGCTGCTCGACCCCGGCACCGAAGAGCTCGACGGCTTCCTCGCATTCGAGGCTGCACCGGGTTCGGTCACCCCTGCCGGCGGCGTCGTGATCGTCACGAACCTCGACGGCACCGATGCACCGAGCACGGTTCCCGTTCGCGACGACGGAAGCTTCGCCGTCGCGTTGCCCGGCTTCCCGAACAACGTCGTCCGCTTCCAGGTCGACAACGACGGCGCGCGCTCGGAGCCGATCGACCTCGCCGTCGATGCAACGGGTCAGAACGCGAGCATCGTGGATGACGAGCCGGCCTGCCTCCGCATCGATCCGAGCCGGTTCCTTCCGCTCGACGGCGCGGGTGACACGCAGACCATCGTCCTCACGAACGACTGCGCCGACACGATTCAGATCGATGCTCCGCGGCTTCGTCGCGGCCGCGCGCCCATCAGCTTCTCGCCGACGCAACCGTTCGACATCGCGCCAGGGGAAAACGGCTTCGTGACCGTCCGCGCCCTCGGTGAGGCCGAGGTGCCGGGAGCAAACGAGACCGAGGACGTTCTGTTCTTCGAGATCGTCGGGCCCACACCCGCGCGAAGAGCCGTGACGGTGACGCTGCCGGACTAGGGCTCGCGACGATCGCTTCGACAACGAGCTTCATCGCGCAGCGCCGAGCGCTGCGCGAACAGGGACTGCTTTGTCTTTTTCGTCCAAGGAGAAAACCATCATGCCGCGCATTTCGCTCAAGCCCCTCATGTTCGCCCTCTCGTTTCCCGTCGCGCTTGCGGCGTGCCAGGCCGACATCTCCAACGACGGCGACGATCCGCCCGCCTTCACCAAAGACGAAGCGCGCGCGCTTCAAGGCATCGCGCCGAACGGCGACGACATCTGCGCCGACGAGGGTTGGTA
The DNA here is from genome assembly GCA_013361525.1 of Polyangiaceae bacterium. Taxonomy (GTDB): domain Bacteria; phylum Myxococcota_A; class Polyangia; order Polyangiales; family Polyangiaceae; genus Xiheicaenibacterium. The sequence goes on along the minus strand of JABFXY010000129.1, from coordinate 26,645 downwards.
CGACGACCTCGTCTGCGACGACTTCTGCTCGGAGCCGGACCCCGACTGCCCCGTCTCGAACTGCCCCGATCCGAACGACCCGCGGGTGTCGTATTACGCGGGCCCGGGCGACATCGCCTGCTCGCAAGAGATCGACTTCTGCGCGCCCGACAAGGTGATGTTCAACTCGCCGGAGTGCGGCTGCGGATGTGTCGAGCCCGAGCCGGTCGAGACGTGCGGCGGCATCGCCGGCACCCCCTGCGCCGAGGGTTACTACTGCAACTACCCGATCGACTCGTACTGCGGCGGCGACGATTCGCTCGGCACGTGCGAGCCAATCTTCGACGGCGGCTGCCCCGAGATCTACGCGCCGGTTTGTGGATGCGACGGCGTCACCTACGGCAACTCGTGCGAGGCGAGCGCGAACGGCGCGTCGATCGCGCACGAAGGCAGCTGCGACGATCCGGGCGAGTCGTGCGGCGGCATCGCAGGGGTCGAGTGCCCCGCCGGCAAGTTCTGCAACTACACGCTCGAGGCGTCGTGCGGCTACGCCGACGACCTCGGCACGTGCGAGGACATTCCGCAAGGGTGCCGCGAGATCTACTTCCCCGTCTGCGGGTGCGACGGCGTCACGTACGGGAACGAGTGCGAGGCGAATTCCTACGGCGTCGCCATCGTCGCCGAAGGCGAGTGCGAGCTCGCAGAACGGTAGACCGATTGTCGGCGCAACACGCGCAGTGACGACGCGGCCAGCGAAGTGCTGTAGGTCTTCCCTCAAGGAGGGAGTCATGACCATGACGGATCGCGAAGCACTCGCTGGCCTGCGCGTGCTCGTCGCCGTGGCGAAAGCCGACGGCGTCGTGAAGAACGAGGAGAAGGAAGCCATCGGAGCCGCGCTGGAAGGGCGCTCGGAGACGGTCGAATCGATCCTCGAGACGGCGTTCGATCTCGACAAGGAGCTCGCGGCCATCACCAACCAGCAAGCGCGCGAGCAGACGTATCGGAGTGCGTACGCGCTCGCGAATGCGGACGGCGAATGCTCCGACGAAGAGCGACGGCTGCTCGAGAAGATCCGCAACGGGCTCTCACTCGATGCGAAGCAGAGCTCGATCATGGATCGCGTCCTCAAAGAGACGAAAGAGACCGTGATGGCGAGCGCGATCAAGAAGGTCGACGATCCGGCGAAGCGCTCGAAAGAGATCCGCGAGGACACGTGGAAGTACTCCGTGCTGAGCGCGGTGCTCGGCGCGTTCCCCGTTCCCGGCCTCGCGATCGCGACGGACCTCGCGGTCGTCGCGCTCCAGGGCAAGCTCGTCCGCGATATCGGGCAGTACTACGGGCACACGATGGATAAGCAGGCGGTGACGACACTCCTCGCCGGGCTCGGCGTCGGAACTGCCGCGCGCATCGCCGTGACGAACCTCATCAAGTTCGTTCCCGGATGGGGAAGCGCGGTCGGCGGCGCGTCGAGCTTCGCGAGCACGTTCGCGCTCGGGAAGATCATCGAGAAGTATTTCGAGCGCGGTGGAAAGGACGACATCGCGACGCTGAAGAGCGAATTCAAGGCCGCCGAAAAGGAAGGCAAGAAGGAGTTCGAGGCGAACAAGGCCGAGATCGCCGCGAAGAAGGATGCGACGAAGGCAGAGCTCGACAAGCTCAACACCTCGCTCGAAAAAGGCGAAATCTCGCAGGCCGACTACGAGAAGCGCGCGGCCGCGCTGGCCTGATCCGCCGCGTTTCCGGCTCGCAACGACGCGACCCGCGCCCTGGCCTCGCAGAGGTCGAGCGCGGGTCGTGTGTCATTTCAGCCGACCGGCTGCACCTCGACACAGGTCGGGGCGATGCCCGTGAGCGCCGTCAACGTGAGGCGCTGCCAAGCGATGCCCTCTTTGGTGCGAAATACGAGCTTGTAGTGGGGCGCGTCTCCTTCGCCTTTCACCCACATCGCCCAATCCACGAACAGGCGAATGGCAGAGGAGTTGACGAAGCCGAGGTCCGTCACGTCGACCTCGACGCGATCGATCTTGTCGGCGCAAAGCGCCTCATGGACCTTCTTCAAGAAGGGTTGGATGCTGGCGTCCGGGTTTCGCGAGGTCATCCGCCCGCGCATCACGATCGCCGCGCGCGCCGTGGCTCCGCCGCCGTCACCATCGGTGGGCTTCTCCGCAACCTCGATCTCTACGCCATCGATGCGAAGTGGCGATAAGCTGGACAGGCTGCTCGGCATCGCCAGTCAGTCTGGCATCAACCCTCGTGCTCGCGAAAGGCTGAAAACAGAGGCTCGATGCGCACGCTCATCTCGGTGTCCACGGCGGCGCATCCCAACGTCGTCGACGCCTTGCGCGAGCTTTCGGAGGCCGTGTCGAACGCCCAGTTCAGCCCTGCCGTGGCACAGCGGGTCGGGCTCACGACGCACGAGCTCGTCGACAACGCGATTCGATTCGGGTCGTTGCGCTCCGACATCGAGTATCAGCTCGCTTACGACCTCGAGACGGGTGTGGTCGTCGTGCGCGTCGCCAATACCGCCCTGCCCTCGCGTATCGCGCTCTTGAACGCGCACTTGGAGCGACTGCGGCGCCTACAAGCGAGCGGTCATGGCCTCTCGGATTTGATCCGCTCCGCCGCGATGGGGAAGGTGCAAGCGCAGCTCGGGCTCGCGCGCGTCCGTCACGAGGCGAGCATGGAAGTCCGCATCGAGGTCGAGGACGATCGACTCGTGGTCATCGCGAGCGGACGGACGTGACGATCGCCGCCATCAGTCTGCCCGACCGCGCGCCGTCGCGCCGATAAGAGAAGAACCGGTCCGCGTCGCAAACGGTGCACCCGCGAACGTGGTCGATGGCCGCTGCGTCGAAGCCGAGATCGCGCAGCTGGGTTTCGAGGACGATGCGAAGGTCGACGTGCGGCTTGGATCGGGAGCGATCGACGGCACGTTCGCCGGCGGTGGAACACGCCGCGAGCTCGGCCGCGACGTCGTCTCCGACCTCGAAACAACATCGTTCGATGTGCGGCCCGACTGCGGCGACGAGCTCGGGCTCCTGGTCGAGAGACGCTCGCAGCGCCCGAACGCCGGCCGCGACGACACCGAGCACGGTTCCGCGCCAGCCCGCGTGAATCGCGGCGACCGCTCCGGAGCGGCGATCGCCGACGAGGACGGTGCCGCAATCGGCGCTCCGCACCCCACACCCCGTGCCCTCGAGGGACGTGGCGACCGCATCGACCTTGCGCACGAGCACGTCGTCCCGTGTGTCGCCGGTGCGCACGATCGCGACGTCGACGCCGTGAACTTGGCTGCCGTAGAAGAGCCGCTCCGGAGAGACATCGAGCGCCCGCTCGATGAGGGCCACGTTTTGCCGCACGACGTCAGGATCGTCCCCGGCTCCGGCCGACGTGTTCAGGGTGGCGTATGCGCCTTCGCTCACCCCGCCCTGCCGGGTGAAAAATCCGTGGCGAAACCCATGCCCTAGAAGGACCGAGCTTTCGAGGGGAACAGGCGGGCTTTGCACGGGGTTAGGTTATAGACGCTGCGCCCAACGCCGTCGTGCGCGCGCGCGAGAAAAAGTGCGCGAAAGGCCTCGCGCTCAGGTAGCCTTCGACCTTGGCTCATGGGCACGCCGGGCGCGACCCGCTGCCCTGCGCGGACACGTAAAAAACGCCAATGTCGACCGCTCAGAAGCAGCCCGACCAGAACATTGGCCGCTCGATCTTGAACGGTCAGTTCCTCATCGAGCAGAAGATCGGCTCGGGCGGGATGGGTGCGGTCTACCGCGCTTCGCAGCCGGCGATGAATCGGCAGGTCGCGGTGAAGATCCTTCATCCGAAGCTGACGAACCGCAAAGACCTCGCCTCGCGGTTCCGCCGCGAAGCGCGCGCGATGAGCCATCTCACCCACCCGAACACCGTGAAGGTGTTCCTCTACGGTGAGCTCGAGGACGGGTCGCTGTACATCGTGATGGAGTACCTCGAGGGCAAGAACCTGAATCAGGTCGTGCGCCGCGAAGGTCCACTCCCCGTCGATCGCGCCATCCCCGTTTTGATCCAGGTCTGCGGCGCTCTTCAAGAGGCGCACACGCAGGGGATCATCCACCGCGACCTGAAGCCCGAGAACATCTTCCTCTCGACGAACGGCGGGCTGAAAGACTTCGCGAAGGTGCTCGATTTCGGTCTCGCGAAGGTCACCGAGCGCGAGCTCCGACCGGGCAGCATCATGCTCACGCAAGAGGGCATGGTCTTCGGCACGCCCGAGTTCATGTCGCCCGAGCAAGCGCAGGGCAAAAAGCTCGACCCGCGCAGCGACATCTACTCGCTCGCCACGATCCTCTACGAGGTCCTCACCGGCAAGCTCCCGTACGACGCGAAGACGCCGATGGAATACATCCAGCTTCACGTCACGAAGCAGCCGATCCCGCTCGACGAGCGCGTCCCCGGGAAGAAGTTTCCGCCGGGCCTTTCGGACGTCGTGATGAAGGCGCTGATGAAGAAGCCCGACGATCGCTATGCGTCGGCGCTCGATTTCGCCGAGGCGCTGCGGTCGTTCGCGCCAGGGGCGAGAATGAGCAACGTGCTACCTCGCCCGGTCGAGCCGACGCAGGTCGACAACGGGCCTCAGCTTCGCGCAGGCATGGCCGCGCAATCTCACGTGGCAGGGGCGCACGTCGGAGGGGCCCAGCTCGCGGGAGCAGCCGCGCAGCAGCAGCCGATGCCGCAGCGGCCACCGATGGGCAGCGCGCCGATGGGCGCGATGGCCGGCGCGACGCCGATCGTCATCCCGCAGCCGGCTCGGTCGAACGCAGGCATCGCGCCGTCGATCGACAACTCGCGGACCATCAAGATGCACCCCAACGCGCCGATCGCGAACCCGCTGCCTCCGAGCGTCGTTCCCGGCTCGGGCTCACGTTACGGCGGACCGGCGTCCAGCTCTGCGACGGTGGTCCCGAAGAAGGGCGTGAAGATCGTCACGCTCGTGATCGTCGCAATTGCGTGCCTGCTCCTTGGCGTAGGTATCACGGCAGGTGTCATCCTACTGACGCAGTGAAGAACGACGACGAAGCGCCGCCTCCTCGTGCGGTTTCGGACGAAGATCCGACCATCCGCGACCCCGGGCCCGTGGCCGCGCCCGCATCGAAGCTCGAAGAAGCACCGACCGAGCTCTTCGTTCCTCGCCGATCTCCTTCGCAGCCGGCCGAACGACCCGCGCGGGAACCGATCAATGTCGAGGCGCGTTCGAAAGGCGTGTCGTTTTCTAGCCCGCAGCCGAAGCGCGCGGCAGAGTCGAAACCTCCGAAGAACGCAGCGGCGGCGGCCTCGGGGGATGCTCCACCGGATGGTCGTTCCTCCAACGCGAGCGCAGAACGGCGCAGGCTCGTGCGACGAACGCTCAAATGGGCGAGGCGCGTCCTCGTCACCCTGCTCCTGTTGAGCGGCCTCGCGATGATCGCGGTGGCGCTGTTGATTCGCCACTACAGCGAGGGGCTGCCGGCGACCTCCGAGCTGAAGCACTACACACCGCCGCAGACGACGCGCATCCTCGCGCGCGACGGCACGCTCCTCGGCGAGGAGTTCGTCGAACGTCGCACGGTCGTCCCGCTCGACACGATCCCCTCGCACGTGAAGCTCGCGTTCCTCGCGGCGGAGGATGCCTCGTTCTACGAGCACCCCGGCCTCGACTATCCGGGCATGTTGCGCGCGATCTGGGTGAACTTGCGGTCGCACGGCTCGCGACAAGGCGCGAGCACCATCACGCAGCAGGTGGTGAAGAACGTCCTTCTCACGCAGGAACGGACCTACGAGCGCAAGATCAAGGAAGTCATCCTCGCTCGGAAGATCGAGCAAGAGCTGTCGAAGGACGAGATCCTCGAGCTCTATTTGAACCACATCTACTTCGGCCACGGCCGTTACGGCGTCGAAGAGGCCTCGCGCTACTACTTCGGCAAGGGCGTGCACGACCTCACGCTGGGCGAAGCGGCTGTCCTCGCGGGTGTGCCGAAGGGCCCGTCACGCTATTCGCCTCGCGAGCACCTCGACGCCGCGACCGGGCGCCGCGTCTACGTGCTCAAGCAGATGGTGGAGAAGGGCTTCGTCAAAGAGGAGCTCGCGGACGAAGCGAAGGACGAGCCCGTGGTGCTCGCGCCGGAGCCGGAGCAGACGTCGGAGCTCGCGCCCGAAGCGCTCGCGGAGGTACGCCGCGTGTTGCGTGACACGCTCGGCGAGCAAGCGCTTCGCGGCGGGTACGTGGTGACGACCTCGATCGATCCGAAGCTTCAAGCCGAAGCCCGCAAGGCGCTTCGCGACGGGCTCGATGCGTACGACAAGCGGCAGAAGATCACCGCGCCGCTGAAGAAGCCGAAGAAGATGCCGCTCCTCTACGAAGGGGATCCGACCAAGGACGACACCGCGAAGGTGTTCATGGCGGAGGTGACCGGCGGCGACGACGCGAAGAACGAGCTGTTCGTACGCGTCGGTACGGTGCGCGGGCGCGTGAGCCTCTCGAACACCGAGCGCTACAACCCGACGAAGCTACCTGCGAGCAAGTTCGCGGAGCCGGGCACGCCGGTACGGGTGAGCTTCGCGCCGGTGCAGGGCAAGCCGAAGGAGGAGGGCGCGCTGCCGTCGTTCAAGCTCGAGCTCGGCCCGCAGGCGGCGATCGTCGCCATCGACGTGCGCACGCGCGAGATCCTCGCGCTCGCCGGCAGCTACGAGGGAGCTCGCGCCGGCTTCGATCGCGCGACACAAGCGCAACGCCAACCGGGCTCCTCGTTCAAACCATTCACGTACGCGGTCGCGATTCACGATCGGAAGATGACGCCGGCGACGCTGCTTCCGACCGATCCGAACGTCCTCAAGGACGACAAATACAAGCCGAAGAACTACGACCCGAACAGCGCCGGCGAGCCGAAGCGCGCGCGTGTCGGCCTCGCGCAGAGCGTGAACGTCTCCGCGGCGTGGCTCGTGAAGCAGGTCGGCGCCGATCCCGTCGCGCAGCTCGCGCGGGATCTCGGCATCGAAACGACGCCGCTCGCCGAGGTTCGGTCCAACGAGACGAAGTTCACCGGTGAGTCCATCGCCCTCGGCGCCTACGAGGTGAAGCCGCGCGAGCTGGCGAACGCGTATGCATCGCTCGCAGCGGGAGGCGTCTACGAGCAGGCACACATCGTCGTGAAGATCGTCGGCCCGGATGGCCGCGAGGTTCCGATCCCGCGTCCCGAGTCGAAGCGCGTGCTCACCGACGCCGAAGCCTACGTCGTCACCGACATGATGAAGAGCGTCGTCGCCGACGGGACGGGGCGCGGCGCGAAGGTGTTGAAGCGTCCCATCGCAGGCAAGACGGGCACGTCGAACAAGGCGCGCGACGCGTGGTTCGCAGGCTATTCGACGGACGTCGCGTGTGTCGCGTGGACGGGCTTCGACGACGGCGCGCCGCTCGGCGCGGGCGAGTCCGGCGGCGTGACATCGCTGCCGATCTTCGTGTCGTTCATGCGCGTGGCGCACCAAGGCAAACCGGCGACGGACTTCCCGGTCCCGGCCGGGATCACGCGCGCGACCATCGATCCCAAGACGGGCCTGTTGGCGAAGCCGGAGCAAGAGGACGCGCTCAGCGAAGTCTTCCTTGCCGGGACGGAGCCGACCGAGACGGTGAAGGACGAAGAGCCTCCGGTCGACGCGAGCCAAGAGCCGAGTGAGGCGTCACCGCCCGCGACCGACGACGGCAATCTCGGCCCCGGCCTCATCGCCCCACCGCACGAAGAAGTGCCGAAGCAGGACCCGCCTCCCGAGAGCCCGGACGGATCCAATCACCCGGGCTGAGAGGTCATCGGGGCTGCGAGATCCGGCGCGGCGAAAGCGTCACGTCGACACGTTGTGGACCAAACGCCATCGGCAGCTGGACGATCTCGCCACTGTGCTGAACCACGCGGCTCGCTCCCTGACCGCGAACGAGTGGCGTCCCTGGGCCCCAGTTCGCGTTCACGATCGAGATGCCGAATTTCGCGGCGAGCGTGTCGAAGATCTCGGCGCGTAGATCGACCCGATCGGGATCGACCCACGCGCTCGGAAACAGAAGCGCATCGGTGCGCGACAATACGTCCGCCGATTCGTCCGCCAGGAAATGCACGTCGAAACAAATCGCGACGGCGATCGAGACGCCACCGAGCTCGAACGACGACGGCGGAACGTCGCCCGGTGTCGCCCAACGCTCGGGGAACCACGGGTGGCGCTTCCGGTATCGATGCAAGACGGCGCCGTCGCGCCCCACGACGACGTAGGCGTTGTAGACGGCGTCGCCCGCTTGCTCGATGAGCGGCGCACCGATCGCTGTGTCGTAGGTGCGCGCGAGCGCAGCGATCTTGGTCATCGTGGGCCCGTCGATCGGCTCCGCGAACGAAGTGGGATCGCAATGGCCGACTGCATCGACGTAGCCCGTCAGCGAGCACTCGGGCAACACCGCCAGGTCGCTCGCGGGCCCTCGCTCGAGCGTGGCTTCGACGTCCGCGAGCGCCGCTTCGACGTCCCCGAAGCGCGCCGGCAGCTCGATGACTGCGACGCGCAACATCTCAGCGATCCGGTGACGGGTGGTCTTCGAGGATGTGCTTCGCGCCGCGCAGCCCGACCAGCATGCTCGGTGCGTTCATCGCGGCGACGGGCGTCTCGGGGATGGCCGAGGCATCTGCGACGCGCAGCCCGCGGATGCCACGCACGCGCAGGTTGCGATCGACGACGGCGAGATTGTCGTCGCCCATCTTGCACGTGCCGGCGAAGTGATACGTCGTCATCAGGTTCTTCCGGAGGAACCGCTCGATGTCCGTGCGGTCGGTGCGAAGCTCGGACAACGTCCGTGTCTCACCTTTGCCACGTCCGAAGGTCCCAGGCACGACCTCGAGGCTTCCGAGCTCGTGAAGGGCGGCGCTCGCGGCGATCTTTCGTGCATGGCGAACCCCGGTCACCATCGTTTCGAGGTCGTCGGGGTGCGACAGATACGCGGGGTCGATGCGCGCCGTGTCGCCGCCGCTGATCGGCCCGAGCCGCACCGTACCGCGGCTGACCGGCTTGCCCAGAATCACGACGATGCCCCACATCTTGTCGACGAAGCGCCGAACGGTGCCCGCTTTGAAGGCCGTCGAGATCGCGCCGCGCATGAGGCGAACGGCGCGACCCTCGAAGTAGGTGCGCTCGGGCAACACCATCGCGGGGAGCATGCGCATCAGGCCTTCGCGGAACGACGAGCGCGCCGGATAGAACACGAAGCACGAGTCGCTCGGGCCTTTGCCCGGCTTCATCCGGCCGAAGCCGTAGAGCTGCGGATACGAGCAATCGATGGCGTGATTCGCGAGGAAGAAGAGCGTGACGTTCGGGTGGTCGTGGAGGTTTCGCCCGACACCGGGGATGTTCACGAGGTATGGGCGACCCAACGTCCGTAGCTCCGAGGCGGGTCCGATGCCGCTCGCGAGCAAAAGCGCCGGCGTTGCCAGCGCGCCGGCGGCGAGGACGATCTCCTTGTTCGCGAATACGGTCTGCGTCTCGCCGTTCTTCTCGTAGCTGATTGAAACCGCGCGATGGGCGCCGTCGTCCGCGTCCTCGAGGCCGATCGACGTCGCACGCGCGCCCGTCTCGATCGTGAGGGAACGCGGCGGGCTGTCTTGGATGAACGCGACGTATGCGTTGCGCCGCTTGTCGCCCTCATAGTTCATCCACTCGTGGCCGAGCACGTTCGTGAGATCGCCGTCGTTGAGGTCGGCCTTCTCGCGCAGGCCTTGCTCTTCCGCGCTTTGAATGCACGCACGCGTGAACGACGTCTCCTCACGGCGGTTCGGGCGAAGCTTCGACTCGAGCTCTTCGAAATCGGGGCGGACGTCGTCCCAGCGCCAACCTTCGCCCCACGCGTCGAAGTCCTCACGCGCGCCGCGCGTGTACACCATCGCGTTGATCGCGCCGCTGCCGCCGATGCCTCGACCCGTTCCAGCGAACAGCCTTCGACCACCACAGGCCGCCTGCTCGATCGTGAAGCGCTCGTGCATCAACCGATCGTTGATGAATGCTTCTTTGTAACCGTCGGCGCGCAACGTCTCGGGGTTCTCCTCCGCGCGGTCCCCCGCCTCGAGAAGGAGCACCGAATGACCACGTTCGGCGAGCTTGGAGGCGACGATGCAGCCCGACGATCCGCCTCCCACGACGATGAAGTCGAACCGCTTCGTCATCACGACCTCCTATTGCAACTCGTCGATCGACCCCGCACCCTCACGAACGATCTCGACGTGCCCTTGGCTCAAGTCGACGACGGTGGTCGGCACGTGACCGCCCGCGCCGCCGTCGAGGATGAGATCGAGCCCTCGATACTTGTCGCGCACCTCCGCGGGATCGATGAGCGGCTCGCCCTCGTCGTCGGTCGCCGTGGTGCTGATGATCGGGCGGCCGAGCTCGCGCGCGAGCGTCGTCACGACGGGGTGATCCGGAACGCGAATGCCGACGGTCTTCTGCTTCGAGAGCACCATCTTCGGCACCTCGCGCGTCGCCGGAAGGATGAACGCGTACGCACCCGGGAGGTGATGCCTGAGGATGCGGTACGCCCAGTTGTCGACCACGGCGTACTTCGCGATGTCGGCGAGGTCGTGGCAGATGAACGCGAGGTTCTTCTGCTTGCTCAGGCCTTTGAGCTGGTACAGGCGCTCGACGGCGCCCTTGTTCATCAGGTCGCAACCGAGACCGTAGACGGTGTCGGTCGGGTACGCGATGAGGCCGCCCTTTTCGAGGACGTCGAGCGCGCGTTGGATCTTGCGCGGCTCGGGATGCTCCGGATTGATCTCGAGAATCACGGACTTTACGACAAACGACAAAGAGCGGGCGCGGACCGGTGAACCGATCCGCGGGCCGCTCGCCGTTTACTCCTTGATGGCCTCGCTGCCGCCGATGATCTCCATGAGCTCCTTGGTGATCGCGGCCTGGCGAGCCTTGTTGTACTCGAGCGTGAGCTTGTCGATCATCTCGGTCGCGTTCTTCGTCGCCGAGTCCATCGCGGTCATGCGGGCGCCGAGCTCGCTGGCTTGCGACTCGTAGAGCGCGCGCAGGAGCGAGATCTCGACGTAGAGCGGCGCGAGGTGCTCGAGCAACGCTGCACGCGTCGGCTCGAACACGAACTCGCCGCCGCCGGCCGCGTTTTCCTCGACGGAGGGCGGCACCGGCAGCAGGCGCTCCACGGTGACCTTCTGGGTCATCGCGCTCTTGAACTCGTTGTAGACGACGTAAATCGCGTCGACCTCGTCGTTCAAGAAGGGGCGCAGAATCTCGTCCCCGATGCGACGAGCAGAGGCGAGGCCGAGCTTGTCCCAGACGCCGGGGAGGTACTGCAGCGTGATGTTCCGGCGCTGGAGGTAGTCGCGGCCTTTGCGACCCACGACCATGACCTGTACGTCCTGGCCGTTCGCCGTGCGCTCTTTGTATTCGCGCTCGGCGTTCTTGTTGATGTTCGCGTTGAACGCGCCGCAAAGTCCGCGATCGCTCGTCAAAACGACGAGCATCACGCGGCGCTGCTCGCGTTGAACGAGGAGCGGGTGGAGAAGGTCCGCCGCGCCGACGACCGAATCGTCGGCCTGCCCTTCCTGCAACGTACGCCCGACGACCTCGGAGAGAACCTCCTGGGTCTTCACGGCGTAAGGTCGCAGCTCCGTGATGCGCTGCTGGGCGCGGTTCAACCGCGCACCGGCAACCATCTTCATCGCGCGCGTGATCTTCTGCGTCGATTTGACGGTGGCGATGCGCTTACGAATCGCTTTGAGCGACGCCACGGATCACTTGCCTTTCTTGGACTTCTCTTTGGAGGCACCGGCGGCGGGTTCCGCCTTCGCCTTGGACTCGTCGAGGACGAACTTCTTCGCCTTGAACTCTTCGACGACCTTGTTGATCGTCTTCTTGAGCTCGTCGTCGAGCACCTTCTTGTCGCGGATCGTCGACAGGATCTCCGGGTGCTTCGACTCGACGTGCTTGTAGAGCTCCGCCTCGAAGCGAAGGAGTGCGCCGATCGGGAGGTCGTCGAGGTGACCGGCGGTGCCGGCGTAGATGATGAGGACCTGCTTGTCGACCGTCAGCGGGACGTACTGGCCCTGCTTGAGGATCTCGACCATGCGGGCGCCGCGGTCGAGCTGAGCGCGGGTCTTCGCATCGAGGTCCGAAGCGAACTGCGCGAAGGCAGCCATGGCGCGGTACTGCGCGAGGTCGAGGCGCAGCGTACCGGCGACCGACTTCATCGCCTTGATCTGCGCGTTGCCGCCGACGCGGCTGACGCTGATACCGACGTTGATGGCCGGGCGAACACCGGAGAAGAACAGATCCGACTCGAGGAAGATCTGACCGTCGGTGATCGAGATGACGTTCGTCGGGATGTACGCCGAGACGTCACCTGCCTGCGTCTCGATGATCGGCAGCGCCGTGAGCGAGCCGCCCGAGTGCGGGTCCTGCTTCACCTCGTGATCACCGCCGAGCTTCTTCGCGCTCTCGTGGGCGGCGTGCTTGCCGAGGACGCCGTAGTGGACCTCGCCGTCGGCGCCGCGGTAGCTCTCGTCACCGGCGGGAACGTCGGTGCCCTTCTTCACGACGTAGTAGACCTGCGCCATCTTCGCCGCGCGCTCGAGGAGACGCGAGTGGAGGTAGAAGACGTCGCCCGGGTAAGCCTCGCGCCCCGGCGGACGGCGGAGGAGGAGCGACAGCTGGCGGTACGCGACGGCCTGCTTGGACAAGTCGTCGTAGATGCAGAGCGCGTGGCGGCCGGTGTCGCGGAAGTACTCGCCGATGGTCACGCCGGTGTACGGCGAGATGAACTGCAGCGGCGCGGACTCGCTCGCAGTCGCGGCGACGACGATCGTGTACTCCATCGCGCCGTACGCCTCGAGCTTGTCGACGACCTGGCGGACCGTCGACTGCTTCTGGCCGATCGCCACGTACACGCAGTACATGTTCTGGCCTTTTTGGTTGATGATCGTGTCGATCGCGACGGCGGTCTTGCCCGTCTGGCGGTCGCCGATGATGAGCTCGCGCTGGCCGCGACCGATCGGGATCATGGCGTCGATCGCCTTGAGGCCGGTCTGCATCGGCTCGTTGACCGGCTGGCGGCGGATGATGCCGGGCGCCTTGATCTCGACGCGGCGGCGGAACTTGGTGTCGATGGGGCCCTTGCCGTCGATCGGCTGACCGAGGGCGTTGAGCACGCGACCGACGACGGCCTCGCCGACGGGCACGTCCATGATGCGGTTCGTGCGGCGGACGAGATCGCCCTCTTTGACGAGGCTGGTGTCGCCGAAGAACGCGCAACCGACGTTGTCCTGCTCGAGGTTGAGCACGAGGCCGTAGAGCGAGCTGGAATCGGCGGCGGTCACCTCGACGAGCTCGCCGGCCATGACGCCGGAGAGGCCGTGCACGCGCGCGATTCCGTCACCGACCGTGAGGACGGTGCCCGTCTCCGAGACGGAGGCCGCCTTGTCGATGTTCTGAATCTGCTTCTTGATGATCTGCGAGATCTCTTCGGCTCGAAGCTGCATCGCTGGTCCTGTCGATTATCGTGTTGGGGCCCCACGAGCTGGGCGAGACATGGGCGCGCGCTTGGTCGCGCCGCGGAAGACGTAGCGAGGGGAGACCCCTCGCGCAAAACGAAGACGAAATTCGCTAGACGCTCGGACGAGCGGCGTCGCGGAACGAGAGAAGGCGGGAGCGGATGCTGCCGTCGACCACGCGATCGCCGATCGACGTGATGACGCCGCCGATGATGCTGGGATCGACGGTGTGGGTGAGCACGACCTTTTGGCCGGTGCTCTGCTCGATCTGCGCCTTCAAACGATCGAGGTAACCGCCCGAGGGAGCGGAAGCCGTCGTGACGTGTGCGCGGACGACCTTCGCGTCTTCGTCGACCTGGCGACGGAGGTGCCGCGCGATGTCCGGCAGCGCACGCAAGCGGCGCTGCTTGGTCACGAGACGCAGCGCGCGATCGGCGGTGCCGGTCGCACCTACGCGCGCCGCGATGTCCCCGACGATCGCGAGGCGCGCGGCCTCGTCGACGAGCGGGTTCTCGAGGATGATCTTCAGCTCTTCGCTCGAGTCGTACGTCTCGGCGAACGAAGCGATCTGGTCGGCGATGGCGCTCGCGCGACCCTCTTCTTTGCCGAGCTCGAAGATCGCGCGCGCATAGCGGCGTCCGATGGCGTCGTAGCTCATGTCGTCCTCCGTTCGGCGCGATCGCTCGGCTTGAGCGCCTGGCCGATGCCGGCGAGATACTCGTCCGCGAGGCGCTCTTGATCGGAGGCGCCGATGCGCGACTTCAGCAGCGACTCGGCAGCGACGACCGAATCGTCCACCGCTTCGCGGAGAAGATCCGACTGCGCCTGCTTCAGCTCTTGCGCTACGCGGAACTCGGCATCGCGGCGAAGGCGCGCGGCCTTCTCCTCGGCGTCCTTGAGGATGCGCCTGCGCTCCGCCTCCCACTGCGTGGCGTACTCTTCTTTGAGCTCGTTGCGGCGATCTTCGATCGTCGCGAGCTGCTTCTCGTACGTCGCGAGGCGCTTCTCCGCGTCCTCGCGGAGCTCGGTCGCGGCGTCGATGTCCTGCATGATGGTCTTCTTGCGCTTCGCGAGCGCTTCGACCACCGGCTTCTTGCCGAAGTGGAAGAGGACGAAGACGACGATCGCCAGGTTGATGACCGCGGCGAGGAGCGGGGGATCCTGGTTCTTCGGATCGCACTCGTTCTTGTCGTCGTAGTACCGCCAGAGCAGCTTGTTGATGCCGCCCTCTTGGGCCTTCTTGTTGTTGACCCCGAGGAGGCCTTGGTACCAGTTGATGTGGTGGGCCGGCGCGTTCGGGCCATGGCAGTCGTGGTCGCCGTGACCACCGCCGTGTTCGTCGTGGCCCTTCTCACCGTGGCCGGGCTGCGCACCATGCGCGGGCTGCGCACCGTGCGGCGCAGGAGGAGCCGCCTGCTGGGCACCGCGAGGTTGAGGCGCGCGCGGCTGCTGGCCCATGCGGCTCGGCGGCTGGCGTCCAGGCTGCGCACCGGGTTGAGCGCCGGGTTGCCCCGGAGCCGGTTGGCCCGGAGCCCGTTGGCCCGGAGCCGGTTGCCCCGGAGGGGCACCAGGAGCAGGTTGGCCCGGCTGCGGCGCGCCTTGCGCCGAGACCTGGAGCGCGACGCCCGAAACGGCGAGCATCGCGACGAAGAACAAGACGGCGCGCTTCACGACGACACCTCTCGGCCGAGGAGCTTGGAAGCGATCTGCTGCGCGAGCGCCGGTCGCGATGCGACCAGCTCGCGGCGGAGCGTCTCCACCTCGGTGGCAATTTGCGCGCGCCCGCTCGTGAGAATCCGGGCCGCGTCGGCCTTCGCCTCGTCGAGCATCTTCGCCTCGAGCTTGGCCGTCTCGGCGCGAAGGCGATCGCGCTCGAGCGACGCCTCACGGCGCACCTGCTCGATCTCCGTCTCGAAACGAGACAAGAGCTCGGCGGCACGCTCATCCATCGAACGAGCCGTGGCCCGAGCGCCGTCGGTCAGCTTCTCGCGCTCTTCGAAGAGCTTGAGCAGCGGATCGAACAAGACGGGCTTGAGGATCGTGATGAAGAAGCCGAAGAGCGCGACCTGGGCCAGGACGGACAGGTCGACGTCGACGGTGACATCGGACGCGAAGAAGAAGGGAACTTGGCTCGTCACGGTACCGGAGTGGTTGGCACGCGGTTGGACTGGGCGGCCACCTACCACGCCTTGTCGAAGACCGGAAGCTCTACCTAGAGCGCATCTCATTCATGGGATGCGCGCAGAAACAAGGAAGCCGCCGAACCCATCTCGCCCGACCCAGCCGAAATGGGCTCGCTCGCCAAACCTTGGCGAGCGATTTCGGCGTCGGGTGAGCTGCGTGAGAAGGCTGCTATCCCATCCAGTCTTCCGCCCGGAGCTGCGCGAAAATCGAGAACTCTCGAACACGCCGGGTGACGAGCGTAAAGCCGCCCGAAGCAGCGATGGCCGCAATCATGACGTCGTCCGCATCGAGGTCGGAGGCGACGGTCGCGCGGAACTTGGCGAAGGTCTGCGCGGCAGTGACGTCATAGGGCGCGACCCGGATGCCGGCAACCAGGTGAATGACGTCCTGCATGAGGCGGGCTTGCTGGGTGCGCCTGGCCGCGACGAGCAGCTGGCTGACCGTGACCACGCTCGTCCACCGTTCGCGGCTCGGCACCTGGGAGAGGTGTCGGATCAAGGAGCGCGACGGGGCGGCCCTCAGGATCTCGGCGAGCGTCGGGGTGTCGAGCAGGTAGGGCATGTCAGCGCCCCGCCTTGTTGGGCACGCGGGACCACATCGAGGTGTGCGAGAGGTCCTCCGACAAGGAGTCGACGAAGTCGTCGTGGCGGCACGACCCGCAGATCGCGAGCAACGGATCCTGGCCGTTCGCCGCCGGATCCGGCGGATCGATGCGATCGAGATCCGCCATCGGCACGACCGCCGCGACAGCATGCCCTTCGCGGACGATGAGCGTTCGCGACAGCGACCGCTCCGCCGCGTCCACGGCATCGAGACAATGGGACGGTAGGTCGTGAAGAGGGATGCCGTACTTGTTCAAGGCGACATCGCCGAAGCTACCACAACGCCGATTCTTACAAGAGTCAGCCGAGGAGGTCTCGGATGCGGCCTGCGAGGGCGCGCGGAACGGCCTCGGCAGGCAGGGCCGGACGGCTCTCCGCCGGCAGGTGGTTTTCGTGGCGGAGCGCTTCGTGGGCCCGGGGATTGTCGAACCAGTCGTCGTCGAACTGCTCCCGAAGGACGTCACGGTCGACGAGCGCTGCGAGCATGGCTCGAAGCTCGGCGCGGGCGTCGGGCATCAAGCGCGGCACCGCACCGAGCAGAGCCCGCGGGATGGGTCTGCCGAGCGCCCGCTCCGACAGATCGGGGAACGTTCCGTCGAGCGGCTTCGCGAGGAGCGGCCAGGCCGCCGCGCGCATCGCGGCGAGGCGCAACCACACGATGGCCGCGCGCGCGATCGTCGCGGCCTGGTGCCGCGCACGGTCACGACCGAGGCCGAGCTTTCGCTCGTGAAAGACCGGCTCGAGGATCAACGACCCGAAGAGCGCCGCTCGGCGGAGCACGAGGTCGTCGTTCGGTGTGCGCATCACACAAAACGGCGACTGCGCGGGCCGATCGTAGAAGGCCCACGAGCCGCCGACATCGGCGAGCGCGCGCGCGAACGACGCCGCCCCCAGCGGCTCCGGCAGCGAGGTGACGTCGAGCGGGACGCCGCGAAGCAGCTCACCTCTGCCGAGCGTGTCGGTGATCCATCGCGCGGTGATTTTCGCGGGCCACCCCTCGCCGGCATCGGACGCGACGGATCGACGAACGACGCCCGCCCACGTCTTGCTGGAGAGATCGAGCGACGCGAAGGCCGCGTCGGTGCCGTCGAGGGCAACCTCGACGGGGTCGAACGAATCCTCCGACGCGGAAGGCTTCGCCCCGAGGAGACGCTCGGCTTCAGCGCGTCGCTCCGCGAATCGGCGCGCGGCATCGACTGTCGCGGCGCCTTTGTCTCGAATCGCAGCGGCGGCGGCGCGTGCCTCTCGTTCGGGCCCGAAGAGCGCGCGCACGAGATCGTGGATCGATCGGTGCGGCTCCACTTCGGTGTCGACCTCTGCACGCGCGGCCTCGAGGGCGACGAGATCGTCGCTGGTCACGCGCTCGATGGTGAGATGACCGACCCAAGCGCGTGTCGCGCGCGCGACAGGATCGGATCCGAGATCGCCGAGTGCCTCGAACGATGCGCGCGTGCTCGCGTCGCGTGCAAACGTCACCTGGTCGTCGTCCGAGTAGCGGCCAGCGAAGAGCGTGCGACGCCGCTTGCGCAGCGCGACGGCCATCGCCGCGATCCGTTGGTCGAGGCGGACGAGATCGAAGATCATCCGTGCATCGTCGGCCGCGCATCGAGGGCGCGAACGACGTCCGCTTCAATCGACGCGATCCGCGCGAGGCGATCGCGCGCCATGGAAGCATCGCCCGCCACGTCGACCGCGAGATCGAAGAAGGTGCGGTGGTGCCGAGCTTCGTCGGCGAAGAGCTCGCGGTAGAACGCAGCGAGCTCCGGCTCGACCTCGCCGAGCGCATCGGCGAGCAAACGAAAGCGCTCGCAGGATCGCGCTTCGATGAGCGCGCCGACGAGCAGCCGATCGACGAGCACGGCGTCGAGATCCAGCGTCTGCTTGCCTCGGCGCTCACCCGCGACCCGCCGGCGCAGCTCGGCCGCATACCAATCCTCCTCGGGCGGCTCGAGCGCGATGCCTCGGCGATCGAGCTCGTCGAGGACACGACGAAAGTGACGCAGCTCTTCCTCCGCGAGATCGACCAGAGCGCGCGCGACCTTGGGATGCAACATGCACCGCGCCGACAGAGACAAGGCGTTGGTCGCCGCCTTCATCTCGCAATGCGCATGGTCGACGAGCACACGCGCGACGTGCGACGACGCCGCCGCGACCCATTTCGGATTCGTTTCGACCTGCAGTCCAAGCACGGGCGGAGCTTACACCGGCGGCTCTCGCGGATCGCGACGAGCCGTTTACCGCTGGTCAGGGCTCTTCCGCTCCCCGACCGGTGAGACCGCTGGACTCGAGGAAGTAGCCCGCGCCGAAAATGATCTCCGTCATCTCCGGTCCGACCAGCGTGCGTCGGACGCTCGCTTCGATCATGAACTCCCGAGCTAGGTAGCCGACGCCGCCGGAGAGCTGGTGGGAGTTCGCACCTTGGTCGAACCGGTAACCAGCCCGGAGGGGAATGCGATCGACCAGGAGGTATTCGCCGCCCGCCATGACGCGCGCGGTGGGCGTCATATAGGAGGTGAGGTCGGCGACGCCGTCGGCCTCGATGGTGAAGTCCTCGTGCGCGATGGCGACGCCGCCGCCGACGGTCGTCGGGAGGATGCCGTTGTTGAAGTACGTGAGGTTCTGGCCGGATATGCCGATTCGAACGAGATCGCCCGCCTTGATGGCGACGCCGGCGTCGAAGGTCGCAATGTTGACCATCGAGAGTCGACCCTCGCTCGAGCTCTCCGGATCCTTCAACCCTCCCGACACTTTGCTGTCACCCAGCGGTCCGGTGCCGTCCTGCGTCACCTTGATGTAGCGGCCGCCGAGCCCGACCGAAAAGGCGTCGACGAACGGGTATGCGAGCGCGAGTCGAACATCGAGCCATGAACGATCGAGCGACGTCGCAGGATCCTGAAACGAATCGAGGAACCCGCCCGTCACCGAGACGCCGCCGGCGAGCTTGTTGGTGATCGAGTCGACGACCACGCTGCCGAACACGATCTGGCCGTACTCGGGCACGAGGTTGCCGATGGCTTCGATGTGATAGACGCGCGCCAGCGTCATCGCCGCGGGGTTCTGGAATACAGCTGTCGTCCCATTGCCGGCCGCACGCAGCGCCCCGCTCATGCCCCC
Organism: Polyangiaceae bacterium; assembly: GCA_013361525.1. Taxonomy (GTDB): domain Bacteria; phylum Myxococcota_A; class Polyangia; order Polyangiales; family Polyangiaceae; genus Xiheicaenibacterium. The sequence goes on along the minus strand of JABFXY010000129.1, from coordinate 7,234 downwards.
CGACCTGGTGGTGTCGACCTCGCCGTAGTTGAAGCCGAACGGGACGGGCGTATCAGCCGTGACCAGCGCACTGCGGTCGTCCTCGGTTTCCTGAGCCCATGCGGTGCTTGAAAAAATGCCCGGCGCGACGCCGAGAGAGACGAGTCCGAGCAAGAACGGCCAACGCGCCATGGCTCCGCCCTAGCGGACGGAACCTGAACGGGCCAACTTCAGGCGCTCAATTGTCTCCAATGGCCTGAAATCAGGTCGCTTATTTATGCTTGACGGGTTCTTGCCGCGGAGAATCGCACAAACACAGAACAACTGATTGAAATGCTTCGCCAAATATGGATAGGTGACGTTTGAGGCAAGGACGCCTCACCACTTGCGCTTCCCGGGTGGTGCGTCGAAGCGGACGCATGACTGCCCAAAGAGGGGGCTAACAAGAAATTAGCCCGGGAAATTCCGGCGTTTAGCAGGCGAGCGCAAGTTCGGGATTGTCGCCGGACCGAGGGCGGTGGTACCTCAAAAAGGTGTCGACGCGGTGCGAAGCGCGCTACGCCGACGCCCGTTGTCGTGACGACGGCGGCCCCCTCATCCGGTTCCGAGCGCGCCTAACGGCACGACCCGAAACCAAGTTTTTCTGTTCGCGCAAGATTGTGCGAACGGTTTCTGTTCGCGTAAGAAGCACGCCTCGTCTTCCGCCGCTCCGCGCAGTGCTCTGGACACCCGGGGCTGTGCACAAGGGCAGTGGAAAAAACGCGAATCGTTTCGAGGATCAGGGGCCGACTCAACGGAGCCGCCATGCCCCGCGCAGACCGAGCTCCCGAGGGACGTATCTCTCAGGCGCAGGGCTGTCGTGTCCCGAGCTGTTGCTGTTGGGGATCTTGGGGGGTCACCAGGGCGCCTATATCGTGAAAACTCCGGCCGAGTACCTGTTTCGGTGCTGCGAGCCTCGGTGGGGACTTGCCTGTGGAAAAGTTGTTCATGAACACCCGCGAACGCACCACAAGCCGCACAAATCGACAGCGATTTCAGACGCTTAGATCAAGTCCCACCATACACATCGGCTGTGGATAACTTGCCTGTAATCCCCAGCTGTACTTCCCACTAAGGCTCGCCGCTAATGGGTTTTCCACAGCGGCTGATCCGATGTTTCGTGTGGACCGCATCCCCCGTTCAGACTGACACATAATCAGTGTCGTCAAGCGCGGTGGGAGGCAAGAGAACGCACCTTCTTCCTCCCAGGCAGACGATGTCCACCGATCCCTCCGCCCCGACGACAACCCGTTCGGCAATCGGCCCGCTCGAGCTTCGAGCGACCCGTGCGACTTCGCCTTGGCCGCGTCCGGTGTCTCGCTCCGCGTTCGTGGACGAGCTGCAGGACGGCCCGTCTCCACCGTCAGCCCTCGGAAGCATGATCTCGAAGACTCAAGCGCGACAAGCGTTCGACGAAGCCGTGGCGTTCACGCGCGGCATGTCCCCAGCAACGTTCGATACGTGGTTCTCAGGCATCCAATTCGATGATCTGACCGACGGTGTTTTGTCTCTGCGCGCGGCCAACGAGTTCGTGCAGGAGTGGGTCGAGAACAACTTCCTCCCGACGTTGACGGAGCGGCTCCATCTGCTGACGGGCCATTCCATCCAGGTCGCGTGGGTGCTCGATCCGAAGCTGACGTCGCCCATCGCCGACGGCTCACAGCGCACCCCGGTACGTCCGCGCTCGCTGGTCGTCCGTCCTTCGGACGCACCCGCGCCGATCGAGACGGACGGCCCCGCGTCGACCGATGGGTCCGCGCCCGCGAGCGCTCGCCTCGGCCTCGTGAAGCCGGTCTCGCGCGCCGCCGCGCATTGCCTGACGCTCGGCGATCTCAACCCGAAGCAGACCTTCTCGAGCTTCGTCGTCGGGCCTTCGAACCAGCTCGCGCACGCGGCAGCGGTCGCGGCAGCAGGCGGCGGCGGTCGACGCTACAACCCGCTCTTCATCTGCGGCGGCACCGGCCTCGGCAAGACGCACCTCATGCAGGCGATCGCGCACCGGATGCTTTCGGAGCGGCCGACCGCGCGCATCGTCTACGTCTCGGCGGAGCGCTTCACCAACGAGTTCATCCACGCGATCCAGCATCAGAAGATGGATGAGTTCCGCGCGCGGTACAGGTCGCAATGCGATCTGCTCCTCGTCGACGACATCCAGTTCCTCGCGGGGCGCGAACAGACGCAGGAAGAGTTCTTCCACACGTTCAACGCGCTCCACGGGCAAGATCGGCAGATCGTCGTCACCAGCGACAAGTACCCGCAGAACCTCGAGCGCATGGAAGAGCGGCTGGTGTCGCGCTTCTCCTGGGGTCTCGTCGCGGACATCCAGGTGCCGGAGCTCGAGACGCGCGTCGCGATCCTTCGCCACAAGGCCGCGCTCGAGGGGATCGACCTCGACGACGACGTGACGCTCTACCTCGCGCAGGTGATCCGCTCCAACGTTCGCGAGCTCGAGGGCACGCTGATCCGGCTCGCGGCGAAGTCGTCGCTCACGGGCAAGCGCGTCGACATGGCGTTCTCGCGCGCGGAGCTGTCGGCGACGTCGTCGGTGCGCCCGCAGACGATGAGCGTCGAGGACGTGCAGCGCCTCGTCTGTCATCACTTCCACATCCGCTCGAGCGATCTCGTGTCGAAGGATCGCCACAAGACGGTCGCCTTCGCGCGGCACGTCGCGATGTACCTCTGCAAGCAGCGCTTGAAGTGCAGCTTCCCGGAGCTCGGCCGCGCGTTCGGCGGACGCGATCACACGACGGTGATGAGCGCCGTTCGCAAGATCGAAGCGCAGCGCGAGGCCGATCCGCAGGTCCGCGCGCACCTCGAAGCGCTCGAGCGAAAGCTCGCCGACAGCAACTGAAGCGGCGCATCAGAGGCGGCGCATCAGAGGCGGCGCATCAGAGGCGGCGCATCAGAGGCGGCGCATCAGAGGCGAGAGCATCGAGGCCGGCGTCCGCGCCGGCCTTTGCTATTCCATCCCGGAGAACGCCCACGCGAGGGCGAGCAGGGATGCGAGCAAGAAGAGCCCCGCGAAGACCTTGAAGCCGAACATCATGCGGCTCGTGTTCGGCTGCGTACGCTGGTTGTCGAGCGCCGACATCGCGACCAGCGCGACGGCAGCGAGGCGCTTCTTTGCGTCGTCACGGCGGCTCGCGAGATCGCGGTATCCGCTTCCGTGCACACCGCCCATCGACACGACGTCGGCCTCGGAGCTCGCCTCGGCGACCTTGCGGTAGCGCGCAGCGGCCTCCGCCAACGTGCCGTGATCGACACAATAGGCGAGGAACGCTTGGTGGCGCTTGTCGTCGTCCCACGTGTCGAGGACGTGCGCCCAGAGGACGTCGAGCGGGTCGGACACGAAGGGATTGTAGCCCGGCGCCGCCCCTCGCGCGGCCCCGGGCCCGACCTCAGCGGTAGAACGCCTTCATCTTGTCGTGATCACGCACGCTCACCCGGCCGGCATCGCCGTCGACCCGAATGTTGCGGCAACTGCATTCCCAGTTCTCGTCGTTGCCGGGCATCGAGGAGACAACGCCGCCGCAGATGAGGCATTCGTAGGCGATGTTCTTCGCCGCGGGGTAGCCCTGCTTCGGATCGAACGCGATGTACTGTCTCAATGGACCTCCCGCAGGTAGCCCTGCGCTGTGAGGTTCTCGACCGAGTCCGGCAGCTCGTGCTGCGTGCCTCCACCTGGTTGACCGAACCACGGCGCGGCCGGGCCGGATTGAACGGGGATGGGGCGAACGACCTCGTAGCGCCGGTAGGGCTTCTGATTCGAGCCGTCGGGGAGCGCGCGTTGCTCGTAGGGCGTACCGGTGTCGGCGACGAAGGTGCCTCGATCCCGGAAGCGACCGCTCTCGTCGGTGTAGCCGCCGTAGCGATCGATCTGATGACCGGGCTGGAGTGTGCTGCCCTGCACCGATGCGAAGCCACGATCCGGTGGCCAACGAATGCTGCCGTCGGGGTTCGTCCAGGGCGGGTGGTTGTGCGGGTTACCGCCGTCGGTCGAGAGGCCCAGCGGATCGACGTCGACGGTCGGGGTGCCGTCGAAGCCGTGCAAGTTGAGACCACCGCGGACGCCGAGCGGATCGGGGCTCAGCCAGCGTCCGACCTCCGGATCGAACTGGCGGTAGCGTGTGACGGTGAGCCCGGTCTCTTCGTCCTCGTATTGGCCGAGCAAGCGGAACGGCGAGCGCACGCGGTAGCCGCGATTCTGCTCGCCGATCGGCTCCCATTTCTCGTCGGTGATGCGTCCCCACGCGTCGACCTTCGCGGCCCAAGCGACGCGACCGGCGCCGTCGATGAGCTCGCGCGGGATGCCGATGTGATCGGTGACGACGTGGAACGTCTCGCCCTTCTCGGTCTGCAGGAGAGGCGTCCCGCCATTCGGATGGCTGACGAAGACGCGAACCCCACGTTCGGGCGTGAGGTCGGCGCAGATCTGATCACGATCCCAGACGAGCTCCGTCGCCTTCGCGCGCTGCGCGCCGGCGGCGCGAGCCTCTTTGCGGATGCGACGGCCGAACGCGTCGTACTCCATGACGACGTGGGTGCCGTCGGGGAGCTTCACCTCGCGGAGCTGATCGCGCGCATCCCAGACGTAGTCGGTGACGGCGCCCGTCTTCTTGTGTCGTTTCGCCGTGCGCCGCGCGCGCTTGTCGTAGACGTACGTGTGCGTCTCGGTCTCGACGAGGCGGTTGCCCGGCGCCAGCTTCCAACGCGGCGAGGTGCCCGCGGGCGAACCGAGCCGCTCGAGGATCGCGACCAGTGAGCTTGCGGGATCGTAGGTGAAGGCGCGTTTGTGATCGGCGTGCGCCTCTTCGACGAGCCGGCCGACGGCATCGTAGCGATAGGTGGTGGCTCCCCAAGTCGCGTCGTCGCTGCGCGTGAGGCGCCCGGCGCGGTCGTATTGATATTGCCGCTGCGCGAGGACCTCCGCGACACCGTCGGGCCCGGTCGCCGCCGCGACGCGCTGCTCGATGATGCGGTCCATCGCATCGAAGGCGTGCTCGACGGAGTAGACGCCGCGGCCGTCGGTGCGCCGGATCTCGCGCCCGCCCGCGTCGCGCTCGAAGCCGAATCGATGGCCCGCGTGCTCGATCGCGACGAGATCGCTCTCTCGATCGAATTGGTAGCGCGTCGTCGTCCCGTCGAAGAGGACGCGCTCGACCGTTCGGTGATCGAGGTCGTATCCGTACCGAAGGACACGATCGCCCTGCCGCTCGACGAGGATGTTGCCGTAGGGATCGCGCTCGAAGACCGTCTTGTTGGTGCGCCCGGCCGACGCGAACACCGACTCGAGGATCCGACCCATGAGGTCACGCCGGTGCGTGACGGTCGAGCCGTCGCTCGCGTCGTCGCCGACCAGGCGACTCGCCTTGTCGTAGCGATACGAACGCCACGAGCCGTCGGGGAAATCGATGCGCGCGATGCGACCTGCGCCGTCTCGGTGATACTTGAGCGTGCGATCGTCGAAGGACTTCGTCTCCGCGACCCAGCCGGCGTCGTCGTAGGTGTACTCGTAGCTCTCGCCGAGCGGATTCGTGATCTTCGCGATCCGCTCCATGCTGGTGTAGTCGAAGCGCCACGTTCGGCCGTCGGGCTCGACGAGCCTTCCGATCTTGCCGAAGCCGATCCACGACACCTCGGTGACGCCGCCGGCGGGGTCGACCTCGCGCAGGATGCGCCCGCTCGGATCGAAGGTGCGCTGCACGGTGGTGCCATCGGCGCGGCGAACGACCAGCGGCCGGCCGAGCCTGTCGCGCGTGACGCGGATGGTGCGGCCGAGCGCGTCCGTCTGGCTGATCGCGCGGCCGAGCGCGTCGTATCCGTAACGCGTCGTGTGTCCGAGCGCGTTCGTCTCGCCGACGACGTTGTGCTGCGCGTCGTACTCGTAGCGGCGAAGCGTCCCGCCTTCGTCGCGGACGTGCACGACGCGGCCACGGTCGTCGTATTCGAACGAGACCTGTTTGCCGTTCGGGTGGCGCGCGCCGACGAGCGCGCCTTTGTCGTCGTGCACCAGCTCGGTGACGAGGCCGTCCGGGTCGACGCGCCGGCGCGGGCGGTCGGCGGCGATCTCCCATGCGGTGACGCGGCCCATCGAATCGACGCGACGGATCTCGTTGCCACGCGCATCGAACCAATGCTTCGTGCCCTCGCTCGCGCCGTTCACCACCGCGATGCGGAAACCGTCGACGTCGTACGCGCTCTCCTCGAGCACGGCGCCGTCGAGGAGCGACTCGCGCGCCGCGTAGCCGGGCAGATCCGACCAATCGATGACGCGGCTCTCTTCACCGACGAGGCGCGTCTGGCGCGCGGTGAGGTCGTACTCGAGGTCGATGGCGTAGATGCCCTTCGGTCCCCACGTCCGCGAACATCGGCCGGTGTCGCCGTCGTACGTGTATTGAAAGCGCGCGCCGGTCTTGGTCGCGACCGCGACCATTCGACCATAACCGTCGTATTCGAACTCGGTCGCGTGCCCGAGCGCGTCGATCGCCGCGGTGAGCAGCCCGGCGTCGCTGTACTCGTAGTCGACCCACACCTCGCACGAGCCGGCGACGTGAACCTCGAGCCGAACGATCCGACCGCCGCGCCACCGGAGGTGGACCTCGCGGCCGGCGGTGTCGTGCACCGTTCGGAGCTGCCCGGCGTCGTATTCGAAGCGGATCTGGTTGCCCCAAGCGTCGTCGATCGTCTGCAGCATCGCGACGCCGCCCGCGGAGAGCGGCCGAAAGCGCGCGGTGTGGTTCGTCTTGTGGTCGACGATGCGGAAGTCGAGGTCACCCTCGCGGTGGAGCGTCAGGCGCTCGCGACGATGGAAGGTGCTCGCTCCGACGGCGATCGGCTCGAACCAGATCGATCGGCCTTCTTGGTCGCGAAGTGTGATCGCCTTCGGGCCGACGGTGACGTCTTGCTCGAAGCTGTGGTGCCAGCCCGGACCCATCGTCGCGGCGCGATCGCGAAACCGAGCCGACGCGTAGAAGCGCTTGAAGACGAGCGGGATGCGGCCGGGTAGCTCGAAGTCGACGGCCTCGTCCACGACGGCGCCGGTGACGAGATCGACAGGGTGACCGCCCTGACACTGGTGCTGCGCAGCAGGCCCGGACGATGCGCCCGGCGCTGCGTCGGCACCGCCGGCTCGACCGCCGGGACCACCACCGCCGCCGCCGGCGCCGGAGTTCGATCCGCCGCCGCTGCCGCCACCATTCGCGGGCCCGCTCGGGCC
>JABFXY010000208.1 GCA_013361525.1 Polyangiaceae bacterium | reverse complement strand
GCCGAAGGACCGCAATCTCGATTGCTAACGCACCCCACACATTCGCCGCTCTGCGGGAGGCAAACCGGCTCGTCCCCATCACATTCCGAGCTCGATTCGCAGCCTTCTTCCGGCGGCTCGAGGCACTCGTGATCCATGCAGAGGGGCGCATCGGCGGGACAAGAAGCGTCCACCAAACATTCGCGGCAGGTGCCTGTCGCGTCACACACCGGACGGTCCGTTCCGCAATCCAAGTCGGACATGCATTCGACGCATTGGCGGGACATCGGGTGGCAGAGCGCGTCGTCGCAGTCGGAAGCGTCCAGACATCCGACGCACGCACCGGTGGCCATGTCGCAAGTCGGAGACTCCTCGGAGCAGTCGTCGTTCGTCGCGCAGGCGTCCTGGCATTCGTGCGCTGCAGGGAAGCACCGGCGCGAATCGCCGCAGCCCTCGTTTCCGCTGCATTCGACGCACTCGCCCTGGATACAGAAGGGACTGGCAGCTCCACAGTCCGCGTCGGCGAGGCAGTCCACACATCCGAGGGTATCGCTGCAGAGCACGGCGCACTCGATGCCTGCGTGCTCGCAGTTTGCGGAGGACGGCGACGGAGGGGCGCCGTCGTCGCTCGACGTGTCGTCGCCGCACGCACCGACCATCGCCAGCCCCGTCACGGCGAGCGCGGCCAACACGGTTGCCGAACATCGTAAGCGTCCTAATGCCATCGGTGCCTCCGCAAACCCCAGGAGAGCGATGCGAAAGCAAGTTTGACTCGTCTTCAATCGCTGGACACGCGGCGCGCCACATTCCCGTGTACTGAAGGAACACGGCCGAAGGCGCCGGTGTGGCATTAGACAGTGTGGCAGTACGATTCACTCCACCATGAAGACGCCGAGCAGATCCTCGGTCGCGGATATGGGGGTACCGTCTTTGATGCTCGTCGCGCGGAATTGATAAATCATTCCGCTCTCGAGCGGGTCCCCGCCATAATCCACAGTCGCGGGCTCGCTTCCACCTTGGTCGAAGTTGCCAGTGGTCTCCCACACGAGGTTGCCGAACGCGTCGAAAACGCGGACCTGGTATTCGTCCTCGCTCGAGTCGTCTTCCCATTGGAAGGTCGGCGTCGCGCTCGCGATTTCGAGGCCTTCCGCGCCGGGTGAGATCACGGCGAGCGCCCCCGTCACCTTGAACCCCTCGACGGTCACGCTGCCGCCGTCGACGGTGATGTGCTGAATCTCTGTCCCGCCAATCGAGGTATCGGGATCGCGCACCAGTCGATCGTTCTCGAATGCGGCGAGGACGACATACTTCCCGTCGGGGACGCCCTCGATCGCCCACGCGCCCTCGATACCACCGGCGCGTAAACCGGGAGGCGCTTCGCCGCGCGCGGCGTCTTCGACGAACGTGTCCTCGAGAACCAGGATGACGCTCGTCTCCTTTCCGTCTCCGCCATTGACGATCTGGACCGACCCGGACACGGTCGCCGTGGCGGTCGACGATTCGGTCAGGAGCACACCGGACGTGATCCCTCCAGCCATCACGTCGACAGAGGCCGTCGTGAAATTGACGCCGACGAGATAAGCGCTGGCCGTCTGCCCTCCTGCCGGCACGTTGAAGACGGTGAACGAGCCGTCGCGATCGGCCACGCCGGTGGCGCCGCCCACCGCAACGAGCGGGCTCCCCGGCTGGTCGGTCGCGACGGTCCCGCTGACCGTTCCGAGATTCGAGGAGTCCGGAAGCTCGAGCAGCCCGATGTCCGTGTTCACGGTCGCGAGGGTGTATCCCTCGTCGGACTCTTCCGCGTCCGCGAGATCGATCGGCAACGCAACCCGCGGTGGCGTGGGAAAGGTCTGGTAAGCAAAGGCGTCCGCCCGAAGCGTGAGCTCGCGTTCCAGCGGACGTCCCGAGGCGTCGCGCTTGGCGGGCACCTGGAGCGAGTAGGCGCCCGCCAAGTCGGTCGTGGCGACGCCCGAGACCGGTGCGTCGTTCGGATCTCTGGCCACGACGCGCGCTCCCTCGATCGGGGCGTCGGTCTGCAGATCGAAGACCATGCCCTCGATGAACACCGGCGTGAAACAAGCCGGCTCGGCGCCGTCGACCTCTTCGCAGACGAAGCCTTCTTCGCAGCCTGTCTGCGCGTCGATGTCGCAGCCCTCCTCCGCGTCGTCATCACACCCGCCCATCGCGACGAAGATCACGCTCGAAACGGCTGCTGCTGAAAGAACGAGTTTGCGCATCGGTGCCTCGCAGGTCCTGGCGACCAGTAGGCAGCGCAGCACCGACTCGGAGCAACGCGGTAGCTCGATCGTCGCGGAATTAGCGTGTACTGGGGGTACACGCAAACGTCCCTCGTCGACGGCGAAACGGCCTTGCTGCGTGCTCGTCTCAGGCCGTGCGAACGACCACGTTGTGGATCTCCATCGAGATCACCATCGTGCCGATCACGAACTCGAACGTGGGCCCGTTGCGATCGCGAACCAGCGCCGTGACGGGATTGGCGATCTGACCGCCGAGGACGAGCTGGATCGGCGTCTGCGCCTGCCGCGCGCGCTCCAAATACGTTTCCAGCGTGTCGACCACGATCAGCCCCTCTCCGTCAGCCTTTGGCGGTCAGCACCAGGCCGCGCCATTTCGTGAGAGCGCTGCCGAGCTTCTCTTCGATGCGGCGCACCTCTTGGACGAGCTCGGGCTCCTCGACGCCGGCCGAGCGCGACTCGCGTACGCAGGTGAGCGCAGCGAGGTAGCGCTCGCGCTCGAGGAACGCGCGCGCCAGCATCGGCCATACGAGCTTCGGCGGCGCGCCGAGGCTGATCGAGCGGCGGAGCGGGCCGATCGCCTCTCCGTGGCGGCCCGTCGAGATCATCGCTTGGCCGAGGCGGCGGAACAGGTCGCTCGCGACGGGTCCGTCCTGGGCGTATTGGATGCCGAGGCGAAGCACCTCTTCTCCCTGCTGCGGCTCGCCGAGCTCGACGCACGCGGTGCCGAGCAGGCCGAGGCCCTTCGCGATGAGCGAGCGCGCCTCGGGGGCGAGCATCTGACCTTCCGGCGTGCGCAGGAAGATCGCGAGCGGTGCGGGCCACGACGCGAGAAGCTGCAGGACGCGCGTGTGATCACCGGTCTCCGCGGCGAGCTCGGCCTCTCCGACCTTGGTGAGATCGATCGCCGAGCGGTGACCCATGCTTGCGCGCTCGAGCTCTTCGCGGACGTGTGTACGAACGCGGGTCCGAAACTCGTTCAGGTCGAGGATGAGCTCGTCGCCGTCGTGCGAGAGGACGAGCTGGCTCGAGGCCGAAACATCCTTCGACGCGGGCGTGACGATCAGCCGGCGTAGCGAGTAGCCGTAGATCGGCGCGAGCAGCAGGTACCGAACACCGATGTGTTGCTGGAGCTGCTCGACGTCCGCGTCGCTGGTTGGCGGCGGCAACGACGTGTCGTCGGTGAGGAGGGCGCCGACCAGACGCTGGCGGAAATCACCGAGCGTGAGCCGCTGCGGCTCGGCAGGCTCGTCGTCCGCGGGGGCGCCGACGACGAAGTCGACGATGGTGTTCTCGGGGTTGCGCCGATCGACCGTCAGCGCCGTGATGCGCGCGCCGGTGATCATCGAGAACGCGAAGAAGGCCTCGCCGACGATCTCGCAGAGCGCCTGGAAGCTGCCGATGCCTTCCCCGATTCGCTCGAACCACCCGTCCGTCTTGACCGCTTCTAGATTGAACTCGCGCATACCGTGGTGCCGACGGAAGCAACGCTACTGCTTGTTGAGGCTGTTTGGCTGCAATTTCTCCCCCCTAGCCCCCCTCACTTCGTGAGGGGGGAACAGGCTCAGTCGACCGGCGTGCTCCCCCCTCACG
>JABFXY010000065.1 GCA_013361525.1 Polyangiaceae bacterium | reverse complement strand
GTGATCTGAGTCGTCAGGCGGGCGCCGTTCACAAGCTCGTACCGATTGATCTGGCGCGCGGAGAGGCGTATCGACGCGGCGGAAGAACCGAGGACGGGAAGCGGGCGATTCGTGCGGCGTTGGAGCTCGGGTTCGGGTCGCAAGACACGTCGCGGTAGCCCGCCCAACGGCCGGAGCGCCCGGCGGAACCATGCGTCGCGCAGGCAGCAGATCGTGACGGCTGCGATCGCCCGGGACGCAGCGATGCGAAAGTGTGTCGGAGCTGCGTGCGCGCCTCTCCATCTACGGCGAGGACGACGTCGAGACGCTGAAGCGCTTCAACGTGACATCTCGCGCGATGAACAGCGCGCTGAAGGCACGCTTCTCCGAATATTTTAGGCGCGACCCCGACGCGCAGAAGAAGTTCTTGGAGGCGGTGGGGGAGAAGATCGCCGTGTTGCGGGGGGCGCGGTGAGGTTCCTTTCTCGAAGCAGCGTAAGCCGAAGTCCTCGGCCGCCCCATGAACGGGAGCAACCGAAGGCTTGAGCCGCCTCGCGCGGCAGCGAACGCGAAAGCGCGATGAGGCGGCGCGACGCGCGACGTCGCTGTTGTCGCCGTCGCTCTCGACCCTCTCAGGTGCCACGACCTATCCTAGCCGCCGATGACGCGCTTTGGTGCGGGCCACGGCCGTTCCGCACAACAGACGAAGAGGCAATCACCGCCGCCTCGTGGTCGTGGGCCAAGCCCGCGCCCCCTATTGCGCAACGGGACCGGCAGCGGACCGGCTCGTGCCCATCCCGCCACCGACAACGGTTCGGTCGAGCGCGCGCAGGTTGACGACGCTGACGGGGGCATGGCGGCGCTCGCATCGCGCCTCTCGGGCGGTGAGCTCGGAGGTCATACGGCGCACGTAACGGCGACGTCGGACGGTAACCTTCGAATCGACGGAGCCGGGGTCACGACGGTCAATGTTCGCTTCGTTCCGGGGCAGGAGCGGCCCGTCGATCACACGGTGGGCACGGTCAACCTCGGCGCGTACCCGGAGCTGCGGATAGCCGAGGGCACGGACCTCGAGCTCGCCACGCCGGCCATCGCTGCCGCGCTATCCGAGCTGCATAATCTATTTCGACAGCCGCCTCCTGGGACGGCCCCGACCGGAGCCACCCACCTCGGGCCCATCAACGGTGTGCTCGAGATTGGTAATCTCACGGGTGGCCACGTGGTGATTGGGTCTTTGTCGGGCGCCGTATTCCTCCAGCAGGTGACCGCCATCGGAAACTCGATAAACACGAGCGAGCCGCCGCCCGGCCCTGCGTCCGCCGGTCTTCTCCAGCAGGCGGAGAGCGCCCTGGGGTCGACGCTCGGGCCCGACCGCGTCCACCTCGGCGATGTCACGTCGGGCGACATCTATATCGAGTCCGTGACAGGCGCGATCGTCGTCAACGGCGAGGTCAGAAATCCGGGGCACTTGACGGTGAGCGACGCAGATCTGACCCGACTGGATATTGAGGGGATGGACGTGGTCCATACGCAGATCTCCGTCGCGGACGAAGCGGAAATGGATCGAGCGCGGCGTGAGCTTGGTGCGATTGGCTCAATCTTCGTCGCCGTCATGGGCGGAGATGGTCGCGGCCAAGAGGGGATCAGGGTCGCCGGTATCGGCGGTGTGCAGACCGGCGGGCTCACCGGCGTGCAGCTTCGTGAGCCGCATTTCGAGGAGAACTTCACTGCGAAGAACGTGCGTGTGGTCGGTATTCACGTCCAAATCTCCAGCAGCGACTGAGCGGAAAGAATGCTCGGTCACAGACCCCCGCTTATTCGATATCAGGGACACGGGATCATCGGACAAACCCCCTCGACCGGGCGAGGTGTACTGACCTTGCACTTCCCAATGTTGGAGAACTCGTTCGCAGACAGGAAGTCGACGGGGTCGCCGTAGTAGGCGAGGTTGACCCCGATCTTGGGGCTGTCGGCGATGACGCTCCCGGTCAGCATGTCGCTCGTGGGCTGGGCGAAGAACGAGATGGCGGCGTCCTCGTCGGAGAAGCTGCCGTCGGGCTCGCAATGGAAGCTGTTCGCGAAGGACGGACCGCCCGCGTATTGGATGACCACATTCTCGAAGCGCGTCCCCGACGAGACGTGCTCGATCCAGATGCCCATCCAATCACCGGGCATGGGCGCGTCGCTCGCGGAGGCGAAAACGATGGGGAGGTCGGGTGTGCCGATCGCGGAGATCGATCCGCCTGTCGCTCCATCCACGTCGGCGGTGAGCCTGCCGCCCGCGAGGAAGAGGAGCTCGGCGCCGGCCTCGATGGTGAGGGTGACGGCGCTTGGTCCGACGACAAGCTCGGGGAGCGTTTCCGGGCCACCGATTTGGTAGGGCACGCCGCGGCTCGGGAAGGTGACGTCCTCGACGTCGATGTTTCCGCCAACCTCGTTTTCGACGACGATTCTGTCGATGGCGTTGCCGGTGTAGTCGCCGTCGGGGATGTTGGTAGCGAGCCTCGGCAGGATGCGCAGCGGCGCCTGACCCGATCCGGTGATGGTGAGCGCGCGCGACGCGCTCGAGAAGGCGGCGTTTTCGCGGAGGGAGATGCCGTAGGTCGCTGAGTTTCGGATCGTGACGTTGTCGAAGTCCAGCGTCGGAGCGGCGGGCGCGAGCTGATCGCCGCGCGTGTCGATCATCGCGAATGCGTTAGTTCCCTCGACGCCGCCGCCTTCGACGGTGGTGTACGCGAGCGAGATGGTGCCGGGGTCGGTGACCTCGAGGACCGACCAAGGCGCGGCGTCGGCTGCGGTGACAAGGATTGGGCGCGCCGACGTTCCTTTGCCGACGATGCCGCCTTCCACGTGAATCGACCGGCCCTCCTGCAAGCGGACCTCGGCGCAAGGCTCGAGCGTCAGGGTCACGCCTTCCGGGATCGAGAGGTCGGCGGTGACGATGTGCGGGCTTGCGTCCGCTGTCCATGTCTCGCTCTCGGTGATGGAGGCGTGCTCGGTGCCCGCCCCGGAAACCGGCTTGCACTCGTTCACCGTCGCGCCGCCGCCCTCACCGCCCGCGCCGCCGCCGTCGTCTCCGCACGCGAGCAGACCCGACAAGAGGAGCAACACGAGTGGGCGCGCGATAGCTGAGCTGATCATTCGCCCCTTGCTACGCACGCGCGCGGGTCGTCGCCACCGGATGGCGCAACCATGGAAAGGGATGGCGCGATCTGTTCTGCTCCACGGTCGATGGCGCGGCCGAGCTTCGTTTCCGTTCCCGAGCTGAATGCGTTCTTCGGCGAGCCCGCGTGTCGCTTCGTGGTGCATCGATCGTTTGCGTATTGGCAGGCGGAACGGCGCGTGTTCGGCACCATCATCTGGGGACGGCCCGACGAGCACGACGTCGAGCAGATGTGCGCCGCTCACGAGGTCGGCGCGGATCCGCTCTTTGCAGGCCATACCTCGCTGGTCGACATTCGAGCATTGCAAGCCGTCGACCTGCTCGCGTTCGAGCGTCTCCTCGGTTATCTCGTGCGGCGGCGCGACGATTGGTCGCCGAACGTCTCGCGCCAGGTTGTGCTGCACCGCGGTGGCTACGCTCACGCCGTCGTGGCCGGCATGTTCCAATTCCTCGGGGCCGGCCATCCCGTCGCGTTCCACGACGATGCGAAGGCGGCCTACGAGGCTATTGGAGCCTCCGACGTCAGCGCGGAGCTGGAGACGCTCCGCGAAACCCTCCTCGGCGTGCCCGACGTCGTTCGGCGCGTCCAGGCCGCCTTCGACGGCTTACCGCGGGGAGCGACGTCGGCGGACGTGGCTCGCGCCGTGGGAACGAGCTCCCGCTCGTTGCAACGACACCTGATGGCGTGCGGAAGCTCGTTCCGGCTCGAGCGCCAGAGGTACCTGCTTCGCGCGAGCGAGCGCCTCCTCGAAGGGACGGAGCTGGACCTCGATGCGATCGCTCTTCAGGTCGGCGCGAGCTCGCCATCGCACTTGGTCGCGCTCTACCGCACGCACCACGGCACGACGCCCGCCGCGTTTCGTGCACGCCGCCGGCAGGGCTGAGCGCTCTCGGCGCTTCGTCGCTCTGCATACGATTACGGCCATCCCCTCGTTGGATCGGGTTTGCCCAATCCCTTCTCGAGTGCGTCGCTCCACGCTTCGGTCGTTCGGAGCAGAGGCGAATCAGCCAATCCGGCGCGAGCCTGAAGGGCCGCTAGATCCGCGTCCTTGAGCTTTGCGGGGAGCGCCATGACGGTAAAGCCCGACAGCCGTCGTGTCGGCCGCGCCAAGCGCATCCAAATGGCATCTCCGGTCACGAGGATCTGAAACTCCGAAGACTGACCGTTCTCCGGAAGGCTCCATTCGTGATGGGATGCGACGTCGTCCTTCGGGGCCTGGACGACGTCGGCGAGCAGCCATTCGACGGCAGCGATCGTGTCGTCCTCGGCGCAACGAACGATGTGGGTCGACGTGGTCTCCGAGAGCGCCACCGACGTCACGCACTTCCCACCCAGCTTCTCGAAACCAAGGGGACGCTCCGAAGCGGAAGCGGAGACATCCGCCCCCGAGCGCGGCGACGATTCGGCCGCAGTACCCGAGCAGTTGATCACCGGAATCACGAGTGCAATGACGACGACGGAGCGCGACAACGATCCAATTCGCATGTCCCTTCATCGCACCCCGAGGCAGAGTGTGACCTTGCCGAGACTCACACCATGAGTCCCGCACGTTCGAGTAGCCGATCCATTTCGCTGGCGACGTCCGGACCGGCGAGGTTCGGATGGCCCAAGAACGGGGAGACTGCGGCATCCTCCTGAAAGTGTGCAAAGGCTTGCGCGCGCGATGGCGCCTCTTCCGTGAACAGACGAACCCTCGGACCAGCGAATCGAAGTCGTTCGGGATCGATCAGGCCGTCGCGGGCCATCGCTGCGGTCTTCTTCGGACAGCGACACGGATTGTCGGCGTTCACGAGACCGCAGCGATCTTTCATGAAGCTGCCCAGGTCGGCCCGCGCCCGCTCGAGGCGCTTTCGAAACTGGGCGGGCGTCCATTCGAAGAGCGCCGCGGCCTCGTTCGCTTGAACGCCCATGACGGCGCCGAGGACGAAGACGAGACGCTGTGTTCGGTCGAGGCACAGCAGCATGCCGAGAAGGCATTGCACGCGCACCTCCTCGGCGAGCATGTAGCGAAGCTGCGGTGGCTCGAGCTCGCTCTCTTCGCGCAACCCCGATCGTTCGAGAAAGTCCGCGTAGTCGTCCCAACCGCCAATCGCCTCTTCCGACGGAGATCGTTTCGAGTTCAGGAACGTGTTGAGCACGATGCGCCACGCCCACGTTCGAAAGCTCGAATGGCCTTCGAACTGAGCGATGCGCGTGACGACTCGAAGAAGCGCGTCCTGGGCGAGGTCGCTCGCGGCATTCGGGTCACGCGCGAATCGGAGCGCAACCGCGTAAACCCATTGCTGGTGCGTGCGCAGCAGCTCCGCGAGCGCGCGACGATCGCCGCGGGACGCACACGATGCGAGATCTGCATCGCGCGCGTCGGCCTGTCGATCTCCGAAATCGATCACGCGTTCGCCTCAGTTTCTTCCGGCCATGACGCCGCCATCGACCGGAAGCACCGTGCCTGTAATCCATGTCGACTGATCACCAGCGAAGAACAGGATGGCGGCAGCGAGATCGGCAGCGCGGCCGATGCGGCCGAGTGGATGAAATGCATCGAACGAGGCGAGCGTGGCACGCAGCTCCGCTCTCGGCACGAAGCTCTCGTAAACCGGCGTGTCGACGACCGCGGGGGCCACCGTGTTCACCCGGATCCGCTTCGGGGCGAGCTCGATCGCGAGGTTTCTCGTCAGCGCGTGCACACCAGCCTTGGCGGCCGAATACGCGGCGGACGGTGTGGCCCCGATCGCTTGCATGGCCCACATCGATCCCACGTTGACGATCGCTCCGCCCCCTCGCGCGGCGAGCAGGGGGACAGCGGCGTGCGAGGCGAAGAACGTCCCCTTCAAGATCGTGGCGACATACGCGTCGAACACCTCTTCGGAGTGCGCCTCGAACGCGAGCGGCTTGAAGATCCCCGCCGCGTTGATGAGCACATCCAGCCCGCCGAACCTCTTTTCGGCGGCCGCCATCAACGCGCGTGAAGTGTCGACGCGGCCGATGTCACCCGCGACCACGGTGACGCGCTCGCCGCGTGGGTCGATCTCGTGCGCGGTCCGAGCGAGCACGTCTTGCCGGCGGCCATTGAGGATGAGACTCGCCCCGGCGGCGTGAAGCGCTCGCGCGGTCTCCTTGCCGATGCCGGTTCCCGCGCCCGTGATTGCCACAACCTTGTTCTCGAATTCCATGGCTTCCTCCGTCGCGGCCGATGACGTGGCCAACGACGGGAGCTTGGACACGGCCCGAGAGCCCGTGTGACAACCGATCGTGACGGCTCCTCACGGATCCCCACCTTCAAACGCCCCAATACTTGGCGGATCCACAAAGCACGCCCCGTCGCGATCACCCGACAGCTCCGTCAAGCCGACGCCCGCCCCGATCGCCGGGCTCCCGCCTTCGAGCGCGTAGTTCCCAGCGGCGGCCTCGACGAACAGCGGATCCTCCCCGACGATCCCTCCCGATTCAGCGACCGGCAGCGACGGCGTCGAACCACCGGGGTCGTCGTGCGCGAACCAAAGGTTGTTCTGAAAGACGAAGCTCTCCGGATTCGTGTCCGCACCGACGTTCACGTGGGCCGTGACGGCCGCGGCGCTGAACCAAATGATGTTGTTCGCGACCCGTCCGTCCGACGCAGGGAGGAACGTGTACGAACCCTCCGACGTGGTCTCCTGCAGGATGCGGAAGGGCCAGCGCTCGGGGTCGACGATGGTGTTGTTCGCGGCGAGGCAGTCGACGCAGCCGACGAAGGCGAGGGAAGCGAATCCCCGCTCGATGAGGTTCGCGGTGACCACGATGTTCCGCGCCTCGGCGTTCGGCTCGGAGGTCGACAGCGGCGGGCGGAAGAATTCGAACCCGGTGGAGCCGCCGATGTTGACGGCGCGCTCACCGGCGTCGACGAAATGGTTGGCGGTGACGAGGATGTCTTCGCTGCCGCCTTTGCATTGCACGCCGTTGCCGGACATCTCGGTAAAGGTGTTTTGAGCGATGACGCCGCGGTGGCATCCGACCTGGTCGATGCCGCTTCCCGCCATGGCCCCGCCGCAGCGGGCAAACTCGGTCCGCAAGACCCAATAGTCGTTGATGCCGGAAAGCTTCAGGCAGTCGTTGTTTCCGCCGGTTCCGATGTCGTGAATCGAAAGATCGCGAAAGACGATGAATCGTGCTGCGTCCGCGTTTGCGTAGTCGCTGCCGTCATCGCAGTTGATTCCGTTTGCCTGACCTCCGGTGATCTCGAGATCGTGAATAACCACGTAGCGCGCGCGCTGAAGCGCGATTCCGTTGTCGCCGCCCTGTAGAACAGGGCGCGCTTCGCCCGGCGCGCCGCCAATCCAGATCGGCGCGGTCGCGCTGCCCTCGAGCCCCGCGATGAATCCGCCGCCGTCGTAGGTCCCGGCGTGGACCACGATCGACGTGCCGGCTGTCGCCTCTTGGGCGGCGCGCTCGATCGTCGCAAACGGGTTTCCGTCGCTGCCGTCGCCTGTGGAGTCGCTGCCGTTCTGTGCGACGTGGACCTCGACCGAAGGGGTCAGCCCGTCCTCGAACGTGGGGAACGATCCGCACGGGGCCGGCTCTCCGCCTCCGCCACCGCCTTCTCCTGCGGCGCCGGCGCCGCCTTCTGCCGTGCCGCCTCCGCCGCCTTCTCCGCAGCAGCTTCCACCGACGCCGTTCGCGCCATTGCCGCCATTGCCGTCCGCGTCCGCGCCGCCCGCGTCGTCCGGCGAAGCGGTCGAGTCACCACAGCCAATGAGCGCACATGCGAATAGCCAGACACCAGCCGACAAGGAAGCTTTTTGGAAGGGAAGCATTGGATGGTCCTCCGCGCGTGCGCACAGCAATGGGTGCGCCACGCTCAGGCTCCCGATCGCGCGGCAACTCGCCGTCCCGGCCATGCAACGTTTTGCACCGAGTGCAAGGGTTTGCGCCCCTCTGCAGCGCAACGCGGCGGTGCTTCACTCGAAGCGGTAAAACTTCTCTTTTGGCGCCGTTGCCGAGGGTGCGGGGGCCGCCGACGCTTTCGGTGCACTCACCGGCGCGCGAACGACGGAGCGTTTGGAGGTCGAAGCGGCGGATCCCGGCGTGACCATAGCGGAGCTCGGTGGCTCGGGTGCAGCGCTCGCTGTCTGTATCGCGACCGACGATGCGACGATGGCGGCGCTGGCCACGTTCGAGACGTCGCTCGCCGCCGGTGCCGCGGTGCTCGCCCCTGCTTCCGCGGTCGAGG
The DNA here is from genome assembly GCA_013361525.1 of Polyangiaceae bacterium. Classification (GTDB taxonomy): domain Bacteria; phylum Myxococcota_A; class Polyangia; order Polyangiales; family Polyangiaceae; genus Xiheicaenibacterium. Next base: position 128,074 of record JABFXY010000065.1, on the reverse strand, counting down.
TCTGTCGCGACGTCGCAATCGCAATGGCGAGTGCGCCCGCCGCCGTCACGCCTGCCGCCGCCGCGAGCCACCGCACGTTGGAGCCCCGTTTCGGAGGGCTCTCTGGGAGCGGCGCGACGACGGCGCTGTGCTCGGTCTTCGTCGGCTCCTGAGACGCGCCGAGGTCGGTGCGCGTCGGCGCCTCCGCGTTGTCGTCGACGACGGGGCAGCCGCCTCGGGCCGACTCGATCGACGCGACGCGGGCGGCGCGCGCGGTCAGCTCTTTCTCCGCGACGGACGCGACCCAGCGCCCGACCGCCGATGGAGCGGACAATCCAAGGCCTTCGAGCGCGATCGCAAAATCGCTCGCCGACGCGAACCGCAGCTCCGGATCGCGCTCGAGCGCCTTCATCACCACAGCATCCACCTCGGGCCCAATCTCGGGTCGTATCGAGCTCGGATTCGCGACCGGCGCCCCCAGGACGTTGAACATGACCTGGCCTTCGTTCTCGCCGGCGAAGAGTCGCTTGCCGGTCAGCGCCTCCCAAAGGACGATCCCCGCGGCGAAAACGTCGGTTCGAGCGGTCACGCTGCCTTGCCGGATCTGCTCGGGGGCCATGTACGCGAGCTTGCCTTTGACCTGACCTTCACGCGTCGTCTGCAATTGCCCGCGGGCTTTGGCGATCCCGAAGTCGAGCACGCGCGCGAGGCCGTCGACGCCGACGAGGATGTTTTGCGGCGAGACGTCCCGATGATCGATCCCGAGCGGCTCGCCCGCCGCCGACCGAGCCTCGTGCGCGGCGTGCAACCCGTGGAGCGTCCCGGAAAGGACGGCGATCACGATCCCCAGATCCGGCGCGTTCGGGCTCGCACGCAGCAGCTTGGACAGCGACTCGCCGTGAACGTATTCGAGCACCAGCAGAATCTCGGCCCGATCGACGACGACATCGACCATTGCGACGACGTTCGGGTGCTGGATGCGCGACGCGAGCCGCGCTTCGTCGAGCACCGTGGACACGATGTTCGCGTCCTCCGAGAAGCTAGGATGCAGGCGTTTTACCGCCACCGTGCGCGTGAAGCCCGCCTCGCCTTTGAGGCGCGCGAAGTGCACGGCCGCCATGCCTCCCGAAGCGAAGGCCTCGTAGAGCTCGTATCGACCGACGACTTTGATGGGCGGGGACAGACCAGCGCTCCCGGTTACGAGCGATCATGATACCAAGTCATCGTGCGCGCGGTCTCGGTGCTCATGCGGTGGATCGGCGGCGGAATGTTCGCCGCGGGTGTATGCCTCTCCGCCGTCGTTTTCCCCGCCGTCGTTTTCCCCGGAGGCGCCTCGGCCCAGTCGTCGGACGCGAGCAGCGAAGCGGATCGGCTTTTTGCGGAGAGCGCCGAACACTACCGCGCGGGTCGCTTCGAGGAGGCCGCGCGCCTGTTGGAGAAGGCGCACGCGCTCACCGGTGCTCCCGTTCTCTTGTTCAATCTCGCGAAGGCCCGCGAGGGAAGTGGAGATCTCGCGGGCGCCATTGCGGCGTACGAGCAGTACCTGCGCGAGGCGGAAAACATCCCGGATCGCGGCGCGATCGAGAAGCGCATCGAAACCCTGCGTGAGCAAGTCCGAGAGTGGCAAGAGCTCCGCGCAAAAGCCGAAGCCGAGCGGCTGCGCGCGGAGCAGGCCGCGAAACAGCGCCCCACGCGCAGCGCGAGCCCATTTCCTTGGTTGGTCGCGGGTATCGGTGGCGCAGGGCTCATCGTGGGTGGTGTGCTCGGCGCGCTCGCCAAGGGCAAAGAGGCGGATGCCATCGACGAGCCGATTCACGCGGACGCGGCGGCCCTCGCCGGCGAGGCGGAGGACTTCGCGCTCGGCGCGAACATCTGCTTCGGAATCGGCGGCGGCGTCCTTCTGGCGGGCGCTACATGGGGAATCGTCGACGTCGTCCTGGTCGTCCGCGATAACGATGCCGAGCAAGGGGCGCCCGCGGTGTCCCTTCGGCTCGGACCATTGCAAGCCGGGCTCACCGTCACGATCGATTGACGATCAGTGGCGAATGACGATGTCATCAATCCGGTAAGTTCCGGTCTTGTGCCATTGGAACGAAAAACCGAACTCTTTGATCGGTTCGCCGTCCGGAACGTCCAGAACCTCGTACGTCAGCGCAACGTCGTCGGCGGTCCTGAACTCGGTCAACGGGATTTGGATGGGTTCGTATCCGCTATTTGCCGGCAGCGTGAAGCCTCCGGCCACGTACCGGCAATCGTCCGTCGTGCAGCTCGCGAGGCGGAACCAGATCTGGAATACGAGGGTATCGACCGGTGCCTCGCTCGACAGCGACATCTCCAAGAACGATTCGCCGAACGTATCTGCGTTCAAGCGGTCGAGCTGAGGAGATGCTTCGTCACGCGATACGTCGAGCGTCATCTCCTGAAGTTTGATGGGCTGACCGCAAAGGGCACGGACGCTGTCGAAGTCTTCGTCCTCCGGGACACACGCATCGTGGAACCTGGGCACGTATTCGATATGTGCGCCGGTCCCGTCGGAGACCACTTGCGGTCCGCCGGCATCCTCCGGTCGCAGGACGCCGCCCGCGACGGGTTCATCACGGAAGATGACGACACTATTTTGCGCTTCCGCGCGCGTCGCGCGAGCGACGATGTCGGAACCAAAACTGCATTGGCTCGAGTCGGTCACCACGAGCTGCGCAAAATACGTCGTGTCGGGATCGAGGCCCCGCGTGACCACGCTCGTTATGGGGTCGCCGAGCTCCGAATTCGTCGAGACATCGAAGGTCCGCGCCGTTCCGCTCCGGGTCTCGAGGTCGTCCTTCGACTCTGCGAGGACGAGCTCGTACGACAAGAACGCGGAGGGCTGACCTGCGACGTCCCACGTCCAAAAGATCTCGTTCGACGTCGACCATTGCGCCGAAAGGTTGCTCGTCGTTACGTCGGCGTCGCAGGTCGGTCTCTCGCAAGTGTCGGTGAACGGGTTGCAGATCCAATCGTCCGCACACGGGCAGCGTTTGTCGTCGAGCGGGACCTCGATCGTGCAAGCCGCAACCAATGCGACGGCGACCGCAGTGAGGCTCCGGCACTTCACGATTTAATGCCCCACTTGGCGAGCCGGTATTGGAGCGTTCTCTTCGACACGCCGAGCAGCTCCGCTGCGCGCGCGCGATTGCCGCCCGCCGCCTCGAGCGCTTGGTCGACTGCGCGCCGCTCCGCCGAGTCGACCTCTTGCGCCATCGAGCCGCTCTCCGGCGTCGGCGGCGAGGCGACGGCTTTGGGGAGATGCTCGATCACGATCGCCGCGCCGTTCGCGAGGACGACGGCGTGTTCCATTGCGTTCTTCAGCTCTCGGACGTTGCCGGGCCACAGGTAGTCGAGCAGGTACGATTCGGCCTCTGTGGATAGCTGCGGCGCCCCGGCGAGACCGATCTTGGATGCGAATGCGGAGGCGAACCTGCGCGCCAGCGGAAGGATGTCGGCGCGGCGAAGGCGCAGGGCAGGGACGTCGACGATGAAGCCGGCGAGCCGATAATAGAGATCGCGCCGGAAGGTTCCGCGCTCCACCATGGCCTCGAGGTCCTGGTGCGTCGCAGCGACATACCGCACGTCGACTTGGACTTCCTCCCTTCCACCGACGCGCTGGACGCGCTGTGTTTCGAGGACGCGAAGGAGCTTCGCCTGCATCGCCGGCGGCAGATCGCCAATCTCGTCGAGGAAGAGCGTGCCGCCGCTCGCGGCCTCGACCAAACCTCGCTTGCGCTCCGTCGCGCCGGTGAAAGCGCCGCGCTCGTGCCCGAAGAGCTCGCTCTCGAGGAGCGACTCGACGACTGCCGCGCAATTGACGCGAAGGAGCGTGCCGCGCGCGCGCGGGCCTGCGGCGTGGAGGCGGTCCGCGAGGATCTCCTTTCCGACGCCGGTCTCCCCCCGAATCAACACGGGTGTCGGCACGTGAGCGAGCCGCTCGACCAGCGCGAAGATCTCCTTCATCTTCGGATCTTCCGCGACGAACGCGCGCGCTGCCGCGGACACGGCCGTCGGCGCGGGCGCCGACGGCGCAGAAGGCGTCGCGGCTACCGTGATCTTCGCAGGCCCAATCACGATCTCGTCGCCGCGCACGGCCGCGCGCTCCTCGTTCTTCAACACCGTCGCGTTCACGCGCGTGCCGTTGCGACTGCCGAGGTCGCGGACGATCAGCCGCCGGCCCCGGAGCGCAATCTCGGTGTTCCTTCGCGAAACGCGCGCGTCGTCGACGACGACATCGGCGTCCTTCGTGCGCCCGACGACGAAGGCGCCTCCTTCGTCGAGGACGCGGACGTCGGCGACCGTGTCGGTGCGAACCACCAGATATGCCCGCTGATCCTGAGCGTCCGTCGCGCCGATTTGCGACGCGAGATCCATCTGCGTCGTTACGTCGTCTCCACTGCCGCGCATGCGACCACGCATGTTAGCCGCCGGCGCGACCGGTAGCGACCGCCTCGTTTCGCCGACGCTATTTCAGACTTGCACGAACCCCGCGCGCGGCCCGAGCCAACCACCGCAGTTCCTCGCGAGGGTGATGTGGCCACCGATGCGGGTGTAGTTGTTCTCGTGGAAGGCGTTGGCGTTGTTGTAGTACCCGCCGCCGAACATCTGGATCTCTTGGATGTAGCTGATGCCGACCGGATGATTTTCGTCTCGGTCCCACGGCATCCCTCGCTCGAAGACATCGCCGTTGCGTCGATAGACGCGCACGGCGATGAGGCCCCTCGGGTACTCCGCCGTCGCGATCGCGATCATCCGCATCTCGATGGTCACGATCTCGGTGGCGTCGAGCACCGGGGCGCCGCCGAACGTGTCGGCCGCGTCGGCCCAATAGACGGGCTGGAACTGCATGGGCCAGGCCGTACCGTCCTCGGAGTATTCCGTTTCCGACCACGATTGCCAGGTGCCCTGCGCAGGGCAGATGCCGAGGGTGTTCGGCCGATTGAACTTCGGATTGTCCGCGGTGTCGATCTCACGCCAATAGAGCATCGGCCGCGCGACGGCGTCCGCGCTCGGGTTCAGCGACGTCGTCGAATGCGCGATGACGAACTTCGGCAGGTTGCCGTTCGTGCGCGAGCAATACTCCGGGCCCATTTGAAACTCGTACCGGAAGTTGAGCTCGCGTATCTCGAGCGTCGCGTCGCGCCAGAGGTTGGAGAGCGCACCGATGCCGCTTCCCAGCTGCTCTACCGTCGGCGGATGTGTCCGCAGAGCGTCCCCGCCATCCCACCAAATCCCGACCTCGTGCTCGGTCACCTCGCCCGAGCCCTGGGCGGCCCATAGCGGATAGTCCTGCAGAGCCATATCGATCGAATAGACCGGGTGGTCCGCGAGGTTCAGCGCGGCGTAGCCGCCGACGACGGCCTCCCCACATCCGGTGCTCGTCCCGCCGCCGCCTTCGCCACCCTGCGCGCCGGCTCCCGAGCCGTTGCCCCCCGGTCCCGTCATGCCTCCGGTGCCGTCGATGCCACCCGCGCCCGACCCGCCCGTGCCCGGTTCACCGCCTTGTCCCGTACCTTCGCCGCCGGTTCCACCCGAACCGGCGCTATCACCACATCCGAACGTCCCCAACAACGAATAGGCCCCCGCCGCTCCGGCGAGGGACAAAGTCTTTCGGCGCGTCAACGTAGTCTTCATGGCGGCGCGCTCACTTCAAGCTGCGTGCCCGCGCCGTAAAGGGCAATTCTGCCGGCTTTGCTTCGCGAGGTGCACGGCCTTGCACGTCGGGGTGCAAGGGTTTGCACCCCAGGGATGAGCGAGCAGCAGGATCCTCGGTTGGAACCTGGATTGCAGCGATCCGAAAAAGCATGCGAGCGATCGCATCGTTTATCACGTTGGTCGCCTTTGCGATCCTTTCGCTCGCCGTTTTCGTATCGGTCACCGTGCTCGAATACGCGAAGGATTCGCGCGCGCTCGTCGCGTCGGCGCGCTCGTCGGGCACACGCCAGGCGATCGTCGACACGTTGACCGAACACGTCGTCGCCGACGACCCCACAACGCCGCTCCCGAGCGCAATCAATCGTGAGGCCGTGCGCGCCGGGATCGAGTCGGTGGTGACCGAAGAGTGGCTCGATCGAACGATAGTCTCGATTCACGCCGCCTCCGGATCGGTGGTCGAGCAGACGGAGGATCGGGCCGTTGTTCCTCTTCATGAGCTCAAACAAGCGGTCGTCGTTCGGTTCAACGTATTGGAGGACAGCGTCGAGAGCTCGTGCCAGTCGCTCTTCGGTCAGCTCGTTTGCGGCGACGCCGAGACGGCGGCCGCCTCGATGAGAGCCTATCGATTGCGGCTGACACGCGCGCTCGAGCGCATCCCGGACCGAATCGACCTCGGACCCGAAGTACGCGCCGTTGCGCCCCCGACCATTCGCTTATGGCGCGTCGCGCTCGGCGTCGCGATTGGCGGTCTGGTCGCGTGCTTGGTGGTGACCTTGGCGATTCATCGGAGAGACGCCGGGCGGGCTCTGCAATGGTTCGGGCTCGAGCTCGTCGTCGCGACGCTCCTATGCTTGTCCGTCGTGGGGGCTGCCAGATTCGTGGGTGAACATGCCCTTGGCCAGCGCCTCGTGACCGCGGTGGAGAGTCACGCGCTGTCGGGGGAATCGTCACGGATCGCGGCGCGCGGGATCCGGCGCCTGTCGGCGCAAATCGTCGCGGATGCGACGCGCCGCTCTTGGCAGTTTCTGCTGCCGGTCGGCGCGGTAGGCCTGACGTTCTTGTTTGCAGGGCGCGCTCGGCGGCGACAAGAGCGCGAGCTCCCGATACTCGATCGCGCGGCGCCTGCGTGAGCGGGACTTACAGATGCGCGGACCCAGATGCGACGCCGACCTCGAGCGGGACGAAGGGCTCGGCCTTTGCAGCCTACTGTCGAGTGACCGAACGTTCTCCGCACGAAGAAGGTGGAACATGGCGCTCGAACCCATCACGCAATCGTTCATTGGCAGCTTGAGCGGCCCGCCGCTTCACGACCTCGACCCAGCTGAAGCGCACAAGGTTCTGACGGACCTGCAGTCGCAGCCGACCGAGCTTCAGGACGCGAAGATCGAAGACACGATCTGGCCGGTCGGCCCCACGGGGGAGACGCGTATCCGCATCGTACGACCCTCGCACACGCGTGAAACGGACGTGCTGCCGCTCGTCATGTACTTCCACGGCGGCGGCTGGGTGCTGGGCGACAAGATAACGCACGACAGGCTCGTCCGCGAGCTCGCCAATGGGGTCGGCGCGACGTTCGTCTTCGTCGACTACATCAACGCGCCCGATGCCAAGTATCCGACGCAACAAGAGCAGGCGTACGCGTCGCTTCTATACGCGGTCAAACACGCCGACAAGCTGCGGGTCGACCCCTCGCGCATCGCCATCGTCGGCGACAGCGTGGGCGGCCATATGACAGCGGTCGTGACGTTGATGGCCAAGGAGCGCGGGGGGCCGAAGATTCGCTATCAGGTATTGTTCTATCCGGTGGTCGATTATATGCCAAAGAACGAGTCGTACCGGGAGTTCGCCGATGGCCCCTGGCTGACGAAGGACAACCTGAAATGGATGTTCGATATGGAGGGCTTCACCGGCAAAGAACCGGCGGTGCCGACATGGCCGGGCCGGGCGACGGTCGACCAGCTCCGCGGCTTGCCCGATGCGCTCATCATCGTCGACGGCGATGTCCTCCGCGACGAGGGTGAGGCGTACGCCGACAAGCTCGCGCAGGCGGGCGTCCGCGTGACCTCGACGCGGTACAACGGCACCGTCCACGATTTCGTGATGCTGAACCCGCTCGCGCAAACGCCGGCGGTGCGCGCCGCGATCGCACAGGCGATCCACGCGCTCAAAACCGCGCTCGCTTAGCGAGTTACGACTCGAACTGAACCTCAATCCACTCCCAAGCAGGCTCCGGCCGCACCTTGCGCTCGTCGGTTCGCTTCATAAAAACCAGATACAGCACCGGCTCCCTGCTCTCCGTTATCGGCTGCTGCACCCGGAAATTCTCGCCGACCCAAAACAGCGAATCGACTTGTCGCCGGCAGAAGATGACCGCGCTGTCTTCGCGCCGCACCTCGTGGCAACGATTGTCGGACTCGTTGTCATAATACCAATAGTGCGAACCCTCAGGAGAGATGGTCAAGTCCGGGTCGGGGACAGGGGCTTTCTCGGCGAACGACGATCCGAGGCCGAAGGCCGCTCCGTCCTCGGTCGGTAGATCGCCGCCTGTATTGGCGATGTCGAAGAGCTTCCGGTTCGGGGAGACGCTGACATGCACGCCGGTCCCCACTCGATCGAGCGGCACCTCGATGACGAACGGATCGCGTGTGAGACGGGCGCGGTGGTCCACGATGGGCACCGCTTTGCCCGCCTGCTCCAGCGATACGCGCACGGTAGTCCGTCGTCTCGGCTCGTCGACCGGACGCTCGGCGTGTGCGGCCACAAGGGGCGCGACCGTCACGGTGGCGACCGGCGGGTCAGCCGAGCCCGGGGTCGCGGCGCAGGCCGCGAGCATCGAGGAGCCGGCGACGACGAGCACTGCCGACCTCCACACCTGCGGAAACGAGCTGCCGATCACCGGCGCATCATGGTGCAAGGCCGCGCCACGGTCCCGAACAAATGTCGTTGAGGGGCGCACACCACGTGGCCCTCACGACTCGTCGCGCTCACGTGGTCTCGTTGGGTTGCGCCTAGCGAAACTTGTCTTTGTCGGCTCGAAGTCGGCCGAACACCTCGATGGGATCTTCGGTGCCGTACCGCCGCTTCAGCGCGGGCTCGGTCACGCGAAGAAACGGGTTGTGCATCCGCTCCTCGGCGAGCGTCGTCGATGGCGTCGGCTCCGAGCGAGCCGAGGCGGCGGCTGCACGCTCGGCGAGCGCGCGAGCGGCTGCGTTGTCCGGCTCTACTTCGAGGGCGAAGCGCGCATTGTTTGCGGCGTACTCATGACCGGAGAATAGGCGTGTCTCCGGCGGCAGCTTCGCGAGCTTCTCGTTCAGCGAGTCATGCATGATTCGCGGGTCGCGGCTCTCGAAAAGGCGGCCGCAACCTCCAGCGAAGAGTGTATCGCCCGTAAAAACCGCGTCCTCCACGAGGAACGCTGTCGACCCGCGCGTGTGTCCCGGGACGCCGATCGCTTTGAGCTCGACCCCGGCGGCGACGATGACCTCACCATCCTCGACCGGTCGCGAGGCTTCCGGGATCTTCTCCACATCAGCCGCCCCGGCAAAGACGGGGATGTCCTGTGAATCGCGCAGCAGTTGCGGAATCCCGCCGACATGGTCCGAATGGTGATGTGTGGCCAGGATCGCGCCGAGCGTCAGCTTTTCCCCGGCGAGCGCCGCGCTCACGCATGGATATGCCGACGGGTCGACCACAGCTGCCGTGCGCGAGGGCTCGCGCCAAATCAAGTACGCGTAGTTGTCCCGTCCACACAGCACCGGAAGTATCCGGAGCTCGCCTGTCGCTGCGCTGTTCGAATCGACGTTGGACGTCGAGAGCGTCGCTGATGGCTGCTGGCTCGACGCGTTCGAGCCGCAAGCCGCAAGGAACCCGCACAACGCTACGATCAAGTGTCTCGCGTCGGCGAACACGAGCGACACCTAACAGACTTGGCGTTCCGCCGGCGCGAACAAGCGATAGAGCGCGTCGATTGACTCCGGCCCATAACCGACGGCCCCAACCGGCACCGCGCCGTCGATTGCCTCCAGAACACGCGCGGCGCCCAGGGGTCCAAAGCCCCCGCAGAGCTCCAACAGCTCGACACCTTCGGCGACGAGCTCGCGTGCGACGGCTGGAGCGTCCTCCGCCCGTGGAATGCCGACTGCCACCATCGTGAACGTCGGCGAACGCATCTCGAGGCGATGGATCGCGGGATCGAGACCGGAGCCCGTGACGATGAACCCGAACCGTTTGAGCGCCATGCGATTGCCCTTTCGAAGAAGATCTATTCGCAATCGTGCGTGCTCGATGTAGCTTCGTCCACGACCGATATCGACCGACTTGAGACATGGGAGGTCCGATGCTCGACCTGGCTCTACTCACGCAATTCGTCGCCGTCGCGGAGCACGAGAACATCGGACACGCCTCGCAGGTACTGCATATCTCCGCTTCACCGCTGAGCCGGCGCGTCCTCCAGCTGGAGGCGAGCCTCGGCGTCACGCTCTTCACGCGAAAGAACAAGCGCCTCCGGCTGACGGCGACCGGGCAGGAGGTTTTGCGCGAGGCGCGGGCGCTCCTCGCCAGCGCTGCCCGAATGGAAGAGCGCGCCCGCGAGCTCAGCGCGGGACAGGCGGGCTCGCTCGTCGTCGGCTTCGTGGAAGGCGCCGTCCACGCCGGTGTCGTGCCGAAGGCGCTCGCCTCGTTGAAGCGCCGCGTCCCCGCCGCGCGAATCGAGCTGCGCAGTCTGCGGTCGGCGCAACAACACGAGGCGCTGAAGATGCGCGAGCTCGACGTCGGGTTCACCTACAGCGCGCCGGCGCCCGGATCGGGCCTCACCGCGAGACGCGTCCACGACGAGCCGTTCGTCCTCGCCGTGCCGGCGGGGCACGAGCTCACGCGTCGCCCCTGGAGCGCCAAACGCCTGAGGAACGATGCCTTCGTCGCGCTCCCCGAGTCCGTCTCCCCGTCGGCGCGGCGTGCGTTCACGGCGGGGTTCGCGCGCATCGGCGTCATCGCCGACGTCCGCTACGAGGTTGCCGATCCGATCGCCGCAATGGTCCTCGTCGAGACCGGCGTAGGCGTCGCGATGGTTCAATCCAGCCTGGCAAGGCTCGCGCCCAAGGGTGTCGCGGTGGTCGATCTGCCATCGGCGTTCCCGCTCCGACTCGAGGTGTTCTCCGTGTTGCCTGAATCGCCGACGCCCTTGGCCGAGCGGTTTGAGCGCCTTTGATCCTCGCGTCAGATCCTTTCGCGAGGCCGCCCGTACGAGAGCCACCCATGAAGAAGCTTGCCGCTCTCGCCCTTGCCCTGTCGTTTGGTTGCGCCCCGTCGGAAGGCGCGAAGGGGGCCGCAAACCCCACCGAGACCGTGTCCGTCGACGCCCCCAAAGGCGCAATGGTCGCCGCGCTCAGTGCTTCGGTCGACGCCGCCGGCACGGGCACGAGGGTCGCCCGTCTCGGCGAGGAGGGGCAGAAGGCGCTCGAGCGTGCCGACATCATCGTCGTAGGGACCCTCGAGGGCGCGCGCATCGAAGCGATCCTCGAGGTCGAGCCGCCGATCTATGTTCACGAATTCGACGTGATCGTGGAGCGCCGTCTCTCCGGCGGAAGCACGCCACAGCGGGTTCGAGCCAGCATCCGGGGGCGTGCCTTTTCGGAGCCGTTCAAGAACGGCGAGCCGGTGATCGTCGGCCTTCGCCATATCGAAGGCACGCTCGTCAAGGCAGAGAACGAATACGTTGCCACGTGGATCACGCCCTCCGATGCTCAGCTCGAGGCGGCCATTGCGAGCGCCCACGCGGTCCTACCGGATGGTTTGAAATGGTCCGTCGCGCAGGTGCCCCCCGCCAAGGTCGTGCAATGGAGCAACGAATACGGCGACGGCCTGTTCCAGCTCACCCTCCACAACGACGGAGCCGCGGCAGTCGAGGTGCGCGGGCTCTTCGAGCAGGGCGGTGACGTGCAATGGGCCAATGCATTGACGGTGCGCGACGAATCCGGCCGGGAGCTACGTCTTCCGTCCAATCCGATGAAGAAGGACGCGAAGCCCGTCGTTTTGGCCCCCGGCGCCTCGATAAGCACGGTCGTCGACGTCAAGCCGTTCGGCATTGCGCACCCCGCAGGGGGATCGCGCTTCTACTATTCGTTCGGCCTCGGCGACCTCAGGACGTCGAGCTTCTTCTACTATTTGCATACCTTGCACGGACCGATGATGGGCTCGACGCCCTGACGGAGTCGCGCGCCTTCGCTCTTTGAACCACCCGACGTCACGCGTACCCTCGTCGCGTGATGGCCAATGCGATGAACGTCGTACCGGACCGCTGGGAGGGGCGCCGATGGTTGCGCCCGCTCGGCCGTGCCCATCGCACCGCGCTCCTCATCGCGGCCGCAGACGCTGCGACCCGCGAAGCATTCGGACACCCGCGGGAAAGTGTCGAGGTTTGGGTCGACGAGACAGTGCGCGCTGCGCGGGATGGGCTTCGAGTGGGCTCGCGATTCGATTTTGTCCTCTTCGCGAAGTCAGAGAGCGGCGGCGGCCGCACCCTCGTCGGTGCGGTGACGCTGGTGTTCGATGCCGTCTACCCGCAAGTCGCGACGCTCGCCTACTGGATCGAGGCATCCAATCGCGGGCGTGGCCATGCGACGTCGGCATGTCGAAGCGTGTTGCGGCTCGGCTTCGATCAGCTCGGCGCATCGAGGGTGACGACCGCCGTTCGCGCGGAAAACCTGGCTTCGGCGCGCGTGCTCGCGAGGCTGGGGTTCCGGCCGAGTCCTGTTGACGGTCGTTTTACGCTCACCCGGGCAGACCTGATTGCCGGCCCGGCGTGCCGGGAAGGAGAGACAGTGCTCACCATTCGATCCGCGCAGCGAGCTGCGCTCCAGGCGGCGGTCGATCGCCGCTTCGTTCGGACTGTCGTCACCCGTGCGCGAGCTGCCTTCCCGCGCACGCTCGCGGCCGAGACCATGGAGCTCGAGCGGGTCGCTCTCGAGGCGCTCGAGCGGGCACGCAGGCACGCACTCAGGAGTGATGCGGACTTGGCGGCGTTTGTCGAGCTCGCCTTGTTGGTGTCACCGCGGTTCGATGAGCACCCGACTGTCGCGGCGGCACTTCGCGTCGCGGGCGGCGCGCCTGAGCGGCGCATGGCAAGCGTCCTCGCCGCCGTGCCTGCCGACGTGTGGAGCGCGGCCGCACGCCCGCGCTAAAGGAGCAGTCGATGCTACCGCCCTGTCCCAAGTGCGCTGCGAATTTGAAGCCGTGTGTAGATTGCTGTACGCCTAGTCTTTGCGAGACCTGTCGGCGTTGCGTGGAATGTTTGAGGCGATGTCGCTATTGCGAAGAGCTGCTCCATGTCTGCTCTGAATGTGGTGAGCAGAAGCTCTGCAAAGTCTGCAACGGATGTAACAACCATTTTCTCCGCTGTTTCGAGCACCAGGTTGGACTCGAATTTCATTCGGACTGCGGCCGGGTCGGCTTTTGCAGACGATGTCAGGGGTGTCGTCACTGCTCCAAACGCGCCGAGGGAACGAACGGCCATGAAGAGGCCATCGGCGCCAGGGTCGCGTTCGTCGGCTCGAACCTGGCGTTGAAGCTCCCGCCGCCAGGTCAGTGCGTCCAGCATTGTCCATCGAGCCCGAAGAAGCCGGTTCGCGTGCAGAAGATGTGCATTCTGCCCACGCCCTCCCGGTCACTCCATGACGAGGTTTCGACAGACGACGTCTCGGGGTGCGGGGCGATCAAATTCTTCGGATTGAACGCCGTCGGCGTCCAGTTCGCAATTGCATATCACGCAGACGGGCTGCCCGAACAGCCGGCGAAGAGAGTCGCGGAGGCGATCCTTTGTCGTCTCCCGGTCGGCGAGATTCAAGTCGTCCTGGTGCTTCGGCGCGGGTACTTGACGGGCCATGCCGGCTTCATCAAAGAGGTTAGGGGCGAAATGCGGAAGCGGTTCCCCGCAGGGGGGGCTCCCCCAGTTCACTCTGCGAGAGTGCCTGTTGCCCAAAGAAGATAAGTCCGGCAAGACGATTTTTGCGCCGATCATCCTAACCGGAACGATAAGCGACATCCTCACCAGATATGAAGCGGAGAGGATCCATTGCATCGATGCTGCTCGGGCGACCAATCTCATCGAGCTCTCCCACCGTGTCCCGGACGCGAACAGGCCGAAGGCGAAACCGACGGGTGCGGGGTCCTTGTACCACTTCAGTTGGGGCACGGTTGTCAAGGTTAAGTCGCAATTGGAAATCCAGCAGCTCACCCAAATCGAAGCCGCTGCCTACGAGCTCGAGTTGTACAAAGTGGTTCCCCATCCCAATTGGAGCTCCGAGCGGCAGGCGCTCTTCAAGGCCATCGTCGAGCTCCACGACGAGCACAAAGGCAAACCGCAGGGCGCGTTTCAGTCATTCAGAGCCATCCTGGACATGTCCGATGCCGGGATGGAGGCGTATCTAGCCCGTCTCCGACGATCGCTCGGAGTGCGCGAGCCCTTCTTCGGTCGTTGACCAGGTTCCGCGCTGAGGAGCCCGTGAAGCACATGAAGCGCCATGCCTGCGACGCCGACACGTTCGCCCAAACCTCGTAGGCTTGCTGCCATGCTGCGACCGCGTTCCCGGTATTGCTGACAGCGACCTGCCCGCGATGCGCGGAACGCTACATTCCGTCACCGAGCTTGCGTTGCCGTCGTCATCGATGGCGACGTCGGGGATGGCGCAAACATGTGGGCTCCAGACGGTAGTAGCGTGACCTACCGCGTCGTGAGGAAAGGCGGAAGGCTCCAGGCCATCCGTGCGGACCCTCGGGCACGAATCGGCTCAGACTTTTGCGGTCGCCTGCCGAGGAAGGCTGAGGCGAAACGTCGTCCCATCACCCGCCGTCGAGACGACGTCGATCTTGCCGCGGTGCGCGAAAGCGATTTGGGCTGCGATGTAGAGGCCGAGGCCGAGCCCGTTCGCTGCGTGTCGGCCTTGGCGGAAGGGGTCGAAAAGTCGTGGCAGCAAGTCCTCGGGGATCGGCTGTCCAGCGTTGTGAACGGCGATCTCAATCGCGTCGTCATCGGACCGGAGCCTCACCGCGACGCCGGCGCCGGCATCGGAATGCTGAATGGCATTGCCGACGAGATTCGAGAGCAGTTGAACGATGCGATCGCGATCCCAGACGCCCTTGCCGTCGACCGCGGGCACGAGCTTGACGACGCGACCGGGATTGGCAAGCTCGAGCTCCTCCACGACCTGACGCGCGACCTCGTTCATGTCGACTTCCCTCGGCTCGATCGGAATGCCGGAGTCGAGGCGCGTTCGCGCAAAGTCGAGCAACTGGTCAATCATGCGCGCCATTCTCTTTGCGCTGCGCTTGATTCGATGCGCTGTTTGCGCATGTTGCTGTGGCAAATCACCCGCGCGGACCAGGACGTCCGCCGCCATCGTAATGGCGGATAGTGGATTACGAAGGTCGTGGCCCAGGATGCCGACGAACATCTCGCGAAGGCGCTGCCGCTCGTCCTCCGCCGTCTCGCGCCGCGATTGGTCGGCGTCGCGCTGGTCCTGAGATCGCTCGCGCTCGTCGTTCGCCCGCTCGCGCTCGTCCTGCGCGGCCTCGCGTGCTGCGAGTTCGGATTCGCGCCCGCGTTCGGACCGAGGGGCCGCCTGGCCGGCCACGTCCGCGGGCGACTTGCCCTCCTCGGGGCGTGTTGCGCGCTCCCGCATTTCGCAACTTTAGCGCTCGAAACCCCCACGACCAACGTGACAGTCCGCCTCGGTGTGATCAAATGGTTCGCAGGTCGCCGCTTCGAGACTCACAGAAAAGCGAGCCGGACGGCATTCGCCGCCCGGCTCTCATGACACAGTCAGACCCGACCGCCCGCACGCTCGACGATGCTCTCGGGCGCTACTTCATATCCCTCGAGCGTCATCGACGCGGTGCCTCGCCCCTGCGTCCGCGAGCGCAGCGCCGTGACGTAGCCGATGAGCTCGGCGAGCGGGACGTGCGCAATGATGGTCCGCGCGAGGCCGCGGGAGTTCAACTCGTCGATTCGCGCCCTTCGCGAGGCCAAATCGCCGAGCACGTCTCCGAGGGCAGCGTCGGGTACCGTGACGTCCACCCTCATGACGGGCTCCAGCAGGACGGGACCCGCAGAACGTACGGCCTCGGTAAACGCTCGCCGCGCGGCGAGCGCGAACGCGAGCTCGTTCGAGTCGTGCGAATGCGAGGACCCGCCGAGTAGCGTGATCCGCACGTCCGTGACCGGATACCCCGCGCGTACGCCGAGCGCAGCCGCTTCGCGCGCACCCGCTTCGACCGCCGGAACGAACACACGCGGAACGACGCCGCCTTCGGACCGGTCCTCGAACGAGATACCGGTGCCTCTGTCGGCTGGTTCGACCCGCAAGATGACGTGACCGTATTGGCCTGGGCCGCCGGTTCGTTTGATGTGTTTTACCTCACTTTCAGATTGATGGGTAATGGTCTCGCGGAAGGCGACTTGGGGAGCCGATGCGCGAACATCGACGCCGTAATCGTCCCGCAGCTTGTCGAGCGTGACCTCGAGGTGGAGCTCGCCGAGCCCCGACAAGAGCGTCTCGCCCGTTTCTGGATCGGCCGAGGACGACAATGAAGGGTCCTCCGACAAGACGCGCCGAAGCGCTTCACCGAGCCGTGACCGCGACTCCGCCGTCCGCGGCTGAATCGCCACGTGGACGACCGGTGCCGGGACCGCGAGTGTCTCGAGCAATACCGGATGTGAACGATCCGAAAGTGTCTCGCCCGTTCCCAAAGGAAGGCCGAGCACCGCGGCAATCTCGCCTGGGCCGATCGCATCGAGGTCCTCGACCCGATCGCCGAACAGGCGCGCCAACCGCCCAATCCGAACGGCTCGTCCGACGCGCGCCGCAAAGACACTATCGCCTTTGCGTAGCGTGCCTGAATACACCCGCACGAAGGTGCGCTGCCCGAATCCGTCGTGCACACCCTTGAAGCAGAACGCCACCAGGGGGCCATCGGGATCCGAGGCGAACGTCTCGCCCGCCTCCGAACGCACCCGAGGACGATCCGCGGGTGAGGGGAGTAGGTCGACGATCGCGTCGAGCAACGTACCGACACCGAGCCCGATCTTCGCGGAGCCCGCGAGAACCGGTACGATCCGGCCGGATATCGTCGCCCGCCGAAGCGCATCGAGGAGCGCCGCGTCGTCGATCTCTCCGGCGCCGACGAACACCCCGAGGAGGTGGTCGTCGATCAACGTGAGAGTCTCGACGATGCGGTCGCGCGCGGCTCGTGCGAACCGCTCCGCGTCGCCGCGAAGAGGTCGCGTGTCGTCCGAGGATCGTGAACCCGCCTCGATCTCGCGTAGATGTACGAGATCGAAGAGCGTCCCACCCGCGGGCGAGGGAACGACGAGCGGAAGCGCCCGCGCACCGAGCACCTCCTCGACCGATCGAACGGCGCCTTCGAAGTCGGCGCCCGCGCGATCCAGCTTGTTTACGAAGACGACGCGGGGGATGCCGTGCCGCTCCGCGCGCGCCCAGACGGCCTCGGTCTGAGGCTCGACGCCGGAGACAGCGTCGAGCACCACGACCGCGCCGTCGAGCACGCGCAAGCTGCGCTCGACCTCGATACCGAAGTCGACGTGGCCCGGTGTGTCGACGAGCGACACCTGATGTCCACGGTGCTCGAAGGTGACGGCAGCCGCGCCAATCGTGATGCCGCGAGCGCGCTCGCGTGGATCGTGATCGGTAGTCGTGGTGCCGCCGTCGACCGTGCCGAGCACGTGAACCCGACCGGTTGCGTGCAGGATTCGCTCCGTGAGCGTGGTTTTGCCGGCGTCGACGTGCGCGACGATGCCGACGGTTCTGTTGCATTGAATGCGAGAGCGCATGGAAACCGAGACCTTCTCGGGGCAAAAAAAGAGCGGGAAACGCCGCGCCGCCGCCATTCGCGCGAAGGCGCCGCCGGGCCCCGTGGTCCCAGTGGATGCCTCGCGCGCGCCGGCTATCGCCGGCAGCGCGGCTCACATCGACGCGGCGACCCGCCCGAGCTCCGAGAGGTGCAAGCGCCTCGCCGAGCACGCACGGGCGCACGCGCGGATGCGCGACGCACGAACGGAGGGAACGAGAGCTCGCATGATGACCTCGAGCGGCGCAGGGACGGCGGAAAGGCGCGCGCCTGACAGGTCGATGGTAACCGACGCTGCTATCCCCCGAACGTCACGACCTGACGTTCAGCCGGCGATGCACGCCGAGCAAGGCCGCCGAGGCGTCGGACAAGATGAAGAGGATCACGACCGAGATCGCGACCGCGACTCCCCACCCGACAAGGCCGAAGAAGAGGGCCAGCCATTGCAACGCGTCGTCGAGGTGGTCGAGCGACGTATACAAAACGCCGACCATCTTCAATAGGCCGAGGATCAGCGTGATGTATCCGAAGACGCGAAAGAGCACCGCGCCCCGCGCGAGCCACGGATACGAAACGGCGGGATCCGCGAGGCCGCTCATCGAGGGCGGGGCGCGATCGGCGCGGCCATCGCTCGACAGCGGCGATCGGTCGTAGCCACAAGATGCGCAGCTAACTAGGTAGTCCGGCACGCTCGTGTCGCAGCCCGGGCACTTCCACGTCGACATAGGCCACAACTGTTACGCGAGCCCCGCGGGGAAAGCGATAGTGGGGGGGACCATTTCCTGTCGGGCGCGACGGGCGTGTGGTGCAACACAATCGATAGCGTTGCACGCAACCGCGTTGGCCTCTCCTTTGGAGTTCTCAGCGCCTCCCGCCGACTGTCTGCACCGCGGGTACCGACATGCAGACGTCATGGTCCGTGTCCTCCGCGCTGAGGACGACGGTGTTGCCCTCATACGAGATGTAGAGGCCGACGTCGCTGTCGGTGCAGCCGACGAGTTCACCTTCGGGCAAGTCGGTGAACTCGCCGGTGAGGCTGCGCTTCGCAGTGATGATCTCGAACGCGTCGCCGTCGACAGGCTCGAAGCCGTAATGGAGTGAGAGCGTCAAATACCCATCGAGAGCCACCGTTTCGGCGTTGACCGTGGCGTAGTGCCCGGCGCCTGCGTGGAGCTCCACGCTTCCGTCAGAGGATTGCTTCAGGCTGGCGGGCGTGAGCCCTCCGAGACCGAATTGCGCGACCACGCTGCTCTTGAGCACGATGGTCCTTTTGGTTTGGCTGGTGGGGTTCAAGAGGATGTGGCTCAATCGCTCGGTCGCGCACGCTGCCGGATTCGTCACCGTGCAGCTCGACTCGAAAACGAGATCCGCGCCGAGCGATCCGCTGCTTCTGAAGAAGAGCTCTCCTCCGTCCGAGACGTACTCGGCGCGCGTCTCGAGCAGCGTGCCCGGCAACGTCGTGAGCGAGCCGCCGCCGGTGACCGTGAGATCGCGAACCGCCACGTCGGCCGAGCCCTGCGCCGGATCGATCACCACGTCGGTGCCGTCGATGACGACGTCGGTCGATGCGTCCGGCACGCTTCCCGTGCTCCAGTTGGAAGCATTGAACCAGTCGCCGTCGGTACCGGTGAAATGCGCGACCGGGCTGGCGGTCTGCGCGAAGGCGGGGACGACGAAGAGCAGCGCGGCGGCGGGAAGAAGCTTCAGGGCTTTCACGAGAACCTCCGATTGGAGCGGCGCTCCTCGCGCCGCGTTCGCGAAGCCCTAGAGCAAGGTCGGTGCCGAGCGATTTTCTCGAGGATTCTGCTGGTTTTGATGGAGGACGGCCCTCGAGAACTCGAGAGCTCTCTCGAGTTCTCGAGACCGAGCCGGTGCGCAGGAAGCGCGCCGGCTCGGCCTCTTCGACGTCGGCCAATTGGAAATGGTCGACGCCTTGGCGTGCGATGTCGCGTCTATTGGCGCCGCGAGTCAGTGACGCGGAGGGCGCACCGGCTACGTTCGTCGGCGGCCATGCCGAGCACCACGACCTGTGGCGCATCGGGGATCGGGCTGGGACCGTGCGCGCCTCGGACCTGCCGGTCGAGCAGCTCGCGCGTCTCGCGATCGACTTTCTTCGTGGAGACCTGCTGATGTCGAGCCTGTCGAACGGTGTGCTGTTGGTTGTCGTTGGGGCTGTCGCGATCGCGTCGAGTGTCGGCGTCGCGGGTTGTGAGTCCGAGCCGGCGTATTTGACGTTGCGCGGCGAGGAGGAGGTGCTCCCGGGGTTCTCGTATTCGACGGGGCTTCAGCCTCCTGGATCGCCCGTACAAGCCTCGTTCGATCTCAGCGCGGGCGGAACGACGGTCGTCGAAGTGAAGACCCAACCGAGCGGCTCGGCTTCAGCCCCGGAGCTCATCGGGATCCGCGGCGGCGGGACGTTGTCGCTTCAGGGCGGCTTCGCGATGACCGGGACGCTGAAGATCGACATCGACGGATTACCTTCTTACGACGGCCCTATCCCCGGCATCGAGAACGTGAACATCGCCTTCGAAGGGAAGACGACCTTCGATCCCTTCTCGATCGGTAAACCCCAATCCGCCAAAGCCGATATTCCCCCCGCTCGCCTTCCTCCCATTCCGCTGCCTGGCGGGATCCCCGGCTCGCTCGTGTTGGACGTCGCCGAGGGGAGCTTCATCGAGGTCGGTTTTACGGGTAGTTGCGCTGGAATCGAGGGAGACACGGCCTCCTACGAGGGTGATCTCACGCGCGGCGGTGCGTTGGTCATCAAGCCCAGCGTGGAGGTCG
Source organism: Polyangiaceae bacterium (assembly GCA_013361525.1). GTDB lineage: Bacteria > Myxococcota_A > Polyangia > Polyangiales > Polyangiaceae > Xiheicaenibacterium. Next base: position 107,773 of record JABFXY010000065.1, on the reverse strand, counting down.
ACGTCCCCATCATTGGGAAGCAAGTCTTCGAGATACCCTCCTTCACGGTCGATCTCGTGCTCGACGCCGGCACCATTTCGGCGAGCGCCGCGGTCACGGAATACGGCGGAGCGGTCGAAGGCGAAAAAGCAGACGTGGCTTGTTCTGGAATGGGCGAGGGCGGGGGAAACACGGGCGGCGGAAACATCGGCGGTGGAGATGCCGGCGGCGGCACCGACGTCGGGGGTGGCGGGGAGGGTGGCTCCTCCGGGACCGGCGGGGGCACGCCCTGCACCCAGGACTCGGATTGCGACGCAGGCGAGGGGTGCAACCTCGCCTCGGTCTGTTCGCCCATATCCATCGGATGTTTTGATACCACCGTGGTGCTCGACTCCCTCCTGTTGGACGGCCCGGGCGACACGGAGTTCGGAGGCAATGGGCCCAACGTCACGATCGAGGTTTACCCCTATGTGGAAGTGGAGGGTGTGACGGGCATCGGCTTCCAAGTGATTATGGAGGAGACGCAGCCCGACTATTCGATGGGCTATGCGACGCTGCTGGGCGAGCTGGCGCCGGGGATGAAGGTCCACAACGATTACGTCATTCGGTCGTACACGGACACCGACACGAACGTCGACACCATGAGCGTCGGGCCCGATGCGCTCTCGCACTTCGTCCGTCAGATTCGATGCATGGGCGACACCCCTGGCGAGGATATCTGCGAAGGGTGCTCTTATTGTGAGATCGACCTGGGCTGCCTCGCGCTGACGTGGTCGGAGTAGTGCGCGCGAGCTCGCCCCCCGCTCGCCCGCGCCGCGTTGGCGCGCGATGTCGCGTCTATTGGCGCTGCAGGTCACTGACGAGGAGCGCGCACGAACTAGGTTCATTGGCGAAATGCCGAACACCACAACCCGTTTTGCATCGGGGATCGGGCTGGGCGCGCTCGGGTATTACCTGCCGCCCCGCGAGGAACAGGTCGATGAGCTTGCCGCCGCCGGCCGCACCCGCAGCTCCGCGGATAGGCTTCGAGCGCTCGGTTTCCAGACCGTGCGCGTCTCCGACGTGCCGGTCGAGCAGCTCGCCCGTCTCGCGGTCGACGATCTCCGCGCTCGCAGCGGGTTCGATCTCTCGAAGATCGACCTGATCCTCTTCGGAGGAGGAATGGGCACCAGCGCGGTCGTCGATCCCGGCGAAGACTACGGCTGGGGCCGTGCGAGCAATCCTTTGCCGCTCTTCAAATTCACCGGTACCCGCCTTCAGATCGAGCTCGGGTTGTCGCGCGTGCCGGTGATGGGCGTGGGACAGATGGCGTGCAGCGCGTTCCAGGGCTGTGTCCGACTCGCACGCGCGCTGATCACGGCCGAGAGCGGAATCGATCACGTGCTCTGCGTCGCGGCGGACCGCTTCCCCACCGGCGCCAATCGAGAGGTGGTCTACAACTTGATGTCGGACGGCGCGTGCGCGGGCGTCGTGTCCCGTGGTGCCGAGCGCAATCGCATCCTCTCCGTGGCGCAGGAGACGCGCGGCGTGTACTGGGACTGCGAGGCCAGCCACGACCAGATCGTCGCCGCGTACTTTCCGCTGATTCGCGAGACGATGCTCGATGCGCTGCGCGATGCAGGGCTCCAGCTCGACGAGCTCGATCTGCTGATCCCGCACAACGTGAGCGCGAAGACCTGGGAGATCATGGCGCGCGTCCTCGGACTTCCGCCCGAGAAGATCTTCACCGCCAACATTCCTCGCTTCGGGCACGCGGTCGCTTCCGACAACGTGGCCAATCACCTCGATGCGCAAGCCGCAGGTCGCGTTCGGCCGGGCGACAAGGTCGCGTGGTTCGTCATGGGGTTCGGCGCCCACTGGAACTGCACCGTGCTGGAGGCATGACCGATGGCTGACGAGACGATCCTGATTACCGGTGCCAACGGCATCGTCGGATGTGAGCTCGCGCGGGCACTGGTGCGCCGGAGCGAGCCTCCCGCGCTGCGTCTCCTCGTGCGGGGTGATGCTGCGACCGTGGAAGCGAAGGCCCAATGGCTACTTGATTGGATCGACGCGCCCGAGCCGGCCCGCGAGCGCATCCAGGTGCTTCGCGGAGACGTCGCGCGGGAAGACCTCGGGCTCCCGCCGGGCGAGCGAGCGAGGCTCGAATCGGAGGTCACCGGCATTCTTCACGCGGCGGCGTGCACGTCGTTCAGCCAAACGGCAGCTCAAGGGGAGACCGGCAATGTCCTCGGGACCCGGAACGCGCTCGAGCTCGCGAAGCGCTGCCGCAAGCTCGATCGCTTCGGGCTCGTGAGCACTGCGTATGTTGCAGGCACGCGCCGCGGCGAGATCGACGAAGACGATCTCGAGGTCGAAGCCGGCTTCTGCAACGAATACGAGCGCTCCAAGGCGCGCGCCGAGCTCGAGGGGCGCAAAGCTGCCGCCGCGGGTCTGCCCGTCGCGACCTATCGACTCGGTGTCGTCGTCGGGCGCCTGAGTGACGGCCACATCTCGCGGATGTCCGGCGTCTATCCGGTGTGGCGCATCTTCCATCGAGGTCTAATGGCGATGATCCCGGGAGACGAGGCGCAAGCGGTCGATCTCATCCCCTCGGACTACGCAGCAGCGGCGATCGCGCACCTATTCGGCCCGGCGTTTCGCGCCGGTGCCAACTACCACGTATGCGCAGGCGCGGACCGTTCGCTGACGCTGGGAGAGCTGCTGCCCGCGGTCGCCGATTGCATCGAGGACGCGGCGCCCGGCTGGAAGGCCAAGGGCTACCCCGAGCCCGCGAGCGTCGACGGCGCGACCTTCGCCTCGTTCGCCGACACCGTCGAGCTGGTCGCGCACGTGTCGCTGCGCGCGACGGTGCGCCAGATGCGCCTCTTCACCGAGCAGCTCGACTATCCGAAGCGGTTCTCCATCGAGCGCTTCGAGCGTGATCTCGCAGGGTCGGGGCTCGAGCTGCCGCACGCGCGCGAGTGGCTCGGCACGATGATCGCGCACGGCGTGCATAGCGACTGGCGCGCCCAGGGCTGGGAGGCGGCGGCGTATGGATGAAACGAGGGCATCGAGTCGCCGTTCCGAGGTGCTGAGCGAGCTCCGCACGTGGCTCGCCACCGGACGGCCGGGCACCGATCCGGCGACGATCGGAGACGACACCGACCTCATCGACGCGCGGGTGCTGGACTCGCTGCAGCTCGTCGAATTCATCCTCGTCATCGAGGACCTCGCGGGGCGATCGATCCTCAGCGAGACCCTCGATCCCACACATATCCGGAGTTTGAGCGCGGTTTATGCAAACTTCTTCGAAGACACCCGTGGCTGACGGCGCGCGTTCGGCGCGCACGCTGGAAGGCCTCGCAGGACGCCTGTCCGCGGCATCGATCCGCCGCTACGCGAACCCGAACACGCTCTTCGATTGGCCCGAGCGGCCCGATCGCGAGCGCTTCGCCTTCAGCCCCGCGCTCAGCGCGCTGTCGTCGCATCCCGTGTACGTCGAGCTGAGTGACGAGCAGCGCTGGCGCCTGCACCTGCACGAGGCCGCGCACTTCTTCTCGCTGAACGTGGCGGGGGAGCGCGAGCTGATGATCGGCCTCGCTCGTCGCCTCCATGTCGGCGCGCTCGCGCCCGTCTCCGGATACCTGCAGCACTTCCTCCACGAGGAGAACGTGCACACCGCGGTCTTCTCGCGCTTCTGTCGGAGCTACGCGACGCTCTATCCCGACCGGCAGGTGCCGCTCGGTTCTCCCGGGCTGCCCGGAGAAGACGACGTGGTGTTCTTCGCGCGTGTCGTCGTGTTCGAGGAGGTCGCGAACTACTTCAACGTGACGATTGGTCGCGACGACTCGGTGTGGTCGCTTTCGCGCGACATCAATGCGTACCACGCGCAGGATGAAGCGCGGCACATCGCGTTCGGGCGCGTCGCGCTCGGCGAGCTCTGGGCGCGCTTTGCGCCCGCGTGGGGCGATGAAGGGCGCGCGCGGGTATCGAGTTATATCGAGCGATATCTCGAGGCCACGCTGCGAAGCTACGTCGATCCGTCCGTGTTCCGCGCGGCCGGTGTGCCCGGTCGGGCCCTCGCGCTTCGCGACGAGGTGTTGGGATCTCCACAGCGAGCCGCGCTCCACGAGGCGGCCAGCCGGCGAGCGCGCGAATCACTGCGCTTTGCGGAGGTGTTGTCGTGAGCGGAGGTACGAACGCGGCGGTTGCCCTCGTCCACGAGGGCTTCGACCCGGTGCTCGCGGGCGTGCCGGGGCTGACCTGGAACCGCGAGGGTATGGTCGGGCTCTCGGGGCCCTCGCTGGCATTGGCGGAGCGGCTCGACGCGTCGTTCGCCTCCCTCGCTCGAGCGATGCGCGCCGAGGCACACAGCTTCGTCCCGCTCCTCGCAGCGCGCGATCTCCGACGCGCCGATTACTTCACGAGCTTCCCTCAGCTCGTCACGATCCCGGCGACCCTCGAGCGCGACGAGGCCAACCTGCGTGCCTTCGCGGACGACAACGGTCGTGACCGTGACGGTGCGCTCTCGCTCTCGGCTCTCGCGCCCGTAGAGACGGTGCTCGCGCCGGCCGCGTGTTACTCGATCTACGCCGCGCTCCGCGGCTCCGATCTCGGGGCCGAGCCGCGCGTCTTCACGACGCTCGGGACGTGCTTCCGTCGCGAGGAGCGCTACACGCCGCTCCGTCGACAGTGGTGTTTCCGCATGCGCGAGGTGGTGCACGTCGGAACGGCGGTGTCGTCGCGGCGCTTCCTCGAGGACGCGCGGGCCGGCGCCGAGGAGCTCGCACGCGCGTGGGGCATCCGGCTCTCGCTCCAGATCGCGAGCGATCCGTTCTTCGATCCGTCGCGCTCGCCGAAGTCCCTGCATCAGAAACTCTTCCCGACGAAGCAGGAGCTGGTGTGCTCGAGCGGGCTCGCGATTGGATCGCTCAACGCGCATCGGAACTTCTTCGGGGAGACGTTCGAGCTGCGCGCGGAGAGCGGGCCGGCGCACTCTGCGTGTCTGGCGTTCGGGCTCGAGCGATGGGTCTACGCCGTCCTCGCGGAGCACGGAAACGATCCCGCGAGCTGGCCGGGAGGCCCCGCGTGAGCGCGCCCTGGGCCGACGGCCCCGCGGTCACGCTGGCGGTGGCCACTTCCGGGGTCTTCTTCTTCACCGGCCTCGTGCTCGGCGTGTGGAAGTTCCGCGCGATGGCGAAGGCGTCGGACCACCGCGCACCGGTCTACGTCGACATCGCGCATCGCGCGGCGCTCTTGTACAGCTTCGCCGCGCTCGTGCTCGCGAAGCTCGCCGAGTACAGCCCGTTCCCGATGGTCGTGACTACGCTCGCGGTCGGCATTCCGCTCGTGTGCTTCGGCTCGGCCATTGCGACGTACATCCAACTCGGTCTGCGTGACGACACCGACAATCAATTCGAGCGCCGCACCTTCGTGACCTCCTGGGGGATTTGGATGCTCATCGTCGGCGAGATCGGCGGGTTCGCGGTGTTGTTCTGCGGATTCGTGCTCGCGCACCTCTCCTGACCGAAAAGCGTCGTCGCCGCGTCACGATCCGACGAGCGCCCGCTCGCGGTCGACGAAGTCGGCGAGGTCACGGACGGTGGCGAGCTTGAGGCGATCGAGCGCCTCCATCTTTACCCGCACGCCGAAGACATCCTCGATCATCACTGCGAGCTCGATCGCGCGCACCGAGTCCAGGCCGTAGCTGCGCAATCGCCCTTCGTCCTCGATCCGTGTCGGCGCGATCGCGCACGCCTCCGCGAGAAGCGTCCGGACCTGTGCCAAGGTTGTGGATTGAGTCATTTGTGCTCCTCCGTGACAGGCGTGAGAGCGTTCGCTCCGGCACGCTCGAATCGTTCGTGCAGCGCAGTGCGGGCGGAGGCGAGGTCGTGCGTGAGCGCGTGCTCGATGGGGTCGAGCTCGCGCGCAACGATGACCGTCTCCGCTGCCGCATGAGTCATCCATCGCAGCCCCGCGACGATCCGCGCGCCGAGAAGGGTCCGCGCGTACGTGACGGAGTCGCGATGGAGGGAGAGCTCATCCGGCGAGCCCTCGAGCGGTGAGAGCCCGAGGGTGGATCGGACCGACGCCTCGCCCAGCTCGGCGAGCGCGATCAGCACCTCGATCGATGCGAGCTGCTCGCCCGCGACGTGCCGCAGAGCCTGATCGCGATCCCAACGACCGCTCTCGCGACATCCCCGCGTCGCTTTGAGAAGCGCTCCTGCCAGATCCGCCAGCGCATCGAGCCAGTCGACGCTCGAGCGCATTGCGAGAGCTCGAAGGTACGTCTCGGGGCTCGGTACCCAGGGCCGTGCGCCGAGCCTCGCCACGACCGCGAAGCTGCGCGGTGGTGCTCGATAGAGCTCGCTCATGCGCGTGAACGTCTCTTCGCCCTCGTCCGCAGCGGGCGCGTCTCGGGCAGCCAGCTGCGCGAGACGCCAGTGGAGCTGCTCGAGCACCACGTGGCTGGTCCCGTCGAAGACGCCGTAAAGCAGGACATCGCGCACCAGCCGCTCGTACGGGTGCTCCCGGAGCAGCGCGCGTGCGCCGAGTACGCGGCGGCCCTCGGTGACCGCTTCTTCGGCGAGCGCGCAGCACGCCCACTTCGCAGCGGCCGCATGGTACGACGCGCCCGGCCCGAGGCCGTTCACGACCGCCGCCTGTTTCACCGAAAGCGCCGCGCACGCGAGCTCGAGCGCGTGTGCTCGCGCGAGATGTTCGGTGATCGCTCCGAGCTTCGCGATCGATGCGCCGTAGAGCTCACGCTCGTAGGCATGCGCCGTCGCGAGCCTGCGAGCCGCGGCGGCTGTCCCGGCGGCGAGCGCGCTGACGCCTCCGCGCGAGATGGCGAGCGTCTTGTGGATCACCGCGATGCCGTCCCCGAGCCTTCCGATCGCGTTTTCGATCGGCACGACGGTGTCTCGAAATCGCGCGCCCGAGATGTCGGCGCCCGAGGCCGCGAGCGTGCGCCATTTCGGCAGGGTGTCGACCGACGGGCCTCGCTCAATCAGGAAGAGGCTCGCGTGATCCCCATCGCTGCACGATCCGCTCTCCGCGCCACCCGTTCGAGCGAGCACGAAGAGGAGCGAGTGCTCCGACCCGCCGTTGATGAGATGCTTTTCGCCGCAGATGCGAACGTGCGTCGCGTCCTCGAGCCCACATCGCACGAACACACCCGCTTCATCGATGCGACCCGGCTCGCCTCGCGTCTCGGTCCGGAGCAAGTCCGAGCCGTGGCGAAGCTCGGTCAGCAAGATCGCGGCGCGTGCTCCGTCGCGCACGCGGCAGAGCACGTATTCCAGCTGATCCGGACGCGCCGCGACGTACGCCGGCAGGAGCGCGAGCGCGTTCACCGCGACGGTGATCGCCAGCGACCCGCTGGCGCGCGCCAACACTTCTGCGAGCGCGCCGACGTGGTGAGGCGTGGCGCAGCTCGGATCCGCGAAGCACCGCGCCACGCCGAGCTCGTCGAGACGCGCGAGCAGCGGCGCAGGGTAGGCCTCCTCGACCTCGAGACGTCGGAGTAGGGCGACGTTCTCCGCCGTCTCGAGCTCTCGCTCGATCGCGGCGATGGGCGCATCACGCCAGACCGCGTGTGGGCAGAGGCGTTGCCATGCCGTCGTCACCGATCGGCTCCGGCGACCGCGTCGCCGAGCTCGCGCGCGGGGACGCGAGGCGCCGCGCCCGTCTGCTTCCAATGGCGCCACCCGTCGTAGGCCGACTCCCACGCTGCGCGCTGCGCGCGCCCTCGCTGCAACGCCGCGTTGTAGGCGATGCGCTGGTCGTCAGGAGTCACCAGGAGGTCGCGGATGATGCCGAGCCAGTCTTCGCCGTGCTGCACGTCGAGCTCGACGTGCTCGTCGAGGAACGCCATCCGAGCCTCGCCGAGCTGCATCTGGAGCGCCGCTTCGCGAACCTTACCGAGCTCGCTCGGCACGAGGCGCTCCGCGAGGTACATCGAGCCGAGCCCCCAGCCGGGCTCGCGATGCCAGAGCATCCGGAGCTCGCAGTTCGCGAGCGCGAGCGCCTCCGGCGTCGACCAATCGAGCAGCGCGTCTTCGTCGTCGACGCGAACCCCGAACGGCTCGAGGAATCGGCAGAGCTGAACGTAGTGCCCGCGCTGCCAATCACCGCGGCCGACCTCGTCGTAGAGGTTCTGATACATGAGCCGCGCCTGGGCGCGTGGCACCGAGAGTGACGAGAGCGCGATCGTTCTCGTGAACTCGATCGCCGTCGGCAGCCACTGATAGCCGAAATACATCCAGTCCTCGGTCGAGAGGCCGCCCCTCGTCATCACGCTCGCCAGCTCTCCGTCGGCCGAGCTGTGGACCTTGATCTGCTCGGCCAGGAAGCTGCAGAATGCTTCCGCGTCGAGGTTGGGCGGCGGCGACTCCAGCGCGATCGTCGATTCCTCGATTCGATAGAGCTCGCTGAGGACCGCGACGTCGCCGACGTCGGTGGGCCGGGCCCCGCCTCGTCGCTGCAGGCGCAACTCCGCGAGCTGCACGACCTCCCACGCAGAACGATCCTTCTCGAGGAACGCCCTCGCTCCGAGCGTTGCAGCGCAGCCGACGCGGCGGCGGAGCGCGTCCCAGTCGCCGCGCGATTCTCGCGTGACGATGGTGCGATAGGACGCGACGAGATCCCGGTCGAGCGAGCGTGGCGGCGGTGTGGCGGCGTTCATTTCGGCGGCTCCGTTCATGCGTTCCACGCAACTGTAGTCAGCGTCGGCCCGGAGCCCGGAGGCGCACGACGCCAATAACGTAGACACGGGACGCCAAGCCGAGCGATGCGCGGAGCGACGCTCTAGATCCGCTCGATGTCCACCACGGATCGCGCGCACGACGGAAGTTGCCAGACCCTCGCCGCCCAGCTCTCACGACGCGCCCGTGAGAGTCCCGACGCGCGAGCGTTCACGTATCTCGACGGCGGCGAGGAGGTCGGCGGCACGCTGTCGTTCGCGGAGCTCGAGCAGCGCGCGCGGAGCGTGGGTGCAGCCCTGCGTGGCGCGGAGGGCGAGCGCGCGCTCCTCCTCTATCCCCCTGGGCTCGACTTCGTCGTCGCGTTCTTCGGTTGTCTGTACGCGGGCGTCGTCGCGATCCCCGCGTATCCACCGGATCCCGGACGGCTCGAGCGCACGTTGCCTCGACTGCGGGCGATCGCGGCGAATGCTCGCGCGACCATCGCGCTCGGTACCGAGCAGGTGTGTCTCGCTGCCCAAGCGCTCCGCCCCTTCGCGCCCGAGCTCGCCGACGCCCGCTGGATCGCGACCGACACACTGTCCGAGGTGAGCGACGCGATCGAGCCGGCGCCCCTCCGCCGGGGGTCGGAGCTCGCGTTCCTGCAATACACGTCGGGCTCCACGCGTGCACCGCGTGGCGTGATGATCACGCACGCGAACATCGCCGACAACGCAGCGGCGGTCGCTCGCGTGACCGGGCTTCACGAAGGCGCCACGACGGTCAGCTGGCTACCGCTCTATCACGACATGGGATTGATGAACGGTGTGCTCATGGCGGTGCACGCGGGCTGCCACAGCGTGCTCATGTCGCCGGTGGACTTCCTACGAAAGCCGTCTCGATGGCTGGCCGCGATCTCGCGATATCGCGCGATGATGAGCGGGGCGCCCTCGTTCGCATACGAGCTGTGCGCTCGGCGTGTCCGGGACGAAGAGCGGCGAGGGCTCGACCTCGCGTGCTGGTCGGTCGCGTACAACGGCGCGGAGCCGGTGCGTGCGTCCGCGCTCGGGCGTTTCGCGGACGCGTTCGCGAGCTGTGGTTTCCGCCCCGAGGCGTTCGCGCCGGCGTACGGCCTCGCCGAGAGCACCGTGTACGTCGCGTCTCGCACGCTCGCGGGCAAGCCCCGCGTCTCGATGTTCGATGCGCACGCGCTGGCGGATGGGCGCGTGGAGATCGCCTCGACGAACGCCCGCGCGACCACGCTCGTCAGCCACGGCATCGCGCCGGCTCACTGGGATCTGAGGATCGTCGACGCTGTGACCTACGAAGAGCGTTCGGAAGGACGCGTCGGCGAGATCTGGGTGCACGGCCCCAGTGTCGGAGCTGGATACTGGGCCGACGAGGAGGCGACCGCGGAGACCTTCTCCGCAAGGATCGCCGACGGCAGAGTCAGCAACGGACCGTTCCTCCGCACCGGCGATCTCGGGTTCCGGCACGATGGGGAGCTCTACATCACCGGGCGTATCAAGGACGTCATCGTCGTCCGCGGTGCCTGCCATCATCCGCAGGACATCGAGCAGACCGTCGAGAGCAGCCATCGCGCTGTGCGACCCGGATGCATCGCCGCCTTCTCGATCGAGCTCGGCGACGAAGAGAGGATCGTCGTCGTCGCCGAGCTCGAGAAGGACGTCACGCCGGCGGACGCAGGTGCCGTCGTCGCAGCGGCGCAGGACGCGGTGATCGCGCAGCACGAGCTCGCCGTGCACGAGGTGGTCTGCGTGCGCGCCGGAACGATCCCCAAGACCTCGAGCGGCAAGATCCAACGCGACGCGTGCCGGTGCGCGTTCCTCGCCGCGACGCTCGAGCGCCTCGAGGCACCATGACGCAGCACTCGATCGAGCACGCGCGCGGAAGCGGAGGCGACCGGCCGCAAAGGCACACCTACGGCGCGGTGAGCCGCGGCCGGCTCCAGTACGCGCAGGTGTATGAAGACCCATTGCTGGAGATCGAGGCGCTGCAGCCCGGGCCCGGTCGGTCGCTCGCGATCGTGAGCTCGGGCGGATGCACCGCTCTGTCGCTCCTCGCGGCCGGCGCCGAACGGGTCGTGGCGGTCGACAACAACACCACCCAGAACGATCTCGTGGAGCTCAAGCTCGCGGCGGTGGCGTCGCTCGGATCGAAGAGCGCGAGCGAATTCCTCGGCGCGTTCCCGAGCTCGACGGCGGACCGGTGGGACGTCTACCGCGACGTGCTGCGCTCGCAACTCTCCGACGTCGCACGCCGGTACTGGGATGCGCATCCGAGCGCGGTGCGGGATGGCCTGCTCGGCGCCGGTGCGGCCGAGCGCTTCAGCGCCGCTGCGGCGGCAGGCATTCGGCTCGCCGTGCACCCACGCGCGCGCATCGCGCGGATGCTCTCCTGCCGCACGCTCGAGGAGCAGCGCGATCTCTACCGACGAGAGTGGGACACGCCCCGATGGCGCGCGCTCTTCCCGCTGCTCTTCGGACGCTGGACCTTCCGCGGCTCGTTCTGGGGCCCCGAGGTGCACGCGGCCGCTCGAAGCGGAGCGTTCGCCGACCACTTCCGTCAGCGCTTCGAGCGATCGCTGACCGCGATGCCGATCACCACGAACTACTTTCTGCACTTCATGTTCGCCGGCCGGTATCCCGACGGCGCGCTCGGCGGGTTGCCGCCTTATCTGTCGTCCGACGGATGCGCCGCGCTGGCGAGCCGACGCGCTCGCCTCGAGCTCGCCGACGGCACCTTCACGGCGTACTTGCAGGCGCAGCCGTCCGCGAGCATCCACGGGTTCTCGATTTCTAACATCGCCGAGTGGCTTCCCGCCTCGGCGATCGACCCGCTGTTCTCCGAGATTGCTCGCACGGCCGCGCCGGGCGCCCGCCTGTGCTTCCGGAACCTCCTCGGATGGACCGACGTGCCGCCCGCATGGCGGGGCACCTTCGTCCCTCGAGCGGAGAGCGCGACGATGTTCGACCGCGATCGCAGCACGATCCAGCGCCGCTTCGTCGTGTGCGACGTACAACCACCGGGGTAACATCGCGCGCGTAACATGTCGCCGCGCCGCCAACGGGTCGAGATCGTCAGCCAGTTGGTTCCCATCTTGCTGAAGCGTCTCGGCGAAGCGGGACGCGACGTCGCGCTCCTCGCGCGTCGCTACGGTCTTCCGTCGGACACGCCTTCTCATCCCACGGTGCTCGCTCCGGTTGAAGCTGTACGAGAGCTGAGCGAGCTCGCCGAGTCGGTCCTGAACGATCCGTTCGTCGGGCTCCACGCCGCGCCCAGTGTGCCGCGCGGCAGCTACGGCGTGGTCGAGTTCGCCGCGCGCAACGCGCCCGATCTTCGAGGCGCGGTCGGGCTGGCGGTCCGGTACCACCAGCTGCTCAACGAGCTCGTCGAGTTCTCGTGGGAGGCGCGTGAAGGCGGCGCACTGGCGGTCGAGCATCGGTTCCCCGGCGACCCGCTGGGCGTCGGACGGCACGGAATCGAGTTCTCCAGCGCGGTGGTGCTCCGGGCCATGCGTGACGCGGTCGGGAAGGACGCATACGTCGCACCGAAGCGGATCTGGTTCGCGCATCGCCGTCCACCGGACGTGAGCGAGCTAGCAGCGTTCTTCGGCACGCAAGAGATCGAGTTCGGGCGCGAGTCCAACGGCATGCTGTTCGACGCGGCCGCGATGGACACCCCACTCCCGCAGGCCGACGGCGCGCTCCTTCCGATCCTCGATCGGCACGCGTCGATGCTCCTGCCGGCGAGCCCGCCCCCCACCAATGTGCTCGGCCGCATCCGCCAGCACGTGCGGGTGGGCCTGAGCGAAGGCGCGAGCGTCGAGCAGACCGCCGCCGCGATGAAGATGAGTGTTCGCACCCTGCAGCGCAGGCTCGGAGAGCTCGGCACCACCTTCCAGGTGGTGCTCGACGGCGTTCGTGCGGAGATGGCGCGGCAGTACGTCGAAGATCCACGCCTGTCTCTCGGAGAGGTCGCGTTCTTGTTGGGCTACTCCGACGCGCGCGCGTTTCTCCGCGCGTTCAAGCGCTGGACGGACGAGAGCCCGCAACAGTACCGCAAGCGTGTGCTCGGTGCGCGGAGCTCGCGGCGTCCTGATCCGTGAGACGGGCAGAGGTAGCGTACCGCCTACCACGCTATTGGTTCGACTCGCCCGTCACTCCGCGCTCGGCGAACACCTCCGCGGCGAGGGTCATGGCCTGCTGCACCGAGACGAAGCCCGCATACGGCAGCATATGCATGATCGCCTCGACGACCTCTTCGTGGCTCGCGCCGACATTGAGCGCGGCATGTACATGGACCTTGAGGGGGACGGCGTCGGCTGCCGTACCCTTTGCGGTGAGCGCGGCGACCGTGGCGAGCTCGCGTGTCTTCAGGTCGAGGTTCGGACGGCCGAAGACATCACCATAGGAGAACTCGACGATGTACCGGCCGAGATCGGGGGCGATATCGTCGAAGCTGTTCACCACGGCTTTGCCGGACGCCTTGCTGATGCGACCGAGGGCGTCGAGGCCGCGCGCATAGCGCGTGCCTGCGTTCTCCGATTGGCGCTGGCTCGCCAAGCCTTCGGTCCGAGCGGAGGCGGGCGTCAAACCTTCCCGCTCCACGCGCTGGAACACCTCGAGCGCTGGACCTGTCGCGGCGAGCGCCTTTGGCCACCCCACATAGACTGGTAGTTGGATAAGTACCTCCGTCAGCTGCTCGCGGGTCCAGCCGGACCGCAGGCATGCTTCTACATGGTAGCGGACGGCATTATCTTGATTGCCGTTGGCGATCACCATCGCAAGGGTCGCGAGCGCGCGATCCTTCACGCTCATTGCCGGACGGTTCCAAATTTCGCCGTGTGCGAACTCCACGGTGAGCCGGGCGAGATCGGGCGCTACGTCTGTGAGCGCACCCGCAATCTCGCTGGCCCTGTCTCCGCTCGTGGCTCGCAAGTGCTCGATGCCGAGTTGCCAGGCATCACCTTCAGGTCGCGCGGACGTCGGGCGGTAGTCCACGCCGCGTTCGCGGAAGACTTCGCGGACGACCCAGATGCCGTTCTGCGCGGCCGGAAAGCCCACGTAGACGACCGCATGGAGCACGGTCTCGACGATTTCTTCCGGCCGCCATCCGGTGTTGAGCATGCCGGCAACATGGTACTTGAGCGCGGGACGGGCGCTGGCGAGCGCCGTAATTGCCGCGACGTTCACGAGCTCTCGGCTCTTCAGCGCGAGACCGGGCCGGGACATGACGTCCCCGTAGGGACCCTCGATGTTCAGTCGCGACATGTCGCGCGAGAGGGGGTCCAGCGCCTGGACCGTGCGGTCATAATCGGGACCGCCGACGGCCTTGAGCGCCTCGAGGCCCCGTTCATAGCGCGCGTTTTCGGGTGCGCTGGACTGCTGGGTAGGCCGTCCGAAGTAACGGCCCACCCACGCGCCGATGACGAAACCGATGGTCGTTGTTGCCGCGAGCGCGCCGCGGCGCCGCAGACGAGACTGGGGACGCTCCGGGGTCGCTCCGTCGTCGGGAATGTGGGTTTTCATTTCGATGCCGTTCTGTCCACGCACGATACGAGGTCGTTCACGGTGAAATGATGGCGTCGATCGCAGCCGTCTTCTGCCGGTGTCTTGCTCACGCTGTTGGACTCTTGCGCAGAAGAGCCGCGGCGGCGGATGCCTCGTCCTATCGGCGATAATCCGTCGGGGATACGCCGACCTCGCGCCGAAATACCTGCGCGAAATGGCTCGGGCTGCCGTATCCGACGGCCAGGCCGACCTCGATGACGCTTCGATTCGTCTCCCGTAGGAGAAGGCGAGCCTTCGCCATTCGCATCCGAATGAAGTATTGCGAAGGGGAAAACCCGGTCGCCTTCTTGAATTGGCGGGAGAAGTGAAACGGGCTCATCCCCGCCGCGCGAGCGAGCCGCTCGAGCTCGATGCCTTTCTCGAGCTGACGTTCCATGATGTCGGTGATCTTGCGCAAGGTGAAGGCGGAGAGCCCGGCACGATGAAGGTGTCGGAGAGGACGAGCGCTCGTATCGGTGTAATTGCGCGCGAGGTACACGGCGAGACTTTGGGCGATGCCCTGCACGAAAAGCGCGCTGGGCGGGTGGCTCGTCACCAGCTCCTCGCGAAGCTGACCAAGGAACATCGAGAGCACCGGATCACTGTGACCGGAGACTTCGCGCAACGGCCGGGTGGTGCCGGCTTCACCCCACACGTCTTTAACGGCGCGCTCGTACAACGGTAGGCTCAGATACACGTGCATCGGCTCGAACGGCTCGTCGCTCATCGCTCGCCAGCGGAGCTCGTACGGCGTATTCGACATCGTGAGGAAAAAGTCGCCCGCCCCAATCTGGTTTGCGGTCCATTCGCCGCCGAGCTCGCGTTCCTCCAACACCACGGATCCGGAGAGGATCCACACGATCAGCGGTTCCGGAACGGCGGGCACGATGACGCTGTCTTCCTCCAACGGACGGCGAAAGATCCGAACGGACAGATCCTTCCAGCAGTGACCGCTGCTCGACGCAACGATGCTGCCGGGCAGATGGGTCGCCAGCGCGTCGGCGGACGTGCGTTCGCGTCGTTCGTGCGCAATCATGCCGTCCCCGGGCGCAGATCTGCCGGTTAGAAATAGAGCCGCGAATAACCACCATCGAGGGTGATGACTTCGGCCGTTACGTTCCTCGCCATTGGGCTCACCAGCCAAGCGACGGCATCGGCGATGTCTTCGAGCTCGACGGCCTTTCGCGTCGGCGCCTTTTTCTCGAAGATCGCGCGTGTGGCCTCGGCGTTCTTCGAGCCGACGGCGCGCAACGCGCCGTCCGTTCCAACAAGGCCCGGGCTGACGACATTGCAGAGGATATTGTCTTTACCGAGCTCATAGGCGAGATACATCGCCGCGGCTTCCAGCGCCGCCTTGGCGATCCCCGCGACGTGATAGCCGGGCGTCATCGAGGCGGCGCCGCACGAGCTGATCGTCACGATGCGGCCCGCACCCGAGCTCTTGAGGAGTGGAGTGGCGGCGCGCGCGACGGCGATTAGCGAATAAGCCCCGACGTCGAGCACCTTCGCGAAGTCTCCTCGTGAGACGTCGACGAGCGGATTGGATAGCACGCCGTCGGGGACGCCCATGACCGAGTGAACGACGAAGTCGAAGGGGCCGAGGGCGGAGGCCGCTTGGTCGAAGGCTTCGGCGATGGACCTATCGTCGGTCACGTCGAGCGTGACGTGTCGCACTGCTCCCGAGCTCGCCGCGAGCGCGTCGCCTTCTTCTGCACCGCGGCGGTGCGTGATGACCACCTCTGCGCCGAGGTCCACGAGGCGGCGGGCGCACGCGTGCCCGATGCTGTTCGGCGAGGAAACGCCGACCACGACGCCCTTCTTTCCGGCGAGCAATGCCGCGCCGCTCACGGCTCACCCTTGGGAAACCAGGCTTCCATGGATCCAAGGCCGTCCTTTTCGAATTCGCGAATCGCTCGCTGCAGGTGCGCCGACGCTTCGGCCGCAGGAACACCGCCCACCCACATCGATAGCCGAGCTGCCGCCTCGAGGAGCTTGTCTTTGGAGACCCCCAGGTGGAGAAGGGTTTTGGCGAACATGCACGCGGGCGCGTAGGCGCGCGTCGCGAACAAGACCGTCATCCCGATAAGGTAGTTCTCCTCGACGGACAGGTGTGTCGTGTCCGACTCCATCACGTGATAGCGATGCAACGTCTCGCGCATCGCGGGGTTCTTCAGGCGATCGACGAAGCGAGTGTGCTTTTCGCCTGCGCCTTCGCCGAAGAGTCCGTCGAGGTAGCGCTCGGAACGTTGGATGAGGTCGTCGTCCATGGGTGCATCATACGCAGACCGGAGAGCTCACCGCGGATGGGCTGGGGTCGGGGCTAGGGCTAGGGCTAGGGCTGGGTGGGCTAGGGCTAGGGGCTGAGGGTCGGAGCGCGGCGACCCGCGGCGTGAACCGCGGGCCGCGGCGATTGCTATCGGGTGAGGGCCGTAAGCAGAGCGACGAGACGGCCGGCGATCTTTACGCACCGGTCGGCGGCCTCCTGCGAGGTGTCGCCGGCGTGCGCAGCGATCTCGACCGCGGCAACCGCCTCGACTGCCTCGCCACGCGCAATCGCGAAGGCGCGTGCTTTATCGCCACGCGTGACGCGCCCGGCGCCTTCGGCGCAGTTGCAGCACGCGCTCTTAGCGGCACGAATCGCCTCATCCCGGAGCTTCGCATCGCGCACCCTGGCGGCCTTGACCGCAAGAAGGAATTCGACCGCGACGTTGTACGCAACGAGCTTGTGGTGAGGCAACGATGGACTGGAAAGTTTGATGGGGTTGGTCATGCCCCCCCACCGCGCAGGAGCCGTGACAGCGCGCGCGACTAAATACCGAAGACCGTCAGCGCAGCGCGCGCTGGCGCGGCTCGTGCGCGATAGGGCGTGACCGACCCCATCAAACCCCAGCCCCAGCCGAAGCCCTGACCCCAGCCCCAGCCGAAGCCCTGACCCTAGCCCTAGCCGCGCCCCTAGCCCTAGCCGCGCCCCTAGCCCTAGCCGCGACCCCAGCCCTTATCGACTTTGCCCCTTCGGCAACACCACCATCTCCGCAATCACCACATGCACCGGCTGCTCCAGCGCCCACACCACCGCCGCCGCAATATCCCCCGCCGAAAGCCACGTCGGAATCGCGTCCCGCAACCTCTTCAACGTCTTCTCGAACCCCGCGACCTTCCCATAAACCGGCGTATCCACCAGCCCCGGCACGATGGACGTCACCTTCACCCCCGTGCCCTCGAGCTCCAACCGAACCGCATCGGTAAAGCCGTCGAGCGCGCGCTTCGTCACCGCATACGTGCCAAAGCGGGCATTCGCCGCAAAACGCCCGGAGACCGAGGAGACGTTTACCACGTGGCCCGTTCCGCCCATTCGCGGCACCAGCCGTTGTGTGAGATCGATCGCCGCGAGCAGGTTCACCTCGCGGAGCGCGCGCCATCGGTCGATCGCCGTCTCGAGCGGCGCCGCATAGGGCACCTCCGCGGCGTTGTTGATGAGGAAGTCGACGCGCTCGAAGCGGGCGCTCACTTGCTCGATCAACCGCGAGCGGGCCGCTTCGTCTGCGAGATCAGCAGCCACGCCCGTGAACGAATTGCCGTGTTTCGCCGAGAGGAGCCCCAGCTTCGCCTCGTCTCGACCCACCCCGACGACCGCCGCACCTCGTTCGACGAGCTGCGCCGTGATGGCCTCGCCGATACCGGACGTGGCGCCCGTCACGACTGCCACCTTGCCGTTCAACGTGCTCATCCTGCGCGGTAGAGCATGGCGGCGGCGTACCATCCGCTGCCGGTCGTGGGGGAGAGGACGAGGTCTCCCGGTTTGATTGTCCCTTGTCGCAAGAAGTGATCGAGCGCGATCGGGATCGCCGCGGACGAGGTGTTTCCGACGGTCGCGAAATTGGTGAGCACCTTGTCCGCCGG
Source organism: Polyangiaceae bacterium (assembly GCA_013361525.1). Classification (GTDB taxonomy): domain Bacteria; phylum Myxococcota_A; class Polyangia; order Polyangiales; family Polyangiaceae; genus Xiheicaenibacterium. Next base: position 89,658 of record JABFXY010000065.1, on the reverse strand, counting down.
GACGTCGAGCGTCTTGAGCAACGCCGCTTGAACACCCGCGGTGCCCGAATGGGGGACAATCCAGCGCACGTCTTTGAGCGATAGACCATTGCGATCGAGGACGGCCTTCGTCATGTCCGCGAAGCTCTTGGTCGCGAGGTGGATGAGCTGCTTCTGATCGATATGGGTGACGACGTGGCCGGCGTCGTTGATCTCCATCGCCTCGAAATGACGTCCGTCGGTCGCGAGCTCGAAGTCGACCAGCGTGGCGCCGCGGTCGGAGCCTCGCTCGAGCACGAAAGCCCCTGCGCCGTCGCCGAATACCAATGTCGACTTGCTCGCCGGCCGTCCTCGCTGCGAGGTCGTCTCCGCGGCGACGACGAGCGCGCGGCGCACGCGCTGCGCCTGCATGAAGCCGTGCACCATGCCGACGCCGTAGACGAACCCCGCGCACGCGCAGCCGACATCGTAGGCGAACGCGCGGTGTGCGCCGAGGAGCGCCTGAACCTTCGGCGCGAAGTCCGGCAAGTAGCGCCGCTGGGTCCAATTCGAGAGGACGAGCATGTCGAGGTCTTCGGCGGCGACGTTTGCCTTTTCCAGCGCTCGCCGCGCGGCCTCGGCGGCCATGAACGGGATCGTCTCCTCGCCCTCGGCCCATCCTCGCGCAAAGACGCCGACGCGCGCCTTGTCCTCGTCCGACACCGGCTTGTCGAGCGGCGGCAGCGTGGTGTTGTCGAGCGACTTCTTCGGCAGGTAGCTGCCGACCCCGGTGATCGAGACTCGTTCCATGGTCCTCCGTCAGCCGCCTTCTCGTCGCCAGAACGAGCCTTCGCGATCGAACTCGTGCACGAGACGCATCTCCGCCGTCGAAATGAGCGGCGCGAGCTCCCCGTCCTCCGGTACGTCGTAGGCCCAAGGGCATTGTTCGCGGACAAAATCGACCGCGTAGTCGAGCCCGCGTCCGCCGTGCGCGGGATACACGTCGGTAAGCGACCACGGGCTTTTCGCCTCCGCACGGGCGAAGACGCAGAGATCCGTGACGACGTTGCGAACGCGCACCCCCGGGCTCGTCACGTAATCGAGCTCGCGGACGAGCCTCGACGGCTCGCAGCGCGATAGCAGCACCACCTCGGCGGCATTCGTCGCGATGTCGTGCGCGCCGCCGGAGCCGACGAGGATCTTCCCGTCGTTCAGACGTGTGCTGTTGAATGAGCCGTCGGGACCGATCTGCGCGGCGCCGAGGACACCCAAGCAGCTCTCGGCAGCGCCGCAGGTGAGCACACCGAGGATGTCCTCCACGTTCGAGAGCCGCTTGGCCCGCGCCATATGCTCGTAGCTGAGCAAAAACGACGACGATCGCGGCTTGGGATCGACCTCGTAAAGACCCGTCTCCACCGTGACCGCGATATCGATCCCCTCTTGCTCCAGCGCGAGCTTCGCCATCCGCGACGCGATGAAGCTGTGACCAATACCGGCAAGGATGGTCTTGTAACCCTTGTCGCGAACGAGATTCGCAATCACGCGCGATCCCAATACCAGCAGGATCGACGTCGCGCGCACCGCGGCGTCGGGCTTCCGCGAAGAAGAAGGAACCGGCGTCATTCGGTCGAGCGGGGGAGGGGGGCTCGACGACGGCCCGGGTGGGCGTGAGCTCGGCCGCGGCAACGACTCCGAGAGCGACGCCAGGCGGGGCGCGCCGACGCTCTCACGGTATGCGGCATTGGGATCGGGCGCATCGAGCACGCGCGCCTCGAATTGCGCGTACGCGGCCGGATCTTGAGCGAGCGTCCGCAGCTCTTCGTACATGTCGAAGTCGTCTTGGTAGCCGGGCGCATTGAAGAGCGGCGCTGTGTAGAGCGGCTGGGGGTGGCAACCGAACGGCTCCTCGCACACGGCGAGGACGCGTGAAGGCGCGATCTTCACCGCGTCGCGGAGCACCTCGAGACGTGAAGCAGGCACGATCCGCTCGACCGTCGCAATGACCCCACGCCGTGCGGCGTAAGCGCCCCAGAAGCCTTCTGAATGGGGAGGGGAGAAGACGACATTGCCGTGCTCGTCGCCCATTGCGCCGTGCACGAACGTGATGTCCGGCACCATCGCGCGCACCAGACCAATCTCGCCGCCCGCAGAGTCGCAGACGGTCATGAACTTCCCCGCGGCCCGGAGCTCTTCGAAGAGGGTCGTCGAAGCGGATGCCTTTACGACGCCCCACGGCTGACCCATGGCACCGGCGCGGAGCGCGGTCACATAGGTGAGCAGCGACCAATGCTCGAGCTCGATGCCTTCTTTGGCGAGTGTCGTGTAGAGCGAATTGGGTCTAGGAACAGGGTAGTTGTCTCCGAAGAAACAAGAGATTTGCCGTTTGGCGAGGCGATGAATGCCAATGAGGTGAGCGGTCGAGTGAAACCCCGTCGCCGAGACCTCGAAGCCTGGAGACGTCCCGCGGAACGCCCGCGCGAGCGCGCGCAGGGCCGCATTGGAGCGGCTCGGCGTCGACGCGAAGTTGAGGTGCATCCCCGGGCGCACGTGCGCGCCGATGGCATCCGACAGCCTCGCGATCTTGCTCAACGCCGTGCCTCTCGCTTCGACATGGTTAGTAGTGAAACAGCGCGCCCGCGCAATTCATACCGGCACCGACTGCGACCGAGAGGATCAAATCACCTTTTTGGATGCGGCCGGAGTGGATATGCTCGGCGAGCGCGGCGGGGATGCTCGCGCTGCCGGAGAAGCCGGTGACGTCCCCGTTCCAAAGGACCTTGTCCGCCGGCCAGTCGAGCGAGGCGGCGAGGCCGTCGACGATGCGCGCGTGCGTCTGGATGGGCAAGAGCCATCGGACGTCCCGGGTCGTCAGGTAGTTTCTCGACATCAGCGACCGGGCGCAATCTACCAGCATCGTCATCGTCGCCTCGCCGGCCCTCGAGCCTCGCATGATCGTCGACGCGGCGTCGGGCCCGATGCCTACCCATGCATGTTTTCCGGCCTCGGTATGCCCTCGGTGGTCGACGATGCCCACCCCGCCGGTGCGCTCTCGGCGGCGGAGCACCACCGCGCCTGCTGCGTCCGACATGATGAAGCAGAACGTCGAGCGGTTCGTCTCCGCAATGGCGAAGCGGCTGCCTTGCTCGGTCGCAATCACCAGCGCGGCGCGGTAGCCGCGGTTCGAGAGCATCGCGTCGGCGACGTGCAATCCCCGGAGAAAGCCCGTGCAATAGCAGGCTTTCACGTCGAACCCGAGCGCGTCGTCGCGGCCGAGCTCGCGCAGAACCAGAGGCGCGAGATCGGCGACGCCCGCGTTGTCCACCTCGGGCGCGTGCAGGACCGGCATCGTCGTGCCCGAAGCAACCACGACGAGATCGATCTCGTCCTTGAGCTTCGGATCGGCCTTTAGCGCCATCTCCACCGCCGAGCGCGCGAGCGTCCAGGTGTTCTCGGTGTCGGTGCACCACCTGCGCGTCTTCATCCGCGTCTCGTCGACCAACGCTTGTCGATCCTCCGCGATCGGAAAACGACACCGCGCGAAGAACGTGTCGTTGTCGACGATCTCGGACGGATAGGCGTATCCCGCCGCGACGATCTCCGAGGAGTGCGTCGAGACAGCCCGCGCGTTGACGTTCGATATCGGCCCGGAGACTTTGGGATTCTTCATGCTGCCTTCCCAATCAAGAGCGCGGCGTTGTAGCCGCCCATCCCGTAGCTCATCGCGACGCCGTGGTGGACAGGGCGGTCTTCACAGGTGTTCGGTTGGTGATTCGCCGCTCGCTTCAGCTTCTTCACGTCGAAGTTGATCGTCGGGATCACGCAGTCGTGCGCGACCATCAACGCGACCGCAGCTGCGTTGAGCGCGCTGGAGGCGCCGAGGAGGTGGCCGTAAATCGGCTTCGTCGAGATGAGCGGAACCTCGCTCGAGCGTTTGCCGAAGACGAGACGCATGTAGTTCTCCTCGGAGACGTCGCTCAGCTGCACGGCGTTTCCGTGCCCGGCGACGACGTCGATCGCGTCGGGCTCGAGACCGGCCGATCCGATGAGCGACTTCATAATCTCGGTGGGGCGCACGCCGGCGACATCCACCGTCGTCGGGTGGTAGCCGTTGTTGCCCGACTTGTAGCCGAGGACACGAGCGAGCGCGGGCGCGCCGCGCGCCGCCGCGTGCTCCGCGCTCTCGAGGACCATCAACACCGCGCCCTCGCCGAACGCATTCGTCGAATAGCCTGCATACGGGCGCACGGCGCGCTTCGCGTCCGTCCTCTCGAGGCTGAGTAGGTTGGCGTCGCTGTACATCATGAACATCGGCCTCACGAGTGAGGCCTCGTGTCCTCCGGCGAACGCGACGTCGATCTCTCCGAGCGCGATCTCCCGGTATGCGTGGCCGAGCGCGATCGCGCCGGCGGCACACGAGCCGCTGAAGGTGTACGTCGGGCCCATGATTTTGAAGAGCGACGCTGCGATACCGACGGCTTGGCCGGGCAGCCCCGTCATGAGATCGCGGCGGCTGTAACGTGTGTCCGGATCGCTCGGGTCTTCGGCGCGGATGCGGTCGTACCAAAACTGGAACATGGTCCGCGCGGAGCCGTCGAAGATGCCGATGCGCTCCGGGCTCAGCCGGCCGAGGTCGAGACGCGCGTCGTCTCGCGCGCGAAGGAACGCGGCGAGGTAGAGCTGAAGCTCGCGGTGATAACCGCGATAAAACCGCTCCGGGAGCTCTTCGAAATACTTCGCGGGATCGAAGTCGCGAACACGCCCAATCGCGCACACACCATCGGGAAACACCTCGTCGTGCTCCAGCTCGAGCTGCGAAGACCCCGTTCGCAGCTGCTCCCAAAGCACCTCGCGGCTATCGCAGTTGGGAAGAATGACCCCGATTCCGGTGACGACGACTTCGCGCAAACGAGCTCCTTGAGAATCACCTCGCCCACGAGCCTGCGGCGCGCGGTGCGCACCACTCGATCGAGCTGAGACTCAGAAGTAACACGTCGGCCCGAATCGAAACTGACTCCTGTTTGCCTCATGTAGGACGAAGTCGAGAACAGGAATCAGACGGTACGAACGCCCGATATTGCCGGGACGAGTTCGCATGTCGCACACGGCAAATCATTTCGTCTCGGCAAGTGCCGAGGGCTATATGAATGACTCCATCAGGCTGCGGCGTTCGCCGCGCCACTTTGTCTCACGTGTTTCGTGAAAACCGAGCCCAACAAAACGAAGGTGCTCGTCGTCGACGACGACGAGGCGGTTCTGGCTGCGACGAGCTACATGCTCAAGCGCGCCGGTTACGACGTTGACGTGACGTCGGAGGCCCTCGGCTTACCCTTGAGGGTAGGGAAGTTCCGGCCTCACATCATCCTGCTCGACGTGGATCTGCCGGCGATCGAAGGCCCGCGGATCGCGCAGACGCTCAAGGGGCTGCGCTCGGCGGAGGAGTCCATCATCATCTTCCACAGCGCGGAGCCCGAGGAGCGTCTGCAGCGAGCCGTGACGGAGACGGGCGCCGCCGGCTACATCCCGAAGGGTCTTCGCCGGGACGACTTCCTCGCGCGGCTCGCCCGCTTTGCGGGACACCGCGCATGAACGCCGGCTCGCCACCTACGCCGGGCATGGCCGCGTCCATCGCGGCGCTCATCGCCTTCATCCGTACGAGCTTTCGCGGACCCGAATCGCAGGAGCTCCGGGACGAGCAGCGCAAGGTCATCCTCCAGCGCACCGTCGTCCTGATCTGGATCTCCGTGTTCGTGATGCCGTCGACCATTTGGTCGTACGTGTACTTTTTGGCGCCCGACGCGCTGCCCAAGGCCGTGTGGATCGTGCTCGCGGCGATCGCCGCGGTCTTCGTCCACCGCGAGCTGGTGTCGCGCGGCGTCTTCGATCGGATCCCGCACGTCGCGATGTTGCTGCTGGTCGGAGGCGTCTTCGGGCCCACCGGATCGGCCATCGTCGAAGTTACGCGAGGCAGCCAAGGCGACTTCTTCTTCGCCTTCTTCATGATCTACTTCGCGTTCACCTCGCTGTTTCCGGCGGACGCGAAATGGATCGTGCTGACGAGCGGCGCGATCATCGCGAGCTACATCGGCGCGCGCACGTTTCGCCCCGAAGGGCTGGTCTTCGACGCCACCCTCACGAGCAGCCTCATCTATCTGCTCGAGCTGACCTTCATCGGCGTCGTCTTGAACCGCGTGCTCTGCAAGCTGTTCTTCGACGAGAAGCGGGCGCGCGTGGAGCTCGCCAGGGCCAACGACGGTTTGCGCGAGCTGGACAAGGCCAAGTCGCAGTTCTTCTCGAACATCAGCCACGAGATCCGCACCCCGCTGACGCTGATCATCACGCCGATCTCGCAGCTGTTGCAGAGGGGCCAGCTCTCGCCCGAGGTCGCCAAGAAGCTCGAGGCCGTCCGTGCGAACGCGAACCGCCTGCTTCGAATGGTGAACTCGCTCCTCGACTTCGCGAAGGTGGAGGCGGGGCAGGCGGGGCTCACGATGAGCCGCGTGAACCTCGACGACTTCGTCAAGGCGACGTCGAGCCTCTTCACGAGTGCGGCCGAAGCCCGGGAGATCTCGCTGTCCGTCGACGCCGCCGCAGAGTCGCTCACGGTCCGCACCGACCTCGACAAGATCGAGAAGATCTTGGTGAACCTCACCGGCAACGCCATGAAGTTCACGCCCAACGGCGGGAAGATCACGATCCGCGTCGCGAAAAAGGGCTCCGATTCTTACGAGCTGTCGGTCAGCGACACCGGTATCGGCATTGCGCCGCAAGACCAACAGAAGATCTTCCAGCGCTTCACCCAGATCGAGGGCTCGCAGAAGACGAGCGTAAAGGGGACGGGCATCGGCCTCGCAATGGTGCAGGAGTACGCGAAGCTCCTCGGCGGACAGGTGCAGGTCGAGAGCGAGCTCGGCGCCGGTTCGACCTTTCGCGTGACCTTGCCGGTCCAGCCTCCGGCCCTGCCGGCATCGGCGCGCGCGACACCGACGCCGTCGCCGCCACCCGCGGCGGTGCGAGAGGTATCGGCGCTCGTCGACGAGAGCGAGCTCGCCGTAGCCGATCTCGTGCGTGAACAGGGCCCTGCACGAAACAGCCTCGAGCGAGCCGGTGAAGGTCGGCCTCGCGTGCTGGTCGTGGACGACAACCCCGCCCTCGTGAACCTCGTCTCGTCGATCCTCGAAGAGAGCTACGATCTCTACCTCGCGTCGAGCGGAGAAGAGGCTCTGGAGCGCCTCGCGTCCAATCCCGTCGACCTCGTGGTGAGCGACGTGATGATGCCCGGGATCTCCGGGCTCGAGCTCTGCAAGCGGATCAAGACAGACCCGCGCACGCGGCTCGTCCCGGTGATCTTGCTCACCGCGCGCGGCGGGGTGAGCGCGAAGGTCGAAGGTCTCGAGCACGGAGCGGACGACTACATCGGTAAGCCCTTCGATCCCGAGGAGCTGCTCGCGCGCGTCCGGTCGCTGTTCGAGCTGCGCGGCGTGACCAAGAGCCTCGAGGTGCGAACCAACGAGCTGTCCGACGCGCTCGCGAAGCTCCACGAAGAAGAGCTGAAGGTAATCGAGGCGGAGAAGCTGCGGACCGTGGGGGAGCTCGCGGCGGGCATTTTCCACGAGCTCCACAATGCCCTGAACATGATCAAGAACGGCGCGACGCCGCTGAAGGAGGCGATCGCCGACATGAAGGCGGCGGGCGCGGACAAGCTCCCCGGGGACGTCGAAGCCGGCGACCTCATGGAGCTGGCGGACGTCGTGCTCGACGCCTCGAACTCGGCGGTCTCGGTGACCAGCGAGCTCAAGCGCTTCGCGTTCCAAGACACGTCGAAGCCGCAGATCGTCGATCTCCACGGCGTGGTGAAATCCACCCTGCGTCTATTCGGTAAGCCGTCGAAGGACCTGAAGGTCGAAGTGGAGCTCGCGCCCGAAGCGATCGCCGTCGAGTGCATTTCGACGCGCCTGTCGCAGGTGTTCACCAACCTCGTGAAGAACGCGATCGAGGCGATGAACGGAAAAGGGACGCTGCGGATCACCTCGCGGATCGAGGGCGGCTCGGCGCTCGTCACCGTGTCCGATACCGGGCCCGGCATCGACGCGAAGGCCCGCGCCAAGCTCTTCGAGCCGTTCTTCACGACGAAGAAACAAGGCGAGGGCCTCGGCCTCGGCCTGTCCTTGGCGCGCAAAGTGATGCACGACGCCGGCGGTGATCTGCGCCTCGACGACACCAACGAAAAGGGGGCGCGATTCGTCGTGACGATGCCGCTCGCGAGCCGCGGTCAGGCTACCGAAGGTCAGGCTGCCGGGAGCGAGAGCGTGAAGGTGCAGCCGCCGCCGTCTTGATTGGCGAAGTCGATGCTGCCGCCGTGGGCTTCCATGATCTTGCGGCACATCGATAGACCGAGGCCCGTGCCCTTGTCGCCCTTCGTCGAATAGAAGCCCTGCCACACCTTCGCTCGCGCTTCCGGCGGGATACCGGGGCCATTGTCGCGGACGTGGAGCAGAACCTGGTCGCCGCTCTTTTCGAGCGAGAGCGAGACGACACCTTCGTGGACCGGCGTCGCCTCGGCCGCGTTCTTCACGATGTTGAAGACGACCTGTTCGAACTTCTTCGCGTCGACCATTGCGTCGATCGGCGTGGCCGGAGGTACGAATTCGAGTTTTTTGAGCTGCTTCACCCGCGGGAAGAGCCCCAGCAGAATCAGCGTCGCCGAAACGAGCTTGCCGAGGTCGTGTGTGCTCTTCGCGACCTGCAGCTGGTCCCCGCCCTTCGAATACACGCGGAGAGACTCCACGAGGACGCGCAGCTTCTCGACCCCGTTGTGAAGGATGTGGACCTCGCGCGACAAATCCGCGCCGCTGCCGAGATCGGCCTCGATGTCCTCCACCACGCTGAGCACGCTCATGACGTTGCCGAGCTCGTGGACGAGCCCGGAGGTCACTTGCCCGATCGCCGCGAGCCGTTGCCGGTGGAGCAGCTGCTCGGTGAGGATGCGGTTCTCCTTCGTCTTTCTGTAGAGCTCGTTGGCGCTGATGATCGCGGCGAGCACGTCCTGCGGCTCCCAGGGCTTCACGATGAAGCGCGCGACCTGGCCGTCGTTGATCGCCGCGACGGCGTCGTCGAAATTCGTGTACGCGGTGACGAGCATGCGCACCGTGTCCGGGCAGAGCTTGCGCACCTCCCCGAGGAACTGCGAGCCGCTCATGCCATCCATCCGCTGATCGCTGATGACGAGCGGGATTTCTTCGCGCTGGACGATTTCCAGGCCTTGCTCGCCGCTCGTGGCGGTGACGATGTCGACCTGCTTTTTGAAGCTGGCCTTGAACACCACGATGTTGCCTGCTTGATCGTCGACGTAGAGGACTTTGGGGCGACGCGAGTCAGAGGTCATCGGGGATAGCGCTCGAAGATCTGCACGAGGTTTTCGAAATCGACCGGCTTCGGCATGGTCACGAATTGACCTGGATCTGCCTCGACCGACGACGTGACGACGACGATTTGCCAGTCTTCGCAGAAGCGCTCCAAAAACGCGATCCAGTAGCGCCCGCCGAACGACGGCATCATGAAGTCGGTGACCATCCTGCGGCAGCTGGGGTTGTCGATCATCTTGCGCAGCGCTTCGACGCCGTCCTGCGCGAGGATCGGCTCGTAGCCGAGCTTCTTCAGACGCTTGCCAGCGAGGAAGAGGATGTCGGGGTCATCCTCCACCACGATGACGAGCTTGGGATCCCACTCGCACGCGGTCACGGCGCGCACGCTACCACACGGACCCGCGCAAGGCCGTTTTTGCGGGGTTTTTCGCTCGTCCGGGTCGGCAGTCTGCGCCGGGCGAACGTCAGGTCTTCGTCAGACCGTTTCGACCGTCGGATGGTGGACGTTCGCGGCGGGTGTGGGCTCGGTCGCGACGCTTCGCTTCCTCGTCACCAGCACGAAGAACACGGGGACGAAGAAGACGCCGAGGACGGTCGCGGCGGCGACACCGCCGATGACGGCCATGCCGATTGCGTTTTGGCCGCCGGCGCCGGCACCGTTGGCGCGCGCCAGCGGCAGGACGCCGAGGACAAAGGCCAGCGACGTCATGACGATGGGTCGAAGCCTCATCTTCGCAGCCTCGAGCGCTGCATCGAATGCGCTCTTTCCTCCCTCGAATAGCTCTTTTGCGAACTCGACGATGAGAATGGCATTCTTTGCCGAGAGGCCGATCGTCGCCAGGAGTCCTACCTGGAAATACACGTCATTGGTGAGGCCACCGAGGAGCGTCGCCGCCACGGCGCCGATGACACCGAGGGGTACGACCATCATGACCGAGACCGGGACCGACCAACTCTCGTAGAGCGCGGCGAGGCAGAGGAAGACGAACAGGAGCGACAGCGCATAGAGCAGCGGCGCATTCGCACCCGAGGTGCGCTCTTCATAGGCCAAGCCCGACCATTCGAAACCGATGCCGGGCGGCAGCTGAGCGGCGAGCTCTTCCATTGCGGCCATGGCGTCGCCGGTGCTCGCGCCGGGCGCGGGCTCACCTTGGATCGCAATGGTCGGAAAGCCGCTGAAGCGATCGAGCTTCGGCGAGCCGTAGGTCCATTCCCCCGTCGCAAACGCGGAGAACGGGACCATTTCGCCTTGCCGATTGCGAACGAACCAGCGATCGAGGTCGCGCGGCTGCATGCGGTAGGGCGCGTCGGCTTGGACGAAGACGCGCTTCGTACGGCCCGCGTCGAGAAAGTCGTTCACGTACGAGCCGCCCCACGTGGACGATAGCGTCGCGTTGATCTCCTGGAGCGAGAGCCCGAATGCCGACGCTTTCTCCTGGTCGACGTGAATCTTGTACTCGGGCCGATCCTCGAGTCCGCCCTGGCGGACCTTCGTGAGCGCGGGGTGTTTGGAGGCGAGCGAGAGCAGCTGATCGCGCGCGGCGATGAGCGCGTCGTGACCCAGGCCGCCGCGATCGACGAGCTGCAATTGGAAGCCGGCCGCGTTGCCGAGCTCGCTGATCGCCGGCGGCGCGAACGCGAAGACCTGTGCTTCTTTGATCGATGCGAACGCCTTCGTCGCGCGCGCCGCGATCGCGTCGGCTCGCTGCTGCGCGCCTTCTCGGTCGTCCCAATGCCGTAGACGAATGAAGCCGAGACCCGAGTTCTGCCCTCGACCGCCAAAGCTGAAGCCATTGATGGTCATGATCGATTCGACCGTGTCCTTTTCCTCGGTGAGGAAATATTCGGCGACGCGCTCGTTCACCGCCGCCGTCTGCTCCAGGGTCGAACCCGGCGGGGCGAGGACTTGGACGTAGAGGATGCCCTGGTCCTCTTGCGGCAAGAACCCCTTCGGCATCTTCGTGAACAGGAAGACGAGGCCGCCGGCGATGAGCGCGAAGCCCATCATCGCGCGCCAACGCCGCCGCAACAGCACCGCCACGATTCGCTGATAGACGCTCGCCGAGCGGTCGTATCCGCGGTTGAAAAGGCCGAAGAACCCAGTCTTCTTCTCGCCGTGCCCCGGCTTGAGGATCGTCGCGCAGAGGGCCGGCGTCAGCGTGAGCGCCACGACGACCGACAGGGCCATTGCGGCGACCAGGGTTACCGAGAATTGGCGGTAAATGACGCCGACCGAACCGGGGAAAAACGCCATCGGCACGAAGACGGCGGACAGAACCATCGCAATGCCGACGAGCGCGCCGGTGATTTGCCGCATCGATCGTCGCGTCGCCTCTTTCGGCGACAGATGCTCCTCGTGCATCACGCGCTCGACGTTCTCGACGACCACGATGGCGTCGTCGACGAGGAGGCCAATCGCGAGCACCATGCCGAACATCGTCAGCGTGTTGATCGTGTATCCGGCGGCAGCGAGGACACCCATCGTGCCGAGCAGGACGACCGGCACCGCAATGGTCGGAATCAGCGTCGCGCGCCAGTTCTGCAAAAACAGCAGCATGACGAGGAACACGAGGCCGACCGCTTCGAGGAGCGTCTTGAGCACTTCCTCGATGGAGATCTTCACGAACGGCGTCGTATCGAGCGAGTATTGAACCTTGAGCCCCGTCGGGAACGACGTGGAGAGCTCTTGGAGGCGGGTGCGCACGGCCTCCGCGGTGTCGAGCGCGTTCGCGCCGGCGGCGAGCCGGATGCCCATCGCTGCACACGGTGCACCGTTGTAGAAGCTCTCGGTGTCGAAGCTCTCGCCGGTGAGCTCGATGCGAGCGACGTCGCGCACCCGCACCTGTGAGCCGTCTTCATTGACGCGCAGCAAGATCGCGCCGAACTGCTCCGGGGTCTGCAGACGGGTCTGCGCGGTAATCGTCGCATTGAGCTCTTGCCCGGGCACCGAAGGTGTCCCGCCGAATTGGCCCGCCGAAACCTGCGCGTTCTGCGCTTGGATCGCCTGCGTGACGTCGAGCGGCGTCAGCTTGAATGCCGTCAGCTTGTTCGGATCGAGCCAAATACGCATGGCGTACTGCGCGCCGAAGGCCTGAACCTCGCCGACGCCCGGCACGCGGCTCACGGGATCCTGGAGCGCGGAAACGACGTAATCGGCAATGTCGTTACGCGCCATGCTGCCGTCTTCCGAGACGAAGGTGGCGATCATCAGGAAGTTGCGGTTCGACTTCGCGACGCGCACGCCTTGTCGCTGCACCTCTTGCGGCAGCTGCGGCATCGCCAGCGCGAGCTTGTTCTGAACTTGGACCTGCGCGATATCGGCGTTGGTTCCGGGCTCGAAGGTGAGCTCGATCCCTGCATTGCCGTTCGCATCGCTCGACGACGAGATGTACCGCAGGCCGTCGAGGCCGCTCATGCGCTGCTCGATCACCTGCGTGACCGTCTGCTCGAGCGTGGCCGCAGAAGCGCCCGGATAGGTCGCATTGATGCTGACCGTCGGCGGCGCGATGGCGGGATATTGGGCGACCGGCAAACGCGTTATCGACAGCGCGCCGGCGACCATGATCACGATCGCGAGCACCCAGGCGAAGATCGGTCGCTCGATGAAGAATTTGGCCACGGTACTTCCTCGCCCTCAGCTCGGTTTCTTCTTTTCCTTCGCGTCGACGACCACGACGTCGGCGTCCGGTCGCGCCTTCTGCAAGCCTTCGACGATCACGCGGTCGCCCGGCTTGAGCCCATCGATGACGAGCCATGCATCGCCGACCTCACGCTCGGTGACGATCGACCGCCGCTCGACCTTGCTCTGATCGTTCACGACGAGCGCGGAGGGCCGTCCCTTTCCATCACGCGTCACGGCACGCTGGGGCACGAGAATCGCCTTCGGTCGTTTGCCCTCTTCGATTCGTGCGCGCACGAACGCGCCCGGCAAGAGGCCGCGATCGGCATTGGGGAACAACGCTCGGAGCGATATCGATCCCGTCGTCGGGTCCACGCTCACGTCCGCGAATTGCAGTTTGCCGGCGTGCTCGTACACGTGACCGTCATCGAGGTAGAGCGAGACCTCGGCCTGCCCCTCGGCGCCCTTGATCTTCCCGCTGGCCACATCGCGCTGAAGGCGCTGCACCTCGGCGTTCGACCACGTCACGTCCACGTACATCGGGTCGAGCTGTTGAATCGTCGCGAGCAGCGTCGCAGGTGACTGCTGCGCGTACGCGCCTTCCGTTACCGCGGCGCGCCCGATTCGCCCCGAGATGGGCGCCTTCACCTTCGTGAAGCCCAGATTGATGGTCGCCGCCTTCACCGCCGCCTGCGCCGACGCCACGTCGGCCTCGGCGACCTTCAACGCGGCTTGGGCGTTGTCGAGGTCCTGCTGCGTGCCCGCGCCCGAATTGACGAGACGCTCCGCCCGCGTGGCTTGGGTACGAGCGTTCGAGGCAGTCGCCGACGCGCGAATGAGGGTCGCCCGCGCGCTCTCGGCGGCGGCCTCGAACGGCGCCGGATCGATGTCGAACAGCGGATCGCCCTCTTTGACGTCGCCGCCCTCGGTGAAGTGTCGCTTGAGGACGACACCGTTCACGCGGGCGCGCACCTCGGCGACCCGGAACGCGGACGTTCGGCCGGGCAGCTCCGTCATCAACGTGACCTCCGCCTCCTCGACGGTCACGACGCCGACCTCGACCGGCCCCGAGGGCGGCGGTGGGCCGGCCTGCTTGCCTTTGCAGCCGAGGAGGACGACGAACGAAAAGAGCAGAAGAGACAGCTTCGAGCACGCCATGTGTGGTTGGACCTCTCGAACCGACGGTCGCGGGGAAGGACCTCGACGGACCCGGAGCTTCTGCAACGCGCCGCTTGCAAAGTCAAACTGGACGGTTCAGTTTGTATTTCCAATGTCACGCCCCTCGAGGTCTTGCGGCCCGCACGCGGCGAAGCGGCCGAGCATCCTCGCGGGCGCACGCGAGGTCTTCATGGAGGTCGGGTTCGAACGCGCGTGCGTCGACGTCATCGCCGCGCGCGCCGCCGTCTCCAAGGCGACCGTCTACAACCACTTCCAAGACAAGAGCGCTCTCTTCATCGCCAGCTTCTCGGAAGAGGCCGACGCCATGCGCGCGGAGTTTCTCGCTTGTCTGGCCGAGCCCACCAACGATCTCGAGGCGGCCCTACGCTGCATCGGCGAGAAGCTCGTGCGCGTGCTGTTGTCGCCGGCGTTCGTCTCGCTCTACCGCCACGCAAGCGCCGCGTGCCCTCAGTTTCCGGAGCTCGGACAGGTCCTCTTCGAGCGCGGGCCGACCCTCGTGCAGGATCAGCTGGGCGCGTACCTCAAGCGCTGGGAGGAAAAGGGGAAGCTATCGATTGGCGATCAGCCGCGCGTCGCCGCCGTCCATTTCAGCGGCCTCTGCCAGGGCGACCTCAATGTGCGCGCCCAGCTCGGCATGTTGGGTCCCTCGGGCGACAAGGAGATCCGGCAGACGGTCGAGCGCGGCGTGAAGGCGTTCATTCGGGCTTACGGCGCTGCGCCTCAGCGCGCGCCCACACGAGCGAAGCCGGTGGCGAAGCGTCCGCGCTCCTTCACTTCAAAGCGAACTTCCCGGTGACCCAATGGGCCTTGTGCCCGTCGATGCCGAGATTGATCGAGCCCTTCTTCGGCGTCCCGTCAGCCTTTTTCGAGACCACCCATTTGTAGCCCTCGGCGGGGAGCGCGAAGACGTAATCGATGCCGGTCCCGCCGATGACGATCGAGCCGGCGTGCAGCGACGTCGGCGTCCACGCGGGGTTGCAGCCGTTCTCGGCGCGGGGGCGATTGAGGTCCCCCGTCACGATGACGTTTCGCCCCTTGTCGTGCTCTTTGTCGACTTCACCTTTGAGCACTTGCCATGCCTGCTTCCAATAGTCCTTTCGCTTCTCGACTTGGGATTTGCACGACCAGGCCCCGGCGATGAAGTGCGTATCGAGCACCGAAAGGTTTCGCTCCGACGAATACACGACGGTCACGAAGCGCGTCGGCGACACGCCGGCCCAGCCCGGCGACGCGAACTTCGCGCGCACATCGATCCCGGCCGCGCCCTTGAAGGTAATGGGCACCTTCACCGTCTCCGTCCCGCCGTCGGGTCGCGTCCCCTTCGGCCGCCGCGTGTCCCAGCCATTGGCGTCGTCGAACCGATTGTTGATCGCGTCGATCTCGCAGCTGGCGCCGCACGGATCGGACTCGTTGATCTCTTGCCAACCAATCCATTTCGGCCCGGCCTTCGGCCCAACCGTGTCGCCCACGTTGTCGAGCGCGGCAATCATCGTCCCGGCGCCCGCGTAGTCGCGGCCGATGTTCGAAGTCGTGAACGTCATCTCCACTTCGAACGCCGGGTCCGGTCCCGGGTCCGCGCCTCCGGCCGGTGGCTCGCCGCCGCTGCCCGTCGTCGTGTCCCCGCCGTTTCCGCCTTCGGACGAACTACCACCTTCGGACGAGCTGCCGCCTTCGGAAGCGCTTCCGCCGTCGGACAGCCCGCTGCCCCCGATGCCGACGCTTCCGCCGCCTCCATCGAGCGCGGTTCCGCCAATGCCCGTGTCTTCGTCGTCGATTCCGTCGCTATCCACGCAGCCCGACAGCGCGCAACCGAGGCCCAGCGAGACCGCGAGGAGCATCGGCGATCGGAGCATTCGCGGCGAGGAGGAAGAAGTCATCGGCGAGCGACGAAGCACTCCGCGTGCCGATGGAGAACTGGCTCTGGATCCGCAGAATTAGAGGCCTCACGCTGCGCGCGCTTCGACCCCGTGGAGTTGAGTGACCACCTTTCTGATCCAGGGCGGACGGCGGGAAAGGGAGTCGAAGGTGCGACACGCATTTCGAGCTGAAGGCCCGAACAATCTCAATCCACGCTCCGATATTGCAGCCGAGCCCTTCTCAACATCGCCACGATCTGCCGCCCGTCCTCCGAGGCAAGCAATTCCTCGACCATCGCGGCTCTCATGGACCGGATGATCCGCGCCGGGACGATCTCCGTCAGCGCCAAGAGCGACTCCTCGACGAGCAGCTCCGCCTCCTTCGCATCGTCCTCCGTGAAGTACTCCCACATGATTCATCGAGGCGGCACGCAGCTCGAGTCCCTGAAGGTGCACGGCCTCGACGACCGACGCGAGCGTCAAGGCTCAGGGCAAAAATCGGCACAATCCGGGTCCAGACAGTCCACGGCTGCGTCTCCGTCGTCGTCGATACCGTCCTCGCACGCGGCCTGCGTGTTCTCGCACAGGTAGCGTACGCAGTCGGTATCCGCGGCACACCCGAGGGGGTCCGCCCGTGTCGGATCGGGCGTCGGGATTGTGACCACGGCCAGCGGCTCACGGTCCCAGACATTGAGGACTCGCTCACTCCAGAATACGTGGCAGACGGGGTTGGCGTCCGTCCCAGCTGTTACGAGCTCGATGCCGGCCCTGACCGGACCAGTTCCTACATCTTCAAAGGTGACGCCGGTAAACAGACTGCTCTCGCAGCCGTCGACCACCATGCGCTCTGTTCCCTCGTTGGTCTGTAGGAGCACCTGGATGCCGGCGACTGCAGCGGAATCGCAGAACCCATCCCAACCCGCAGGGGAGGGGGAGACCTCGAAAGTGCACTGCTGGCCGCGCTCGGAATCGAGCGGATCTGCGAGAAGCTCTTCGTTGATGGTGAGATCGAACTCCACGTCGAGCGCGCGGGAAACTCGTACTCCGTCCCCAGGAGGGTGCGGTCGACGACCCGCACGATCAGCATGACGGCGGCGAGCCCCAAAATGCACGCACCGAGAACCGCTAACCAGCGCCTCTGCCATGAGCTGCCACCACCGCCATCGCCGCCCTCCTGGCCTTCCTGCGCGCGTTGGAGCTGTGCGAGCTGCGCCAGCCTATCCCCAAATGCCAATAATCTCTGGTTGTTTGGAGCAATCTGCAGGGCGCTCAGAAACAGCTCGCGAACGCCGACCGCGTTCAATTGGCCGTTGTTTGCCGCCTCTACGGTGCGTCGAAGCGTTGTTTCCCAAGAGAACCCTTCGCCGAGGAACGCGGCGCGGTTGACGTCGAGCAGGTTGAAGAATTGCGGACCGTCTTCGGAGGGAACTGCCGTCACGAGCGCGTCGACGAACGCCTCGACGAGCGGGCCGCCGAGGCGGAGGGGACGATTGGCGCGCAGCCGGTCTGCCCAGGCCACGCCGCCGGGTGGCTCAGCACCGTTGGCCGGCCCTCCGTCGTCAGGCATTTGTGCCGTCACAGCCAAAAGCAACACACGCGTTAGTCTTCAGCATGTAACCCTTCAGCCCCTCTCTCACTCCCGCAGCCCGATCGCAGAGGGTCAAAGAACTTTCAAGGCAGATCGCTAGTCCGGTCTTGCCGAGACAGCATTCACGACCGTACGCTGCTCCGTTACTCGGTTGGGGTTACTCGGTTGGGGTTACTCGGTTGGGGTTACTCGGTTGGGGTTACTTGGTTGGGCGTCGTGGGTCACTTCAGGGACGACTGAAAGGGGTGGGAACCGTGGAAAAGGGCGCAGTCATCGTTTCATATCGCGGGATCGCGAGCCTGCTGGAGAATCTCGAGCGGCCCTCGCCGGCGGACGTGTCGCGGGCAGAGGCGGAGGACGAGCTCATCGTCGCCCGCGCAAAGGATGACCCCATGGCGGACCTCGGCGCGCCGCAGCAGCCTCACGCGGTGCTCGAGTTTGCGGCGGCAGAAAACGCCCCTCCGCCGGAGCTGGACGAGCTGCAGATCCTCGCGATGTGGAATGGTTTGCGGCAAGCGGTCGTCGAGATCGCGAAGGCCGACAAGACCCCGGGCGTGCTCTTTGCCGTCGACCACAGGGCCGCGTCACTCCTGCAATCGTTCCTCGCCGAGCGCGGCGAGAGCCTCGAAAAGCTGCAGGAGGTGCAGACCGACGTCTACGAGGTCCAGTTCGACGACCGCGACATCAGCGGCTGGGTCGGCAGCTTCTTCTCCGACTGGTACAAACGCATTCGCAAGAGGCCGTTCATTGCAGGCTCCCGGGAGCCTCGGCGGATCGCCAATGCGACGCGAATCGCGCTCATGGGGGACTGGGGGACAGGCCTCTACTCTGCACCGCGGTCGAGCCAGACGATCGCGGAGTCGAACCCGGCGTTCGACGTGATCATCCACTTGGGAGACATCTACTACGCCGGCAACGAAAAAGAGGTGACGCGCCGTTTTCTGAACTATTGGCCCCGCGTCGGCGACCGAGCCATGAGTCTCGCGGTGAACGCGAACCATGAAATGTACTCAGGCGGAGAGGGCTACTTCGGGAAACTTCTGCCGGCGCTGAAGCAGCCCTCCAGCGTGTTCGCGCTTCAGAACGACCATTTCCTGATCGTCGGGCTCGACACCGGCTGGGACGAGCACGATCTCGCAGGGGATCAGGTGCAATGGCTGGACACACTCGTGCGCCAAGCAGGCTCGCGCAAGATCGTGCTGCTATCGCACCATCAGCCCTTCAGTGTCTTCGAATCCCAGGGCACCGCGTTGGTGAAGAAGCTTCGGCCTCTGCTCACCGCCGGCCGGATCTTCGCGTGGTACTGGGGGCACGAACATCGCTGCATGATCTATGGCAAGCACCCTGCCTGGCGCATGTATGGGCGCCTCATTGGGCACTCCGGATACCCGTACTTTCGCAAGGACTTCTCGCGGTATCCGATCGCGCAGGCGAACCGTGACGGGTCTACGTGGCGAGGGCTCGCCGGTACCGACATGGCGCCCCCGTCCGTGATCCTCGACGGTGAAAATCCGTGGGTGCGAGAGGCGCCGAAGAAGTACGGCCCGCAGGGGTGGGCCTCCATCCATCTCGACGGGCCGCGCCTGCTCGAGCGAGTGCACGCGCCTGATGGGACGGTCCTTCATGAGCTCGAGCTGACGTGAGCTGGCCGACGCAATCCGAGGTGGATCGGCTGCTCCGTCGAATCACGACCGCATTCGGCGAAGAGCCGGTCGCGACGGCGATTCCTCGGAGGAAGCAAATCGTCTTCATGAACCCAGCCACGGCGGTAGCCGAGGGCGCCGTCGTCGACGAGGTCGCTGCACAACGCGCCGCGGACGCCGTTCGAAGGTCGGCGGAATTGATGGCGCGCAACGAGATCCCGGACGTCAGCGACCTCCCGAGGGCTGCGGACCTCGCGGCGCTCGAAGTCTGCATTCGGTTCATGCGACCGGCCCTCTACGTCAAAGGAGATCGGATCGCCGGCGCGCAACAGCTGAAGCTCTCCGACACCTCACGGAAAGCCATCGAGGCTCTGCTGCCGGGGATCGGCTCGATTGGGTTTCCAGAATCTCGCAAGGGGGTCGCGACCGGCTTTTTGGTGGGTCGTCGCGCACTCGCGACGAACATCCACGTGATTCGGGCGATCACGACCGGCAAGCAGCCGCGGCCGCTCACCGACGCCGTCGTGCGGTTCGACGTCGAATGGGACGAGCTGGAGCGCTGGAAGGCTATTCGGGTAGTCGGCGAGATCGTGCGACACCCCACGTTGGATTGGGCACTGCTCGAGCTGGCGGAGGACGGTCCGCGCCCGGGCTTGCCTCTCGACGGAGCGTTGAAGTCGAAGCCGAACGACCGGCTTCTGGTCGTCGGTCACCCCAACGATGATTGGAGGACGCCGACGTGGGCAAAGGCCATGTACGCCGGCAACTGGGGTGTGAAACGAGTGTCGCCGGGTGCCGTCCTCCGGGCGGACGACGAGCTGCTGCTGCACGACGCGAGCACGCTCGGTGGGAATTCGGGTTCGCCGGTCATCGACGCGGAGTCCGGGCGCGTCGTCGGCATCCACGCGGAAGGGGTGTGGGCGCTCGAGAACACTGCGGTTCGTGCCGGCACGGCGACGACGTTTCAGGCGATGGACAGCGCCATCGAATCGTGGGTAGCGCGGTGCTGAAGGCAATCGTCATCGGCATCGACGCGTACCCGAACATTCCAGCAGGCGGCGCCGTCAACAAGGACATTCCCGGCGCGGTGGCCGGCGCGCTTCGCTTCTTCGACTGGCTGCGCGCGTTTGGGGCCGCGCGGGAACATGAGAATGCACCGGAAAACGAGTGGCTGCGCGCGGAGGACGTGGCGCTCCACCTATCGCCGAGCAGCGCCCACCCCCACGCGAGGTCGGCAGACGCGAAGGCCATCAAAGACAGCTTCGACGAGCTTCGAAAGTCCGCGGGGAAGTTGCGACGAGTCTTCGTGTACTTCAATGGTCACGGCTTCTCCGCGACCACCTCGTTCAACGGTTCGACGACGGACTATATCGCTTGCGGCGACTTCTCGACACCGAAGGACATGACGCAGGCGCTGCGGATCGATCGCATCAAGGAGTATGTGGGCTTCATGGGGCCCTGCGAGCAGTATTTCTTCTTCGACTGCTGCCGCAACGTGGTCGCGGGGCATCTCGAGGGGGGCTTCATCTACAACGAGGCGCCCGATCCGACGCAGTCGAAGTCCAAACAGATGCTGCTCTATTCGGCACGTCCGGGTGAGGCGGTCGACGCGGGGTCACCTTTTGGGGCCGCGCTTCTCGGCGCTCTCAGCGGCAAAGGTACGGCGAAGGCTTGGCGCAAGGGCCAGCTGCTGGTCGATTTTGGGTCCGTCTGCGAATACATACGCGCGACGCTCGACGAGGCAGGCGCCGCGCTGCCCGAGCAAGAAGGCAACGTGTTCGGCTATCTCTATCGCATTCGCGACATTCCAAAGTATGAATGCGCGATCGAAGTCGGGGGTGATCTCGTGGAGGCGATGCTCGAGGTGGTCGCGACGAAACACGGGGACGAAACCGTCGGCCCGGCGTCGCTCGACGGCGGGCGAGGGAAGCTCTCGCTTGCGCCCGACTATTGGAGCATTGCCGTTCGGGACCGTGCCGGGCGCTACGCGATCGCGCCTGCCGAGCATGACGTCGAATTGTTCGACCCCGCGCAGATTGCGTTCAGTGCCACTCCTTCTGCTCGAAGGCCTCTAGCATTCGAGAGCATCGTCAATCCTTGGGGAGGCGACGACCACCAGGAGGTCGAGCTCGCGCACCCGCCGAATACGTCACTCGAGGTGCTCGACAGCTCGGGCAAGGTCTTGGAGACGAGTGGCCTGGGCAGCACGACCCTGAGCGCGAGGCTGAAGTGGGGGCGCTATGTCGTGCAGTTGCGTCAGGCCGATCGGGTCATTCATGCGGAGACGATCGTCGTCGCTCGGGGCGGACCATCGGACTTCCCGATTCGACCGGCGACGCTCGATGGCCCGCTGCGCAGCGCGCTCATCGGCTTCACCGGAGGAGGCTACTTCATGCCCTCCGAGCGTTTGGGCCCGATCTGGGACGGTCGCTTGTCGCTCTGGCTCGCGAGCGTCGTGTGCAAGGCCGCGAGCGGCCGTCCGCATGGGCCGCTTCAGCCGTTTCCGGCGCCGAAGCCGTCGCGCACCCACGGGGCTCTTTATTTGGGATTCACCGGGCGTCGTCCTACCGAGCTGCGATGCTCGACCATTCATGGGACGTATTCCGTCTCGCTCGTGCAGCCGGCGGCAATCCCGGATCTGTGGCTTGGGACGCTCCCCGCGCCGGAGGGGCCTGCGATCGTTGGCTGGCAAACCGCGGATGGAGAGCGCTCTATAGCGACGTGCTTTCTGCGCTGCCGCGTGACGACCGTCGTCGTGTGCGACGCCGCGCTCGAGCCACGGACGGCGCAGCAGTTCTTCGTCATACCTGAGTCCATCGCAAACGCGGTGCCGCCCGACGAGCTGCCTCCAAATGGCACTGTCGATGCGACGCGGTCGCTCGTAAACGCGCAAGAGGCCTTCGCGAGCGAAGAGGCGCTCGGCCGTCACCCCGGCTTCGTCGAACCGCTCTTCGAGATGCTCGCCGCCTACGAGGCATTGCGAAATGCGGATCCAGGCGAAGCGCGACCCCATGTCGAGACGCTCCTGGCTCGGTTCCCCGCACTGCCGGATTCCGCATTGCTTGCGCAGATCGTGGGCCTTCCCTCAAGTGCTGCGCGAGGGGTGCAAGGGGTGCCGCTCATGGCGGAAGGCGTTGCTCGCCTTCGAGGGGGCGGCGCGAAGCTGCCGCAACCATGGGAGGGGCTGGTGCGCGATGCCTCGTTCGGGACGAGCTGGACCTCCTGGAACAAGCTCGTCTTCTAACTTGTCCTGACGCTCCCCGACCCTCGTGCGGGCCACCTATGCATACACCGGGCTCGCATCGCTCGGCGTCATTGTTACCGAATATTACCGTGTCTGGCGAAACGCGAGTCCCCACCCGCCGACTCTGGAGGATTTCTGTTGCATGGAACGGTAGCCCTAGATACGCAGGCAGGTTGGGGAGGGTTCGATAAATGGCCACTCCTCATGCCGAAGAGGAAACATGAGCTACGCAATGAGCAAGTTCGGGTATGTGACCCTAGAGCTTGATGGCCCTGCGCAGAATCAGCTCGCCGACACGCTCCTCGAGGCGTTCCCCGACGAGGACGAGGTCAACAAGCTCCTGAAGGAGCTCGACCTGCCTGTGGCTCGGTTTGCGGCGCGAAAGCTCACGACCACGGTCACCTCGATCGTCGACAACGCTCGTGGGAAAGGCTGGGACGGCAACCTCGTTCTCGCCGCGCGCGCAACCAATCCGGGCAATCTCCGGATGCAGCGATTTGCGGCGGCACACTTCAAGCAGCCGCTCAAGATTCATTGGGGTGCTGACGTCGAAGACGTCGATCTGTCGCACGAAAACGCCGAGCCGAAGCTCGAGCGGCTGGTCAATCTCCGACTCGGCATTCAGTCGATTGGGTTGCTTCTCGAACAGTGGACACGCATGAGTCAGCAGGTATGCAAGGTCGAAGTGTCACTGCCGACCGGCACCGCCTCCGGCACGGGCTTTCTCGTCGGACCAAACGCCGTGCTCACGAATTTTCACGTCGTCGAGCCTTTGCTCGAGGCCAAACGCGGTGCAGGGTCGGTCAAGTGCCGGTTCGACTACCTCGCTGATACGCGACCTCTTCGAGGGACGACGAAACCCCTCTCCTCCGCGAAGGCATTTCCAATTGCGTGGGCAAAGTACAGCGCTGCCGATGCCCAAAGCAGCGACGCCGACAGCCTGCCGGGATTCTCCGAGCTCGACTACGCGCTACTTGTGCTGGAAAAGCGCGTGGGGGACGAGGAAATCCTCGCGGGCGGCACGAAGCGAGGTTTTGTTCCGATACGCGACGCTCCGACACCGGACGACGAGTCCGCGCTTTATGCCGCAGATGCTCCCATCGTGATCGTTCAGCACCCCAACGGTCGCCCGCTGTCGGTGGCGATGGATACCCAGGGTGTCATCGGGCTGAACGGCAACGGCACGCGGCTGCGGTACCGAACGAATACGGAGCCGGGCTCGTCCGGATCCCCATGCTGTACGATGGACCTACGCCCGATTGCGCTGCATCACGCGGGTGATCCGAACTACGACGCGCTTCACAAGCCGACCTTCAATCAGGGCATCCCGCTCCACCTGATCGTCGGGGACATGAAGGAACGGTTCCAGGAAGCGCACGCGCTGCTCGGCTGACAGGCGCAAGACCCTTGCAGGCGACGGGTACCCGATGAACGCAGTACTTGACCGCTTGTGGCGCCCGGTCCGGGCGGTTCTGTTCAGAACGCCCATCCGCGAGCCGGGCGCTGAAGAGCACGGAAGCACCGCGGGCAGCGCGTCCACAGACCCGGAATACATCCTCTGGGGCACCGTTCTCCGGACCGACATCGAGCCGTTCACGCAGGCGCTTCTCGACAGCATCGGGCGCGCGAATTTGGTCGAAGTGCTTTTTAACGCGCTCGGCTTGAACATTGCCGCCTATGACGGTCGAAATCTGAATTACGAACAGATCCTGCGGAAGCTCGTCACCGACGCCGTCGAGGAAAAGCTTGCAGGTATCGATAGCGCTCATCTCTTCGAGACGGCATGCCGTATCAGCGGAAAGAATGGTCAGTTGGCGCGGTTTCGTCGGTCGGTATGTTATCGGCGGGCAGCGCCCACTGAAGCTCGTTCGAGCCCGCGCACACGAGCTCTCACGATTGGTCTCGTCACGTTGTCCCTCACGGGGCTCAGTATCTGCACCCTTCGCGAGAAGGAGGGCGTATGCACCTACCGAACCGAGGGCGTCCGTTCACCGAGAATCGCCCGTAACTACATTGTTCAAGTCGTGGTGCCCGATGAGGAAACGCCGGATCTGAGCATCTCGGACGCCGTTGTCGGGGGACGACGGTTTCAGGTGGCCCCGATCAAACAGCCGCGCTGTCGCCCGCGCCGCGCAACCAGTGGTGAGTGGACCGCACCGTTCGATACCTGCGCGCTCGAACGAGATGGTGCTCGGTTTTATAGATTCAAGGTGCAATTCTATGAGCAGCCGACGGGGGAGTTCGAAGATGAGGTCAGTGTATACCTGCGTCGCGACAGTGATGCTCCTGATACAGCCGTGGACTGTCGCTTTGGCGGAGGAGAAATGTGAAGCCCCTGCGGAGAAGCCCTCTGAAGGCCTTGCGAGGCTGACCGCCCTCGCGATCTACGGCGACGGCGGCGCCAATCGTCGATTCTCGGTTTCCAGCCTGCAAGGGCTCATGTTCACCTATGACGGAAAGTCGGTAGAAGCGGTGCACGTCACCGCGTCTACCGAGTCGCAGGATTCTGGGTGCATCTCCTTCGACTTGCCCAGCGGCGCCACGCCTCCTCTGGATCTCGATGTCGACGCTGCTTCCAACTATGCAGGCGCCGTGCTTCCGGGCGCGGCAACGCTGGAGAAGTCGGGTGATCAAAAGTGTTCGCTCGAGAAGCCTTGCCGTTGCGCGATGCTCGTGAATGATAACTCGATTGCGCTGACGAAAAGTCAAGTGCAGGTCCTTGAGGACGTCGGTGCCCTCGCAGCCGCAACGGTGGAGGGGCCGAACGGCAGCCAGTGGCACGTGCAGTCGGACGGCGCTCCCGTCGATGACGCCGCCGTCGGCTGTGCCATTGCCATACAACTGGTTGCCGACAAAGAGCCTTGCTCGATGGCGCACGTACAAAAGGCCGTTGCAGTCGCAACTCGCAATAAACAAGACGAAGCCGTTCGCTACCTCGAGAAACACGCCGACAAGACGATCGTTTTCGGCGCGAAAGCGGACCCGCAATGGTCCGACAAGGGAGGCAATGCGGTCGTCAAGAAGCTGGTGGAGAAGCCGCATGTAAAGGCGCTCGGGCTCGACACCCTGCTGAACCAGCCAACGCCGTGGATCGACTGCAGGATGAGGAGCCCATCCCAGACGGGACAACCTTCCGCTGAGCTCCAGACGGTCGAGGCCAACAAAACGGCGTCCGCCGCGGTGCTCGAGCAGGCCCGGAATGCCGAGGTCGAGCGGTTGGCAGCCCTTCCGTGCAACGGGGCCCTGGGATCAAAAAACGAAGCTCGCGCCTACCTTCAACTTACTTCCGCCGCGGTGCGCGAGGCGGCGGTTCGCTGACGGACGACCGGCCCCGACCCTAACGCTTCCCCGTTGGCCCGAGCCAAAGACCACCATTGACCTCGAGGGTCTGTCCCGTGACCCAGCGGGCGTCATCGGATGCGAAGAACGCGACGGCGTCGGCGATGTCGGCCGGCCGACCGTGTCGCCCGAGAGCCGTCATCGACGCGACCCCCTTCGCGGCCTCCCGGTCGGTTTGGAGAAAGGTATTCATGTCCGTCTCCGTAATGCCGGGGGAGACCGTATTCACCGTGATTCCACGCGGACCCACGCTGTTCGCCAACGAGCGCGTGAAGACATTCAATGCCCCTTTGGTCATCCCGTAAACGATATCGGGCGTGGCAAACCACGTGACGCCGGACGAGATGTTGATGATGCGTCCGCCGTCGGACATGAGCAGCAATGCGCGCTGTGTGATGAACAATGGCGCGCGGACGTTGACTGCGAACAACCGATCGAAGCTCCCCGGTGTTGCTTGGTCGATGGTCGCCGACCGGTCGATGATGGCCGCGTTGTTGACGAGGATGTCGAGCCTCCGCCCCGCGAGGCCGGCAGCCACGTCCGCGAAGAGTCGATCGAAGTCGGCATCGAGACCCAGCTCGGCTCGGACTGCGAAAGCCTCACCCCCGGCGCCGTGAATGGCTCCGACCACTTCCTTTGCGGCGGCTTCGTTCGCGCCGTAGTGGACGGCGACGAGCGCCCCGTCAGCCGCCAACCGCTCGGCAATTGCGCGGCCGATGCCGCGTGATGCACCCGTCACCAGAGCGGTCTTACCTGCCAAGTTCGTCATCGAAGCCTCCGTGCGCGACGTTCAGCGGAACGCCGCTACCATGACCGCGGTGGTCCCACCCCGCAATGTGGATGGCCGCGGACATGGCTGCTCGGCCTCGACAGAAGGGCTCGACCACGGGCCTCTCGGGCGTGCTTATGGTCGCCCGCTTGCTTCGAAGAGGGTGATGTTCGGGCATTGGCGGAAATCACCGTATCCTCCGGCCCCACCGCCGCCAGCTACGCCGGCACCCGCGTGCCACAGGTGCGCGTTACCGATACCCGAATTGCCACCCAGCGTGGCGGAAGTGTTCGTGCCCTACCACCCGGACTGCCTTCCGTGGGAGCCGCCGGAGCCGGTGACCGTGCGGCGGTACTGAGGCGCGCCGACGCTCACTCGACCCACTCGAGGCCAGGAAGCTTACGAAGCTCTCCCCAAAGCCTCTCCGCCTCCAAATGCGGTATCTCCAGCCAGCCCGCACCTGCGCTCCGCGCATCGACGACAGCGAACTCGAACCCGCCGTGCATCACGCCCTGCATCACGACCGGCAGATCCGCACCGCGTAGCTGCTCGAGCACCTGGGGCTGCGAGAGCGTGTCGCTCTTCACGCCGACGATATGCAATCCGGGGCCTGCGCGCCGCAGGAGCTCGGCGTGCGGCGTCGCGCCGCGGATAGGCTCGATGACTTCGAGCAAGGTGTCGCCGAGGAGGCACCACCCGACGCGCGCGCTGAAGTCGCCGAGGGAGGCATTGGTCAGGTCTGCGGGGCCGACCTCTTTGGTAATCCATGGGCCGACGCCGAAGCGGGTCCAGGCGCGCATGGTGGCGATTGCGTCGCGGCTCAAGAAGCCGAGCTTGGTGACGCGGTCGAAGAGGCTGTGCTCGAGCTTGGCCGTGACGTTCTTCGATTCCTCGGGCACCCACCAATCGGGTTTTCCGAGGCGCGTAGCGAGCGGCGGCGCGACGCCGGGTGGAAACCGCGCCACTTCGAGCGCGGTGCCCAGCACATCTTGGGTATCGGCATATCCAAAGGGCGTGGCGGCGCTCTTGGCGAATGCCGCGGGCACGGAGAGGGTCAGGCCCGCGACCTGCATCGGCAGGTTGACGCGGGCGCGCTGGGCGAGGGGATGGCCGAGCTCGACGAGCTTTGCCTGCGCCTCTTCGAAAGAGTGGTTCGAATGGCTGATGAGGATGTGCTGCGCGCCTTCGTAACGGTTCTGCAAGTGCAGCGCTTGCAGCGTCGCGCCATCCAGTGGCTGCACGACCTCCCATTGTGTGCGACCGACCAAGGTGACCGCGAGTCGGCACGACCACCGCGCGGGGCGGCCGTCGAGCGTGGTATCGAAGAGCGCCGGCTCGTCGAGGGTGAAGCATTTGAACGGGCCGACGCCGAGCACTCTCGTCATCGTGTCGAGCGCTTTGTCGAGGTCGCGCACGACGAAACAGACTTGATCGACGCCGGTGATGAGGCCGCCGGGCAGCTGCCCGGCGCGAGGTTTGTGGTGCCAGAGGGACATGCCGATTTGGTACGGCGATGCCGCGCTCGCGCAGAGGTCCGCGCGTGCCGAAGAGAGGTCCTCACGCGCCTGCGAACACTTCGGATCAAGCGCAGGTGCGAGCCTGCGCGGTGCGTTGCTTCCAGCGCTTGCGCGCCTTGCGTAGCGCGCTGGGATCGTTGAAGCCGACGAGATAGCTGATTTCCACGAGGCTCAATCCACCCTCGTCGATGAGCCGCTCCGCCGTCTCTCGCCGGACGTCGTCGACGACATCCCGATAAGACATCCCCTGAGCGTCGAGGCGACGCTGGAGTGTTCGCGCGCTGACCGCGAGGGCGCGCGCGGTGGCGGCGAGGGACGGCGACCCCGTGCCGGAGAGTGAGCGCGCGATCTCGGTGCGAAGTCGCTCGACCTCGTCTTGCGGTTGGTGATTTCCGGCGAGTGTCTCCAGATACCGAAGGAGCGTCGGATCGCTCGTCACGAGCGGGAGATCCCAAATGCTCGAGGGCAGGACGAGCTCGTTGACCGGCGCGTGCCACGTCACGTCACAACCGAATACGCGGGCGATGCGCGCGGGGACGCGCGGCGGACCATGTTGAAAACGCACGGCCGCCGCGTCGAACGAAGCGCCGGTGAGGCGCCGCCCGATGAGCAACCATGCGCTGAGCACCGACTCGGCGAGCGGCGGCGGCCACGGCCGCACGGTCGGCGGCAGCGCTTCGACGACGGAGAACGTCCTCTTTTCGCGCACCAGCGTGGCGGTGGCGGGCCGCTTCACGAGGTGATGAAAGCGAACCACGCGCGCGAACATCTCGCCGAGCGAAGGGCTCGCGACTGCGAGGTAGCCGACGAGCCCGAGCGACCTCGGCTCGACGCGCTCGGGGAATCGAGCGCCGTAGTCGTCGGGCCTGCCCTCACATAGGCGCGCCCAAAGCTCACACGCAGCGTCGTGCGCAATGGTGGCGTCGGGCGACGAGAGGGCGCTCGCATCGAGTCCGAGCTCGGCGAGAAGGGCCGCCTGCTTCGGTGCGGGCAGGCCGGCCTCGCGGACGAGCTGCCACGTCCACTGCGCGAGCATCTGGGTGCCTTCGAGCCTCACCAGCGATCCCACCCGCCGAGGGTAACCACAAAACGAGAAGGGGTGCTCGAAGCTCGCGCACCCCTTTTCTCCTATCCTCGTGACGCGGGTTTATTCGTCGCCGTCGAGGGTACCGTCGAGATCACGGTCGAGGGCGAGTCGCACGCCGTTGCCGCGCGGAACGCAGGTGTACGTGAGAGGCTCGTCTGCGTCGGCAAGATCGCGAAGCGACTCGTCGGAGAGCGGCGGCTTACCGGCCTTGTCGCGCAAGAAGAGTCCGCCACTGTAGAGGTAACCTTCGCCCTTCTTTCCGCCGTGCACGATGAGGTCGCACTCACCGTGGTTTGCGCGCTCGATCAGCAGATCGAGCCGATCGTGTGCGAAGGCGGGGTGATTGTCGTCGCGAATCGTGACTTGCTGGCCGACGATGGGCGCGAAATTCGTCTCGAAAACCATCATGTAGTCGTCGAGCGCTTCGTGAATGGCGAGCCCCTCCGCGGTGACCGAAGAGATGCCCTCCGGGTTGTTGATTTGGACATTGGCGAAGGGCGGGAAGATCGTGAGCGGCTCATTGGGATCGGCGAGACCGATGCCGAAGTTCGGCGCGAAGCTGAACGTCTTCGTCGTGTCGAACGAGCCGTCGTGCGCGAAGCCGAAGCCGCGGATCTGCTCTCCCATGTGTTGACCCTGTCCAGGCGAAGGCAGCCAGATCGGCGACACCGGGAAGCCGAACTTTCCGATCTTTTGGTATTGGTTGCGCAGGTGTGGGGTCTTCATATTCTGAAGTCCGCCGACCTCCGCCGAGAGGGTGTTCGAGCCGAAGAACCCGGGCTTCGTCGTGAAGCCGGCGTTCGCGTTGGGGTTGAGCGCGTGGCAATCACCGCAGGCGAGCGTGCCGGCACCGTCAGGGTCGCCGTCGACGAAGGGATCGAAGAACGTCTTCGGACCGAAGAAGACATCGAAGCCCAGCTGCTGCCGCGGCGTCAGCGAGTTATCGAGGTTACGAATCGGGTTCGGCGGATACATCACCTCGAGGATGAAGTCCGTGAACGCCTCCATATCCGCGTTGCTGATCTGCGCGTGGCGGCCGAGCAGGCTGGGGAACGCCACGTTGAACTTCATGAATCCTGCGTGCTCGTTGAAGTGGCCGGAGTTCGGCTGCGCCGACGGCTCGTCGAGCGAACCATTGCGATCGCCGCGCCAGTGCATCGGGCCCTGGTTGTCCATGCCGCGAAGGCTCTGCGTCGTCATGACGCCCTTCATCGAGGCGAAGAACTTCCGGAAGCTGTTGTTCTGGTAGACGTTCGGGTCCGGCACGTTCGGGTCGTCCGGAACGCCGAGGTCCCAGCCGAGGTGATCCATGTCGCCGAAGATGTGGCAGCTGAAACACGCCGAATCGCCGTGGCTCGAGGAGAACGACGCGTCGTAGAGGAAACGACGGCCTTGAACGATGTGCGCCGGCTCGGGGTTGTACATCGATGCGCCGCCAATTTCGGTTTTGGTCTGCGTGTCGATGATCTTGATCGCATTGTCGAAGCGCGTGAGAACGTAGAGGCGCTTTTTGCCCTCATCGAGCGCAAGGCCGGTCGGACCGCCGCCGCTCACCGGGATCTGGTTTGCGACGTTCGGGACGAAGGTGTCGTTCTCCAGCTGCGCCGTGTTGTACACGGCAACCTCGCTGGAGCCGACGGCGGCGACGTAGAGGGTTTGTCCGTTCTGCGTGATCTCCATGCCGATCGGAAAGGCGACGCTGGTCGCGTTTTCGAGGTTGGGAATCGGCGCGCAGCAGTTGTCGTAGTCGATGTGTTTGTTGAGGTGTCGCGGCGCGACGTTGCCGGCCTGGTCGAGCACCGTGATGCGGCTGAAGGCGATGCGGCCGCGCACCGACGGCGCCGGGTGCGTGTCGTCGCCCGCGAAGTTGTTCGACCCCTCGAATCGCTGCTGGTTGTTCGACTCCAGGTTCGTGACGTAGACCTTCCCGTTGACCGGGTTGACGATCATGTTGAACAGGATCGTCCCGACATGGGCATAAACGTTGGAGGGCCCCGCGAGCGGGACCGGGGGGTCCGCGTCGGCATCGATCGCGAAGACGTCGCGATCCGGCATGGTGAACATCATCTCGGCGTCGCGAACGCCGCCGGCTTCATCCAGCCAATGTTCGCCGTCGTATTTGACGATAACCGACGTAAGCGGCTGCTCTTGACCGTACGCGTTGACGCCTGCATTGATCGGCAGCTGGCTCGCCGGTGCAAACGGGGGCAGGGGGTTGTTGATGCCGGCGAAGTTGCCGACGAAGGTCGTCGCGGTCGCGTTCCCGCTGTTGAAGGCCGCGACATAGACTTTCGACTTGTCGGGCGTCACGGCGAGCGCACGCGGGGTATCGCTGAAGAACGACAGGACCGTCTCGGGATCACCGCCGAACGCCGGCGAATGACACGCGTCGGCGTCGAATACCCACACGTCATTACGGCCCACACCCGGCGTCGAGAGCTGGGGATCGATCGGTGAGTTCTGTCCGCGATGGGCAGTCGTGATGAAGGCGCGTTTTTCGTTGCTACCGGCGAAGACGATGTCCCGCGGCTCGTCACCGACGAGCAGGGTGCGAACGACACGCGACTTGTGCCCGTCGAGGTCGACGATGCTCACGCTGTCCGACAGATGGTTTACGACCCACGCTTCGTGGTTGTTCCGGGCGACGACTGCAACGGGCTCGAGGCCGACGGGCACGGAGACCACGTGCTTCAGGCCGTTGTTCTTGACCTTGTAGATTTCGAGTTTCGCGTCGGGCGTGTTGGTCGCCAGCAGGTAGTTCTTGTCGGGCGTGAGTGCGAGAGGGCGCACCTGACCGCTTTCGAACGCCGTAAAGGGCTGACTGTACGGAGACGGGGTTGGCCCGTCGGTAACTGGGTCTTCGGTAGTTGGGGCGATTGCCTCCTCCGCCTCGCCGACGCCCTCGTTCTGGGGATCGTCATCCCCGACCGTCGAGCACGACGCGCCGAGCGCTACCGCCGAACCGAGAATCAACCAGGGAGCGACACCGGTTCGAAACGCCATTCACGACCTCCTCGGTGCTCCGTCGCCGAACATCGACAGAGCCAACTGGCTGCTATGAAGTCGGCGCCCTTCCCCAGAAGAGCACCGGACACCGCGGGTTCGCTCCGCAGCACGCCCACCTCGTGTGAATTATGCGAGTCTGTCCGCAAGAAATCTCAAGCGAGACGGAGAAGGGCGTCAGGTTACTTATCGATAGTGCTGACGAAGCTGTCAAGTACATCCGTCCTCACCTGCGATCTTTTCAGCGCGCAGCCGCACCTCGCAGGTGGTTTTTCATCAGCTGATGTTCCCTCAGCTGAGGTTCCCTCAGCTGATCTTCCCTCAGCCGGTCTTTTTTCAGGAGCGAATACTGAGCCTGCCGACACGCAGCTGGCCAGTCCGAGGTCGACGTCAGGTGGGCTGAGCTATTCAGTCCTCAGACCGGCCTGTCGTCTTCAGCGCTCTGCCGGGGAGGGCGGGGGCTCCGATGCGTAGCGCCGAACGGTGATGCGCTTGCCCACGGGAGCCTGCTCGACCGACAACGCGTGTGTGAACCTGACGATGGTGCCCAGGCCGGTGCCGAGGCCGCTACGCCGAGCGAAGGCAGCCGCATCGATTGGGCCGCGGTCGTCACAACCGTCGGCGAGCGCGATGCTCAGGTCGTGGAACGGCGGCCCTTCATCCTGGGCGACGACTTCGATGCCTACGCCGCGTCGAGGATCGCGGATGTGACGCAGGCGAAGGTTTCCTCGGACTCCGTACTTCAGGATGTTCGTACACAGCTCGCTCGCGACGAGCTCGAGCTCACGCCCGGCCTGTTTGGGAAACCCGATACTCTCGCAGAGCTGGCGCACACGACGGCGCGCATCGAAGACGTCGAGCGGCTCACGCACGTCGCACGCGTCTTCGAAGATGCTCACCCGAACACCCTCACCCGGACACCATCACGTTCTGATCCAGGCCTGCAGAGCCTCGCGCAGGTTGCGGTAGGTCATGAGCTCGTGGAGGTCGACGCCCATGCGCACGACCGTCTCCGCGATCTCTGGGCTGACCCCGGCGAGCGCGTAGCGCGCGCCGATGAGTCGGACCGCTTTGGCCATCTGGACGAAGTGGTCGGCGGTGCGCGTATCCATGACGTCGATACCTGTGATGTCGACGATCGCGTAACGTGCGTCCTTCTCCACAACTGCACGCAAGAGCGCCTTCGTCATGTCGACGCTGCGTACGGTGTCGATGATCCCGACGACCGGAAGGCACAACACCCCGTTCCAGACTTCGATAATCGGCGTCGAAAGGTCACGTATCGCGGCGCGCTGCTGCTCGACCGTGACCAGCTTCTCCCCGAGCTGCCGGCGGAAGACGACACCCTGCTCGTGCTCTGCTGCAAGCAGGATGAGCATCTCGTTCACCCACGCCAAAAAGACCTTGAGCGGCGTAGGCCCTTTGAGCATGAGCACCGGCGCCGATGCGTATTCGTCACGGTGAGCGAGCGAGAGCGTGAGGAGCGACTCGATGATGAGCTCGCGAATCTCGTTGCCCTCGTCGCTCTCCGACGGGGCCTCCACTGCGGGCCATTTGAGCTCGAAGCGCACCTCGCGTGGGGCTGGGTGTGCGAGCGTCCAGCCCGAGTCGGTCACCGAAACCTCGGCACTCGTGAGCTCGAGCAGGAGCGCCCGCATCCATCCGGCGACGACAGGGCCGAGGTGCTCGTAGCCGTCGACGTGTGCGAGCCGAACGACCGCGTGCCCCGCCTCCGGCTCGCAAGACTCCGTGATGAACGCCTCTTTCGTCTGATGCTCGACGGACCAAAGCCGCGAGAGCGATTTCACGAAGAGCGCCGGCGACATCACCTTGATTGCCAACCTCAGGAACGGATCGTCGCCGCGCGCCGCGACGACGTGGCCGGTGCGCTCGAGTAGAGCGCGCGCCGCCGACTCACCCGCGGTCGCCGCGACCAGGGCGCCGAGCAGGTCGGTATGGATGCGGCGCGGATACCAGCCGTTGTGATCGAACGTCGACGCGCGCTGGCGTAGTTCCTCGATGCGGGTGAGGGGATCGAGACGCGCGACGTCGTCCGGGCCCAGCGAGTGAATGACCTCGCTCGTCTGGGCCATCCAGCGACCTCGTACGAGGGGCGTGCTCATCGCTTGTCCGTCCCCGGGGGCAATGGCGGCCACACCGCGCCACGCATCCCCTGCGGTGTCTGCATCCCCTGTGGTGTTTGCGGCCCTTGTGGCGACTGTATGGCCTGTGCCGCATGCATCGCCTGCGCGGCCTGAATTCCCTGCAACACATGCATGTGCGCCGCCTGCGCCGCTTGCATCGAACGAAGCTCTTGCTGATGCACGTACTCTTGGAGCGCCTCGCGAAGCGTCCGATGCGTGCGGATCTCGCCGAGCTCGACGCCGATCTGCGTGATCGTCCACGCGAGCTCCGCATTGACGCCGGAGAGCACGCATTCACCGCCGAGGATTCGCACCGCGCGCGCCATTCGCAGGAAGTGATCCGTCGCGTACGTCTCCATGTTCTCGATGCCGGTTACATCGATGATCGTGAGCGGTGTTTTGCGCTGCGCGATGACACGAAGCAGAGCCGCTTTGATCTCGGTGGCGCGCTCGGCGTCGAGCACGCTGACGATGGGTACACACAGCACGCCCGGCCAAACCTCGATGATGGGCGTCGAGAGCTCGCGGATCGCCGTGCGCTGCTTCTCGATCGTCGCGATCTGCTCCTCCAGCTCTCGCTGGTAGCGCCGTGTGCGCTGACGTGCCTGGACGACGCCCTCCACGAGGGCATTGGCTGTCGCAGCGAGCGCACCGAGCGGCCGGTCTTCAGCCTCGTCGCTGGGAATCTTGCGCGAAAGATCACCACCTTCGATCTCGCGGAGGATGGGGAGCGTCGCCTTCAGGAAGGCATCGAGCTGAAGTTTTGTCGTCACACCGGGTTCCCTTCATTACGACCGGCGAGCGCAGCGTCAATCGAAGGAGTCGCGGCCTGCGCACCATCGAGCGTCGGAGCGAGGAGCGCCAGCGATGGTCCATTCACCCGTGGTCCGGTGACACCGAGTAACTCCAACGCACGCTCGAGGTCGAACGTGGTCTGTACCCCCTTGAGCGAAATATCCATCGTCTCGAGCGTGATCGCGATTTCCGGTTTCATGCCCGCCACGAACGTCTTCGAGCCCATGATCGACGCGGCGGTGGAGATGCGCGACAGCAGCGCGCAGAGGTGACTGTCCACCGCCCAGAGGCCGGTGATGTCGATGATGAGCCCGGAGCAGCCCTCCCGCTGGATGCGCGAGAGGAGCTCTTTGCGGAGCTCCTCAGCGACGACATCGCTCACCTCTCCCTGAAGCGGTACGAGCAACAAGCTCCAAAGCTTGATGATCGGGATGCGGTGGCCGTCGTGGAAGTCCATGGCGAAGTCCTCACCACTGCACGAGGTACACGCAGGCGCTGTCCCCCTTCTTCCGGCAGGCCGACGTGGCGTGGGTGACGGAAACGGCAGGTTCGAAGCGTGCGGCGAACCCCGCGATGATCCCGCGGTCCAGATCGCAGGGATAAGGGTTGTCGCACGTCATGTGAGCGCTGTTCCCCCCCGGCTGCAGCTCGCACGCGTAGTGCCCGACGCCGTCGAGCATGCTGCCCGTCGCCGGGTCGAACATGACGACGCCGTCTTTGCGGTGGTGCATGTGGAACGAGATGTCCACGCCCATCAAAACGGCCTTGATGTCGTCCGTGCCCGGAGGCAACGGTGCGGTGTCCGGGATCTTTTTCCCGATCGAGTACACGGTGCTTGCGCCGACCTCGTCGACGATGTCGTGGGTGCTCTTCACCCACGCTTCCATCGGCACGTACTGGGACCTCAGCGCCTCAGGGTCGAGGTTTCCCGTGATTCCGAGCTTGGTGAAGTACTTCGCCAAAACCGTCGGGTACTGACGGAACGCGTGCGCGTATGCCAACAGTGGGACGCCCCAGACATCGTAATACGGGACTTCAGCCATGACTGTCGTTGGTACTGCTCGCGTACGGCAGTCGGCAAGCGGAATCTGCGGCGGCGCTCGGAGGAAAGCGCCGCCATCGCACTCCGGTCCCGGCCTGCCCACGCATCAGCCGAAGCGGTTTCGCACCGGCGCCGTTTTCCTGCGCCAAACGTTTTCGGCACCAAAGGTGGCTATGGCGTCGCGTCGCGCTTTCCAAATTGAAAGTTCTGGCACCGATGCCGTTTCAGAATAGAAACCCAATGCGGCCGGCACACGGGCGGCTGGACCTTTTGGAGGCCAGGAACTTTTGGCCCCTGGAACTTTGGCGCCAGGAAGGTCGCACCCCCACGTATGGTGCTGACACGATGGACAACGCGCGAAGAGAGCGCTAGTCGTGAAAATCGCATGACGTCGCCCGTGACGCGTGGAGTGCTTACGCGCACTCGAAATGAAGGAGCCTGCGCGTGAATCACCATCACGTGCACGCAATCCTTCTTCGGTACCTTCCGGGCACGCTCGCCGAAACCTCGCTCGACCACGCGCTCGCGGATTGCGGGCTCAGCCGGCAGAGCTTCCAGCTTCACCACCTCCCGGATGTCATCGCGAAGCTCGAGTCGTCGATCCGGCTGTTCGTCGATGGGCCCGATCAGGGAAAGCTTCGTTCGGAGCTCGGCGCCCTCGGCGGCCTCTCCCAGCGGCGCGCCCTTTCGCTCGACATCGTGGAGGAGGCGGACGTGAGCCGCGCGCGCCTCCTCATGAAGCGCGTCTGCAACGATTTCGGTATTTCCTCGGTAGCAACGCAGAAGTGCGTCACCATCGTGAGCGAGCTGACGCGCAACATCGTCAGCTACACCTCAGGCGGCAGTATGGAGCTCGAGGTCACCGCAAGCCCCCGCCGAATCTGCATTCGCGCCAAGGACACGGGCGGCGGCATCAAGAACCTCGATCAGATCCTCGCCGGCGCCTATCAGAGCCGGACGGGGCTGGGTAAGGGCATCCTCGGTGTGAAGCGCCTCTCCGACGATTTCCAGATCAAGAGCGGCCCTTCGGGCACAGATATTCGGGCGGAATTAGGTTGGTGAGAGTCGAGGCGTACCACCGCTCTGTTCCGAAATCGGGCGAGACCCATAACGGCGATGCGGTGGTGATCCGAAGGGTCGGCGGCGTGCTTCTCGTCGCCGTCATCGATGCCTTGGGTCACGGTACCGCCGCTGCCGAAACGGCGTCGGTCGGCGTTGCCTACCTCGAGGCCGTCAGCGACCTGAGCTCCGTCGGCTCGATCGTCGAAGGCTTGCATGGGCGTCTCCACGGTACGCGGGGTGCGGCGGCCATGATTTGCGTCATCCGGCCCGACGGCTCACGCATGACTGCCTGCTCCGTCGGCAACATCGAGCTGCGCTCTCTCCTCGACCGCATTCCCGTCATGAACACGCCCGGCATCCTCGGATCGCGTCTGCGGAACATGCGGGTTTTCGAGGCGCCCCTGCAACAGGGCGAACGGCTCGTGATGTTCTCCGACGGCGTCTCTCCGTCACTTCGGGCCTCGGACGCGTCTGGTCGGGTCGGCCTCGCTGCGTGCGACGAGCTCATGAGACAACATCGACGCTACCAGGATGACGCGACCGTCGCAGTCATCGACGTGAAGGGTTGAGGCGCACCATTACCTGAGGCGCAGCGTTACCACTGCACGAGGTACTGGCAGGCGTTGTCGCCCTTCTTGCGGCAGCCACCTTCCATATGTGTGACCGAGACGGCCGGCTCGAAGCGCGCGCCGAAGCCGGTGAGGATGCCGCGGTCGAGGTCGCAGGAGTACGGGTTGTCGAGCGTCATGGTCGCTGATGTTTGCGCCTCGTGGAGCTCGCAGCGGTAGTGACCGATCCCTTCCAACATCGTCCCCGTCGACGGATCGAACATGACGTTGCCGTCTTTTCGATGATGCATGTGATAGGAGGCGTCGACCGCCGACAGGACTGCTCGGATGTTGTCGATCTCCGGCGGCAGCGGCGCGGCTTCGGCGATCTTGCGGCCGGCCGAATAGGAGGTGCTCGCTCCGACCTCGGCGACGAGCTCGTGTTGGAGCTGCCACCAACGCTGCATCGGAATCCAGTGCGTCGCCAGGAACGCGGGATCGAAGTTATCCGTGATTCCCGTACGCTTGAGGAGCTTGTCGAGAACGGTGGGGTACTGCTTGAAGGCATGAACTTGTCCGAGCAGAGAGACGCCCCACACATCGAAGTTCGCGTACGCGCTCGAGTTCATTCCAATCGTGGTATCGCCCGGGCGCGGCCCTCTGCAAGGCGAATCGTGAAGCGCTTGATTCTTGAATCGGTCGAGTGTATGGATTCGTGATGCGCGCCATCAGCAGCATAATTCTCGTCACGGCGCTGGCTTTCGGCGGATGCGGAGACGACCAGCAAACCGGCGGAAATGGCGGCAATGGCGGCAGCTCGTCACCGAGCTCAGGCGGCAGCGCAGAGGGCGGAGATGCGACCGCCGGTGGAGGCGATGTCGGCGGTGCGGCTTCCGGAGGTAACGGCGTAGGCGGCAACGGCGGCGATGCCGCGGGTGGAAGCGTCGGCGACGGCGGGAGTGGTGGCGGAGCTGGTGGCGACGGCTCTGGCGGTGATGGTTCGGGTGGAATGGGTGATGGTGGCGCGGGCGGACAGGGGCCCGGCATTTTGTCGAATGCCAGTTACGACCCCGTCATGGTCTTTCCGAACCACTCGGTCATCTATACGCCGACCGGGATTGCGTGGGATGGGACTTCATTTTGGGTTACCGGCGACGGCAACCTCGGTGGGTTTACGGAAGTCCAATACGACGGTGCCGGCGAATACATTGCGAGTTATGAGCCCGGCGTCGGTTTCAGCTCGGTTTACACGAAGGGCGACGGCGTGGGGCCCGTGTTCGGGCGCGAGCTCACGTGGAACGTCGTCAGCATGCAATACGCGCCGGGACAGTGGTCGGCCCCAGCGACGCTCGCCGGTGGGAACCCGCCGACCATGATGGCCATCGTTTGGGACGCGGACCACTCCGAATACATCGGCCAAGCCGACGGAACCCTCCAACGATGGAACTCGGCTGGACAGGCGCTGCCGAGCATTAGCCTGCAGGGATACGGCACGGTGAGCAGCGAGGCTGTCTATCCGGCGAGCCGCCGGGTCGCCTGGGCGTACGGTCATTACCTCACCTATTCGGAGACCGTGCTCTCCGCCTGGGACACGAATGGCGTTCGCGTCGCGACCGCCGTCCTCAACGGCGCCGGCACCACCGACTTCGACTCGCACCTGAGCTTCAGCTTCGCGCAGGGGAAGGTCTGGGTGCTCGACGACTCACAAGGGGATTGGCGGGGATACGATATCGCGCCGTGAAATTCACGGCGCTCGCGCCGAGACCAATCAGGGATTGTCCAGCGGCCCGGGCTGCCAGAGCGCCAGAAAGGGTCCGCAGAGCGGACCGGCGCAGCCGACAACATTGCCCTCGACCACCGGCCAGCCATCAGGGCCGTTCAAGCTGACCATGACGTCGTCACAGGTGTCGCAGGCGGTCTCGCCCGAATAGGTGCCTGCAATGACGATTGCATTGCCGCGCGCAGCGACGCCTCTGATCTCCGATTGCGCTGCGAAGCCTGCCTCGGGCATCCGATAGAGGAAGAAGCCTTGGGCGGGCTGCAGCACGTCGGTCGACGCGCGCGCGACGAACCCGTAGGTGTTTGCGCCTGCGTCGCGCAAGAGATCGGCCTCGCCCGCGCCGTAGGCGAACGTCGAGGTCAACGCCATCGAGTACGCACGCGCCCCGGCGGTATCGAGCGCCGAGCTTGCGTTGCCCGAGGTCATGTCGACCAAATGAACATCGCCCACGCCGTTACAGGGAACCTGCGTGGTCCACGCTTCCCCCGAGCCCACGACGACGGGGGGATATGCACAATCCGGCTCGGGCAGCAGATTCTGGATCACGTACGGTTGGCCGAGTGGGCCGGCGAATACGCAGTCCACGCAGGGCGAGGGGGGCGAAACCGTCGCCCCGTTCGCGACGAATCCGGTTGTATAGATGTTGTTCGCTCCGGCGGCGGAGACGTGGATGAGCTCGTCGTTCACCTCCTCCACGTTGATGTTGAGTGCGGCCACGAGGCCCTGGCATTCCAAGTCAGTGGGATTGAACTTGAGGAGCATTGATGCACGGGTCGCGCCGTCGACGAAATTCCACTCGCACGGCTGCGCGTTGCCTTCGAGCTTCCACCCCGCGACGAGGAGTCCTTCCTCACCGAGAGCGAGGTCATTGACCGCGGCGTTCGGACCAAAGTCGATGGCGTCGCCGAAGAGGCCGCCGGTCATGATCTGGTAAATTTTCGAGCGATTCTCGTGCGTGACGCCGATGAACGCCGAGTCGGTATCGAGGCCCCGCGTTACCGAGACGCTCCGCGGCCTGGACCCATCGTGCGCGTCGTCGATGATAACGACACGCTGACACGCGCCGTTATCGTCGTAGAACGCAACGAACGGCGTAAATCCCTCCGGTGCCGCGACGTTCGCGCATGCCCCACCAAGCGAGAACTTCCCGCTGCCGCCGGTCGTTCCCTGAGCGATGCCGGCCACGATGATCTGCTCGTCGCTCACGTCGATGTCGAGGAACCGAACCGGCACGTCGAGGACATCGGCGCCGACGAGCCATTCGGGCCCCGGCGTCGACGCCCCTTCGCCCCCCGACCCACCGTTCGCGCCGCCACCACCTTGGTCGGCGCCGCCGGCGGTCGTCTGACCACCGTTTCCACCATCGGCGGCGTTTCCGCCGTCCGCCGTCTCGAACAGCGTCCCGTCCAAGAGCACACAGCCGGCGGAAGACCCGAAGGCGATCAGGGATAATGCGCGCACGAGAGCGGTCATCGGCGGAGAGTGTGCCCCCACGCCGGCCTCGCGCTCAACCCTCATTTCGTCCCGCATGCGCGTCCTCGAATGTCTCGAGAAGCGCCCGCAGTTTGGGCGACGCGTGGCGCGCGCTCGGATACACCAGGTGAAACTCGAAAGGCTCGTCGCCATATTCGTCGAGAACGCTGCGCAACGCGCCCCGCGGCGCGGCACGCTCGCCGACGAGCTCTGGCACGCGCGCGATTCCCTGGCCGGCGACAGCCAGCTCGCTCAATAGTTGAAAGCTGTTGGCCTTTGCGCGCGCGCGCACATCGACCGTGATTCGCTTCCGCCCGCGCCGAAACGTCCACCTCGCAGGGTTGTGCAGCCCGGTCATGACGAGGCAGTCGTGCTCGAGAAGATCTTCGGGTTTTCTCGGCTCGCCGCGCCGCTGGAGGTAATCGCGGCTCGCATACAGCCCGAGGCGCCACGACGGGCCAATCTTGCGTGAGAAGAGCGTCGAATCCTGAAGTGGACCGCGGCGAAGCGCCGCGTCGAATCCCTCTTCGACCAGATCGACGACGCGGTCGGTGAGCTCGACCTGCATCTTGAGCGATGGGTGACGGCGCATGGTCTCGGCGACCACCGAGCCGAGCGCGAGGTGAGCGAACTCGCTGGGCGCGGAAATTCGCAGGGTGCCTCGCGGCGCCGCTTGGGTATCGAAGAGCGAGCGCTCCGCGTCCGTCAGCGCTTCGAGCGCGGGGACGACCTGCCGGTGGTAGGCGGCCCCTGCTTCCGTCAGGCGAAGCGCGCGCGTGGTGCGCTCGATCAGCCGAACCCCGAGGCGGTCTTCGAGCTGGGCAACCTTGTGGCTCACCGTCGACGGCGGAGCGCCGAGCGCCTGCGCCGCGGCGCGAAAGCTCCTCAGCTCGACGACCTTCGCGAAGACCCAGATGGCGCCGAGATCGGCGATCTGCATTGTGCTCACCATTGGACAGTCTGTCCAAGATGTGCCGATTGTCCAGAGCCGCTCGTGGCATCACGTTCTGCCGCGAAAAGAGGACGACAGCATGAGAACACGATTCGGGGCGGCGGCCTTGTGCGCGGTAACGGCTTTCGGGTGCGCGGGGAGCGCCAAACAGGACCGCGCTGCGGAGATGGAGCTTCGATTGATCCGGAGCGCCACGACCGAGATTACCTATGGCGACGGGGACGGGAGCGTCACCCTCCTCGTCGATCCCATTGTCGCGGACCAAGGGACCGAGGAGCCGATCTTCTTCTCCAACGACAAGAAGATCCCGATGATCCCATTGCCGGTCGACAAGCATCGGCTCATCGGCAGCATCGACGCGGTGTTGATCACGCACGACCATCCGGACCACTTCGACAAAGAGGCCGAGCGGATCCTTCCCAAGGACACGCTCATCTTCTGCCAGCCGTACGACGAAGAAGGGCTTCGCAAAAAGGGATTTACGAACCTCAAGGTGGTGGTTGACGAGGTCTCCTGGCGTGGGATCGTGATTTCGCGTTTCCCCGCGAGCCACTATCCGGGTGCAACCGGGGCGCCCCCGTTCGGCGAATCCTCGTCGTACCTCCTGCGGACGAAGAACGACTCCATGTTCATCACCGGGGACGCCATCCTCGACGAAAAGCTGAAGGCGAGCATCGAGAAGTCACGTCCGAACGTCATCGTCGCGAACACCGGCGAATGCCAATTCTCCAAGCCGAATCCAGTCCTCGCTCCCGGCGTCACGATGACCCTCACGAGGGGTGAGCTGAAAGAGATGGTGCAGACGTGGCCGGGCAGCACCGTCGTGGCAGTTCATATGGACGCGATCAACCATTGCGTGCTCACGAAGTCGGCGCTCCGGGACGCAATGGCAGCCGAGATTTCGGCCGGTCGGCTCCTGGTCCCGAACGAGGGAGAGGTCGCTATCCCTGCGTCCGTCGCACGGCCCTAATCCCGCGAATCATCGGCTTCGCCGTCGCCAATCGACCACCGCGCCCTGCTGTCTCCTCCTGAAGCTTTTCGAAGGCCGCGCGCGATATCACGCGATGCCGGCGTACGCCCGTGTCACCCGGCTCGACGACGCGCCGCCAGCCGAGCATTGCCGATATCGCCATTGCGAGAAACGGACGAGCGACGCGAATGCGACGGCGCGCGAGCTCGATCTCGAGCTCTTGCATGAGGTG
Source organism: Polyangiaceae bacterium (assembly GCA_013361525.1). Taxonomy (GTDB): domain Bacteria; phylum Myxococcota_A; class Polyangia; order Polyangiales; family Polyangiaceae; genus Xiheicaenibacterium. The sequence goes on along the minus strand of JABFXY010000065.1, from coordinate 46,496 downwards.
TGCGGCCAGTCGTTCCTCTCCCCAGACGCGAAGGAGGCGCTCGTGGCTGCGCTCGTGGCCTGCAAGGACATCGCCGGGGCGAACGTCGTCGCCGGCCCGAGCGCGGACATACGCGCAATTCGGAATGCGAACACGAACGGCGCGCTCTGACCGGTCCTGCACGACAATCCATTTCGGCTCGATAGCGACGACTGTTCCTGCGAACGGAGCGAGCGCCGCGTGCGGCCCGCGGCCGATGGGCGCGGCTTTGAAGAAGTCCGCGAATTCTTCGGCACCTCCGTACATCCTGTCGTACGAATCGAAGGGGATCTCCGCGATCAAGCGTCCCTGCTCGATTCGGTCGCCTTCCGCCACCCGCAAAAGCGCGCGGCGCACCAACCTGCCCGACTGAAGCAGCACACCGTCGTCATTGCGAAGCTCGAGCGTCACGTCGTCATCGCCGCTCGCGAATCCGTGCGTCTCCAGCCCCGTTATCTCATCCAGTACGGAGACGGTGGGCTCGTTGAAATGGACGATCGCCGTCTCGTCAGCGGGGATCCGCGCGAAAAGCTTGCGACGAAGCCGCGGCTCGGCGGCGGTGAGCCGCGTCTCGGCAAGGACGCTCGCGCCGTCCTCGACGAGCAGCATGTCCCCGGCGCGGACCTTGTACCTCTCCGTCACGGCGCCATGCCACCGGATCTCCAACACGCCGTCGGTCAGGCATAGCGCCCCCGATGTGCCGGGCGTCGCCGGCTCGAGGCCCACGTAATGCACAGTTCCCGGCCCGATTGATTGCATGGCTTCCCTCAGCAGATATGAAAATATGTGTACACGAACGATGCCGCCGCCTCGGCGATGGCATCGGCGGCGCGCGCGCCCATGTCGTCGCCCGGGCACGGCCACGTGAAGTCGTCGGGATCGAGGCCGAAGCACATCGCGCAAACGCCGTCGGTTGCCTCGCAAACGGTCACGTCGCGCACCACCACGTGGGCGAGGCCGGCGCGCTCGATACGACGAGCCAGCTCGGGCATCAGCAACGCGCCTGCCGGTGCGAGTACGGTGTCGTCCGGGCCAGCGATCTCCCGCGCGGCGACGCGTCCCTCGATGCGGGCAGCCAATCCGGGCGTCGAGTCATCGTCATCCACATAGTCCAATTCGCTCACCGCCACGCCGCGCACCGTGCCGCAGTCTCTTGCGACGATGCGCATCGGCCCGAGCACCGCAGAGAGATCGGCGTGAAAGCGCGCCGCAGTCTGGCGTCGCATCAGCTGCTCCACCCGGAGCGTGCGCGTCGCGATGCAGGCAAGCATCATGTCGTGGGGCTCGAGACCCTGCGCGAGCGTCCGGAGGATAGGCCGCTCTGAAACCCCATTTCGGAGCCACGTCTGCGGCGGCATCGCGCGTACCGACTCGGGCGTCGGGACCTCCGCCGATGCCGCGGCAACTGCGCGCAGGCGATCGTCATGTCTGCTCCCGGCGCGTTCGGCGCCGCGCGTTCGGTCCCGCGCGAGAGCCCAGGAATCGAGGACTCGGTTGTACCGCTCGCCTTCGGTGATCACTCCCTCCTGGTAGGCCTCGTGCACACGCGCGAGATCCTCGTCGGCCTTCGCGAAGATGTCGGCGTGCGACGTGCGGGACGCGAAGTCGCTCATCGCCAGCGAGAAGCCGGTCCGTGCAACGAGGTATTGCCCGAGAACCTCGAGCGCCTCCGCACAACGCGCCGCGATCTCCACGTGCAGCTCGCGCGCGGCCTCGTCCAGCGCCCGCGAAACGAGCGCCGCATCCCACGTGCGTCCGAGCACCCCAGGCTGCATCTCCGGCGGCAGGCACTGGGCGACGAGGTATTTGCCCAACGTCGTCGTCACGTCGCCGACGCGAATCGGGTCCGCGACCTTCAGTGCCCCTCGCTCGAATGCTTCGACGACGCGCTCGTAGCATCGAAACCGAGCCGGCTCTTTCTCGTTCCGATCACGCGTCGCGAGGTGCAGACCCAAGGTCGCCGTCGGAGACACGGGTCGCCACGTGACAGGCCGGGGAGGGGCGGGCGGCATGTTGCGAGACCATACGGATCGCCGCACGTTTCCAAGCTTCCAACTTCGGTGGGAAATGATATCTCTCGAATCGTTGGGAGTCGGCCTCCACCTCGTTCCGCCCACCGAGCAATACCGAGAAAGCTTCGTTCGCGGCTTTCACGAATTCCGAAGCGAGCGCCTCCCCTGGTGGTTCGGCGGCGATCTCGAGATCGTCGAACAGGACTTCGCCACGTTCGTGGCGCGGAAGCTTTCGGATGCGAATCGCAGAGCCGATGGATTCGTTCCGAAGACCCATCGATGGGCGGTAGCGGAAGACCAGTTCGTGGGCCGGATATCGATTCATCACGAGCTGAACGACGCGCTTCGTCTCGAAGGCGGTCATATCGGGTACGACACCGTTCCTTCATGTCGAGGTCGCGGCGTCGCGACGGAGATGCTGCGTCAGATACTTCCGGTGGCGCGCGGGCTCGGCCTCAAGGAGGTGCTCTTGACGTGCAATGACACGAATGCGGCCTCCATTCGTGTCATCGAGGCGAACGGAGGTTCGTTGCGCGAGACGAAGGCGCTCGATCCGAATAGGCCTCCGAAGCGCTACTATTGGATCTCCCTGACCTAGGCGACCAGAGGGGCGGGGCGACTGTCGCGACAACACGTCCCGCCCCGTGTCCGAGCCATCGATGAAGCTTGCCGGCCGCCGGATGCTGTTGGTCGCGCTCTTATGTGTCCCCACCGGCTGCGCTGCAGGCGCGGAGATCGCGGGCAAGCTCGCTTTGGAGACGGCCGCCGCGCTGGCTCGAGGAGGCGGCGGCTCATCCACGCCGGAGCCGTGTGGCGGCAAGTGCGACGCCGGAACCGCCTGCAATCAGAATGTGAACATGTGCGAGCCGATCCGGGAGACGCGGCCGGCGCCGGAAGGGACGCAAACCATCAGCTCGGACGAGCCGCTCGACGACTCATGTGCCGGTCTCTGTCTGGAGAACGAGCGCTGCAAAGTCGTGGCGGGCGCCGATGACGTCGAGTGTGTCCCCATTCAACGTGAATAGGCGCCGGCGAAACCTCACTCCGGGATCTTCGACTTATCGACGGTGATCTTCACGCTCTTGCAGAGCGCGACGGCCTCGGCTTGCCGCGAGGCGACACCGGTGCAGTTGAACGTGCAGCCGGTGCTGCGACCTTCGGCGTAGGGCTCGGTTCCCATTCCGCTGATTGCGTGCTTGTCCTTCGCGTCCGCGGGCGGCGGCTCCTTGTGCGTCATGATCGCGAGGACGGTGCCCGTATCGGTGCCGCGGTAGAGATCTTTGTAGTTGTCCTTGTCCTGCATCATGTCGAAGACGTGCTTGGGCTCGCGGTTGAGCGTGGTGCCGGCGAATCCGACGAACGAGAAGGACTCGCTCTCGAGCGTGAAGCTCATTCCGTCTTTCGCGGCCTCTTTCATCTCCTCCGGCACGTCGAAATCAAAGGTGCATTCGTCTTGGGCGCGCTTGACGTGTACCAGCTTGCCATTCGCAGGCGTCGAGCTGCCAGCGGTCGTCGAACTACCGTTAGGTTGTGCCGATGCGGGCGCCTCGGTGGTGGAGCTACTCTTGGTGCCCCCGTCGGCCTTGTTTCCACACCCGTACACGGCAAGGGAACACGAAGCGGCGAGGAAGAGTGCGATTTTCGATGTCATCTAGGTCGGCCCCTTACCACGAACGGCCGCGTAAAAGGCACGCTGTCGCTAGCGTTGCCACTTGCAGTTCGCCATGGAGTAAAGCGCGCCGCCGGCCTCGCTCGTGAAGTGCCCTCGGAGAATGCCGGGTTCGCCTTGCGGGCAATCCATGACGAGGTCGATCTCTCGAGCGCCTCGGAACTCGGACTCGAATCCGTCGCGCTGGGGTGGCTTCCCCTCCAGCTTGGTGCGCTGCCGGCTCTGTACGGCACTGCGGATCCTGATGCACCCGTCCCGAAGGACCTTGGCGTCGACCACGCGGTCGCAGATCTCGAACTCTGCGTAGCAGTCGCCGAACTGAACTTGGAAGTTACCGTAGACGCAGCCCGTGCCGCTCTCCCCATTGGGCGATAGCTGCAGAATCGCCTTCCCGTTGAGCACGGCGTAATCAGGGTCTTTGAACGACAGGCGGCGGTAGGTCTCGTAAACCGTCTCGACTTGCCACATTCCCGAGTAGCCATGCACGAGGTTCGTGGGTGAAAAACCGAGTTGAATGGCGGGGAGCTCGGTCGCCCACGACTTGATGCGCACGCGGGCTTGGTGATCGAGCGGCTTGCCGGCGTCGAGCGCTCCCATCGGGACGTAGGTGACGCCCGCGAAATCGGAAGGCAGCTCTGCGCCGGCGTAACGGCACAGCGCAACCCTGTTTCGCGTGAGCGTGGCAGTGAGATAACCGTATTCGAAGAGGACGTTGGCACGTGGGGTCTTCACCCGCTGTTCGCGAATGATCGAATCGTCGTCCGGTGTCGCGAGAAAGACGGCGCCCGCGACTCGATGCGCGAGGGCCTCGATGCTCAGGAAGGTGATGTCACCGAGCTTGAAGCACTCCGTCCAGAGCAGGGGCTTCACGTCGGGGACTTCCGACAGCGCGGCAGCCACCTCCTTCGCTTGCTCGAGCCCTTCCGTGCTGCTTCCGATGAATATCTCCTTCAATGGGTCCTCCTGCGCGGGTGATGTCGATTACGCCGACTGAATGAGTCCGAACGCCGCCCCTTGTGGATCCTCGCAGGCGACGATGCGGTCGCCGTTCGGTAGCACGACCGGGGCGAGCGCGTTTCCACCGCGAGCCTTGGCGGTCGCGAGTGTGCCGCCGAGATCGGCAACGGCGAAGTAGTAGAGCCAATGCGGGTGCACGCCCGGCAGCCGCGCCGTGTTCGCGATTCCCCCGACGTCCTTGTCGGCGCCGCTCCAGCGAAACACGCGGTGCTCGCCCTCCGCGCCGCCGACGTCGAGCGTGCCCGTTTGCTGCCACCCGAAGAGCTCGGCGTAGACCGCCCAGGAGCGCTCGACGTCCCGCGTATGCAGCTGATGCCATGCGACCGGCGCTCGTGTCGGGAGGCGCGAGGTCTCGCGGACGCCAACGACCGCTTCACACGGGTCGCGAACGACCGCGAACGCCTCGCCGTCCTTGCCACGCAGCACGGACGGGCTGAGCAGTTGACCGCCCTCCGCGACCACGCGCTGCACGGTCGCGGCAGCGTCGGCTACTTGAAGCTGGCCGAGCCAATGCGCCGGTGCTCCGCGTGCGATGGCTTGCTCGTGGAGCGGCCAGATAGCGAGGAAGCTCCCTTCTTCGTCGAAATCGATCCCGAGGGTGGCAGCGTAGAAGGCGCGCGCCGCCGTCGTATCCGTGGTGCGAAGGTCATACCGGCAGAAGCCGCCCGTCATCGCGTGTCTCCGTGGTTCATGCGCGTGAGCAAAGCTTCTCCATGGGGTCGGCGCAATCACTTCGCGATCTAGCCGATCGCTATGGTCGCTGACGATTTCGTTTCGAATGGGGACTGCACCGACAATTTTCCAGCCATGTACCCAATCCGTACGACACCGAAGGCGGAGCTGGAGACAACCCCTGCAATAGTCTGTATACCTGCCGCATGTCGGCCCTCCGCTACGTTTCCATCGTCCTCGCTTCGCTCACGATTGCCGCTGGGTGCGGAGATTCGGGCGGGACCGAGACAGGCGGCGGCGACAGCGGCGGTAGCGGCGCCGGCGCCTCGAACCAAGGTGGTGAGGCATCTGGTGCGGGCAACTCGGGCGGCTCGACGAGCTCGGATCCGACCACCGGCGGCTCCGGCGGCACGGGTGGTGACGGCGAGGGCGGATCGTCGCAGCCTTCCGCGACGAAGAAGATTTGCGACCTGACCGGCCCCGGGACGAGCTCGAAACAATACGGGGTCGGCGGCACGGATCTCGGCATTCCGGTGCGCCAGCCTGATGGAAAGATCGCGTACATCTTCGGCGACACGTTCGAGAACGACGGTATCGGCGGCCCTGGTTGGCGATCGCCCGTGCTCTTGCGCTCCGAGCCCGGCTACCCCGAAGAATGCATCCAATTCACGGGTGCCGCGGGTGGCGCGTACGCGAAACAAATCCTCGCTTACGAGCACAACGACGTCCACTCGACGTGGCTTCCGTCCGACGCCATCACGATCGGCGATCGGATGTATCTCCATTACATGGTGAACCAGGGGCTCGGCAACGTCCTTTGGTCCGAGATTGCCTATTCCGACGACAACGGGGAGAACTGGACCACGAGCGGGACGACCTGGGACGGCGACGAGAACTTCGGCCTTCGCCAGCTTTGGACCTGGGAGCGGGGAACCGACGGATACGTCTATACGCTATCGACCGCGTTCACCCGCGACCGCGGCATCATCTTGCATCGCGTCCCCGAAGGGCAGCTCCTCGACAAGAATGCCTATGAGCCGTGGGGGTACCTCGACGGCCAATGGGGATGGGGCAACCCCGCAACCGAGGTGTTGACCGGCAAGTTCGGAGAGATGGCCCTCCGCCGCGTCGAGGACAAATGGGTCCTGTCGTGGTTCAACGCCGAGGACTACGACATCACCATCAAGGTGTTCGACAGCCCCATCTCGAACCTCTACGAGGCGACGACCTACAAGCCGATCAAGGGCGGCGCTTGGGGCGCGGAGAACGACACGACGGTCGCGCAGCTCTACGGCGGATACATCCACCCGGATTCCACGCTGCACGACATGCAGCTCATCGTCTCGCAATGGAATACCGAGACGAATTGGCCTTATCACGCGATGCAGTTCATCACCGGGGTCGAGTGAGGCGGGTCACGGTCCCTTGAACGCGGCGTCGCAGACCCACAAGGGGACCGAGCACCAGGGGTCCAAAGTCACGATAACCTTGCTGCGCCGCCTTCGGATCGGTGCTTCTTCATGCCCTGGGCTGGGATTGTAGCGCGACCGATCCGATCGCCTCGAATGCATTGCACGCGCGACCGGGAGCGCGTTACCTGAGGTCTAGGTAACCGAATGCTCACGATCCGAAAGGCGCAGATGGAGTCGCTGAAGGAGGCGCAGCTCGACGCCGCGCGTCGGCAGCTGATCGACGTGCTCCGGCGCGATTACGCGGACGACGTCGCCCCCTTGTCGGAGGACGAGCGCCGGCGCCTGGTCGAGGTCGCGCTCGCGGCGGCGCTCCGGTGGCACCTCGACGATGAGCTCTCGAGGGAGCGGCTGCTCGGCCATTTCGTCCGGCAAGGGGAGAGTTTCGGTACCGATTCGGAGACGACCTGGGCCGGCGACGTGCTCGCCGACAGGGCGCTCACAGCGACGGAGAGGATGAACGAGATTGATCGGCTGTGGTTGGGCCGTTCGGCGACGGGGCGCTAGGCGATCGCGCGGGGATCATCATGGGGAAGCTGTACGTGATTCGCTATTCGCGCGGCGGAGCCGGCGAACGGGCATGCCAAGACGCGATTCGCAAGGCGAACCAGGAGACGTGGGATGCCCTGAAGGACACGCCGGGCGAGCTGCCGGAGTGGATGCGCGCGTGGAGCGGTCCCCTTATTTACGAGGATGTCGACGCGCCGGTTTGTGCAGAGTGGGTAGCGAGATTTCGCGCTGCCACGGTCGATAGTGAAATCGTCGTGGTCGAGCACGAGCCGTCACCACGGTCGTCGAACGACAAACCGGGCACGGTCGTGAGGGACTGCAAGGGAGAGGCATGCGTGTGCGTTCCCGAGCTGATCGCCGCGGATAATGATGACTTTGCAAAGGTCGAGCCGAATGAGTGGCGATCGATGCTGCTTTGTCTCTTTTCGCACTACACGTATGCGCCTCAAGCTTATGCGAAGTTCATCGAGAAGTACCTGACGGGCTGGGGGGCGGCTTCCGTCTTCAAGCTTTTGTCCCGGTATCTCTCGAAGGTCATTCAGTCGCAGGACAGCGCGGAAAGCCCTGCGCTGAAGAGAGTGCTGGAGACGCTCGACGCCGCCACGGAATCGGGCAGGAGTTTCGACAAGAGTCGTGACCACCACCTCGTGCCATTTACCGTGGGCAATCACCAGACGTACATCAGCGTCAAAAAGCTCGAGTCGGGTGGTTGGGTCGTGATGTACCACGATAGACAGCAAGAGGGTTACGATCAGTCCCAGCAGCGCGGATTCCTGTTTCCCGATTCAGGGGCGCCGGAAGGGCAAAGCGGTTTCAACTTCTACGACACGGGGAGCCTCCGCTCTTCGCCGCCGTCCGTGTTCTGCGACGATTGGGACAAGGTGCAGGCGCTATGCTCCGAGCTCAGCGCTCAATCGGAAAGCGGGAAGGACAGCCGGTTCGTCCTCGACGCGCTCAATGAGCTCGGACCGACCGTACGGTCGCGTCCCGAGGGGCCGATGATGCGCGCACAAAGGGTCAACGCCCTCAACTGCACGTGGGCGAGCCTCGAGCCGTTCTTGCTGGATGCCGTCGGGCGTGACTGCTTCGATTGCCTCAAACGTGGGTTCCGCCACTTCACAGCGACTGGCGCGCTCAAGTTCATCGACCCAGACATGATCCCCGAGTGGGAGCTCGACCACATTACGTCATTGATGCATCGAGCGCGGGAGCGGGAGGTGACGAGGGGTAAGGGCTCCGGAAAAGCTTATGCCGATCTCGCCGCGCGTTTCGAGGAATTGCGGGCAAAAAAAGCGAAGAACGCTGGGCCGAGCGAAGCGTCGAGAGATTTCAGTGCACTCGAGGCCGAGGTCGAGGAGCTGGGCCGCAAATGGGATGAGGCGAGCAAGGCGCGTTCTGCGGACGAGCCGGCAGCGTACCGAGCGTGGGTGGCCAAGGATGCAGAGCTGAAGGAGCTCAAGAAGGGAGGGGGGGCCGGCTGAGGGCGCAACTGTCCTTGCAGGAAACTAGAAACGAGCAAAAATCCGAAAGCGATGCACCCGAGCGCGAGCATCGACGACTTCCTGAATGCGCCCCTGGGCCGATATTATGCAGGGCGCACGCATGTTCTCTGGGTGCGATCGCACACGCTCGCCGGCGCCATCTACTTCGATCGCCCCGGCGCGCGAGACGCCGCCGATCTCTTCCGCCTCGCGCCGCTCACGTTCGATCCCGGGCTTTCGGACCCCTATGACGCGCTGGTCGACGCGAGTTTGCTCCGCGAGCTCGAAGAAGGTGCGTTTTCGACGCTCGTCGAGCATCTCGCGGGTGCCAGGTCGTTCTCCGCGCGCATCCGTAGGGTCGCGCTCGTGCGCCCGCAGGGCGTGACCGGCGCCGCGATAGCCGGTTTGTTCTTCGAGGCGGTGCGCGAGCACTTCGAGGCCGCTCTTTTTGCGCATCGCAGTGAGGCAATGGCGTGGTTCGGGCGCGCGGATGCGGGCGCAGCGAACGCCGATCTCGATGCCCTGGCCAGCGCGGTATGCGGCCCACATCCGCTCGTCCGACAGCTTCGCGATTACCTCGCGACGGCTCTCGACGACGCAAGCCTCGACACCGCCGCGCGCGCTCTCGGGGTGTCGTCTCGTTCGCTGCAACGCAAGCTGTCGGAAGCGTCGACGACGTTCAGCGGCGAGCTCGAGGGCGCGCGCGTGCGCGAGGCGGAGCGCCTTTTGCTGCACACGGACGACAAAATCGAGGCGATCGCGCGCGCAACGGGGTGCGTCTCGACATCTCATTTCGGAAAGATGTTTCGCGCCGCGACCGGGGAGTCCGCCGCCGACTTCCGGGCGCGCCGGCGCCGCTGACCTGGCGCGATCCGGCGTATCGATGGCGCGCTGGTTGTGCGTCGTTGCATTACGTCGGATCCGCAACGGCCGTCGCCCATTGCGTGGTACCCAGCCACCAACCGCACGCGGCCGTCGCGAAAGGAAACGACCATGCGGGGTGTCTGGACCATTGCAATGCTTTTGGCGGGGGCTGCGCTCACGAACGGCTGCGACGACTCGAGCGATGGCGCGACCGGAGGCGACGCGGCAGAGGGCGGCGGCGAGCAAACGGGTGGCGCGCAGGCCGGTGGCGCCGACACGGGCGGCAGCGGTGGCGCCTCTGCAGAAGGCGGCGGCCCGGATCAGGGCGGGCAAGGCGGCGGTTCCTCGACCGGCGGCGCCGGCGAAGGGGGGGCCGGCGGTGCTGGAGAAGCCACGATCGCCCCGTCCAATGCCGCCGATTTCGGCCTCCTTCAAGAGACGGGGCTCGAGGTCGGTCCGCCGAATGGCACCTTCGATACGCTCTTCGACTGCACGGCTTCGTCGGTGCTCGGCGCCTGCGAGATCGCCCCCAGGACCAACTTGCCCGATGCTTGCGTATGCAGGAGCGATCGCCTCACGATTGGTGCTCTCAGGGTCGAGGGGCCGCACGCTCTCGTATTGCTCGTCTATGAGGAGGTATCGATCCTCGGCACCCTCGATCTCGGCGCTATCGGCGACGAGCCGGGCCCCGGTGCTGCCTATACGCAATCGATGGAGACGGCCGGCGGCGGATTGGGCAGCGCGGGCGGCAACGATGGCTCGTCCCACGCGTTCGACAGCTCACTGGAGCCGCTCGTCGGCGGTGTGAGCGGCGGGTCCTCTTGCAATGCGGCAGGGGGCGGTGGCGGCGGCGCCTTGCAGATCAGTGCGGGGCACACGATTACCGTGACCGGCGTCATCAGCGCCGGCGGCGGCGGTGGCCCCGGTGGACCGGCGAACTGCGCGGGAACCGGCGGAGGCAGCGGAGGCGTCATCCTCCTGGAGGCGCCCGAGGTCTCGATGACGGGGATGCTATTGGCCAATGGCGGCGGAGGTGGCGGCGGGGGCAGCCTCTCCTACGGCGGCGGATATCAGGGGAGCGACGCTCTCTTGTCGCTGGACACGGCGCCCGGCGGTCAGGGGCAGGACGATCATGGCTGCTTCGCCGAGACGACGTTCGGCGGGTATGGCGGATCGGGCGCAGTTGCCGCTCTCGACGCCGCAGATGGCGCCGCCGGCGACTCGACGTCCGCCTGCTTCGACACCGAATGGGTGCGAGCAGGCGGCGGTGGTGGCGGGCTCGGTGCGATTCGAATCAATACGAGCGGCGGCTGCGTGTGCGCCGGTGATTTTTCACCGGAGCCGTCGTTGGGAACGATTCCGCTCTAGCCAGCTCACTCCGGATTCGCCACGAGCCAGACAGGCTCGGTCTCGCATCCGAGGCATTTGGCGGCGTCGCCTGCTTCGCAGACGGCTTTGCAGCCCTCTGCGGCGCTCGACTCGCGGCGGAGCGAGCCGCCTCCGCGATAGAGGAGATCTTGCACCGCGATGTCGTCGCGGATGTCGAATGCGCTCTCGGTCGCGGCGACGTCTTCTCCACCGCGGGTCATGCGGAACGCCGGCCGGCCGGGCAGGGCCGCGACCCGCGTCGAATGGACCCCAGCCGGCACATCGAACGTCGAGGTCGAGCCGCCCTGCGTGATCTCCAGCGTGGATGCCTCCGTCGCGAAGGTGACGACCTCGATCTCGTCGAGGGCGTAGTCGCAATTCGCATTGCAACTGGCGAGCTCCACCTGGGAGGTCGGCACCGCGTCGAGGGGGTGGACGCGATGGAAGTAGTAGAGCGCATCGCGCACGATCGGCGGGGGCGCCCCCTCTTTGAACCAGGTGATGTAGTAGGCGACCAGATCGTAATAGGCCCATTGCTTGCCCGTCGACGGGCGCAGCGCGTGGTGCTCCGCGTGATCGTTCCAGGTGACGATCTGCACCCAATCGACGTCGCTTGCCACGACACTTTCCCAACCCGAGCGCACGGTGAGCGATTGCTCGGCTTCCCAATAGCCGTGCGTATAGGGGCGGAAGTCCTGAACGAGGAGCGGGTGCATCCAGGGGCGTCCGCGCTGTTCGGCGCGCGCGAAGCTGTCTTGGGCGCTCGTCGGCGCGGTGGGGATAGCCGTGCCCCAGCCGGCGAAACGATCGGCAACGCCCGCGTAGGTGTCGAGCTCCGCGTCCGAGCCGACACCGAGGAACACGGGGACGAGATAGACATCGATGCCGAGCTCTTGCTGTGCGCGGTCGAGGAAACCTTCGTAGAAGGCCACGCTGCGATTGCCGGCATGAAATAGGCCGACGACGACGCGACCGTCCTGTTTGAGGAGCGCGGGCTTGTCGGACACCAAATCGAGGAACGAGATCATCTCGTCCTCCAGCGCCGTGTCGCTGAGATCCCCCATGATGCTCAAGTCGAAGTCCGGCGCGACGGAGAAACCGGGCACATTCGCGGCGCCGTCGAAGATCGCGGTCCAGCGCTGGAGCAGCGAATCGCTGTCCCAGACATTCACGAAGAACCCGTCGATGCCGATTGCGTGCGCGAGCGCGGCGTCGCGCTCACCGTCCAACACCTGATAGTCGGCGGTGCCGCGCGGCAAACGTGCAATGGGCCTTTCGCGCAAGAAGCCGCCGTAATCGACGTGCGTGTTGCCCTCGCCGTTCGGCGTCATGAAGTTGTTCGTGTAGTAGTCGGAAGCGCCGCTTTTATCGTCGAGCGAAAGCGGGAACCAATGCCAATGCGCGTAGACCTTCTTCGACGACGCGGAGAGCTCGTCGAGAGGCGGGCGATCGAAGGGCCATTGCGGCGTCGTCGGCCCCGACTGTCCACCGCCGCCTCCGCCCGCGCCTTGCGCGGTGCTGGTCGAGTCGCCGGCACCCGTGTCCGACGTCGCGCCTGCTCCCGCCCCGCCCGCTCCCGCGCCCCCGCCCCCTTGTGAAGAGGTCGTTCCGCTGTCTCCGCAAGCAGCGGCTCCCATGCATGACAGCAGCGTCAGCCCGAGCGCGATCGTTCGCATGGCGGGCAGGCTACCGTACGATGCGCAACGGGGGGCATGTCGATGGCCAACGAGTTGAAGGTGATCCGTTCGTGGAAGGTCGAGCTGGAAGAAATGTCCGGTCTCGCCGTACGGGAAGGCGACGCGGGACTCGAGATCTTGGCGATCGCCGACAACGTTCATCACCTCGCGGTGATGCCGATCTCGCAGCCTGACGCGAAACGTCTCGGTAAGCCGTACGTCAAGCTCGGCAAGCTCATCGGCAAGAAGGGCGCTTCGCAATGGGAAGCGGTTGCGACCGACGACGCGGGCAACGTGTTCGTGTTGGAAGAAAACCCGGGTGGGGTGATTGGGTTTTCCCGCGAGCTCGACCGCGTCCTCGGGCGAATCGAGCTCGACGTCGAGGACATGGCGCTCGTCCCGGGGTGGAAGACGGATGCGAACTCACGCGGCGAGGGCTTGCTGCTGCTCGCGAATGGGCACCTGCTCCTCGCGAAAGAGAAGAGGCCGCCGATGCTCGTCGAAGTCGCGCCGCTCGGAGTGGAGGCGCAAGGCGTGACCGGCGCCGCGCTTCGCCCAGGTACGTTCACGCTGGACGGTGATGTCAGGTTCGCGGCAGTCGCGGTCTGGTCGCTCGCGAACGACCTCGGCGACGTGAGCGACATCGCAGCGACCGCGGACGGGCGCCTCTTCGCCGTGAGCGATCAGTCGAACGTGCTCGTCGAGATAGCGTTACCGCTGGACCCGGCGAGCGCGGTCGCGATCGTGAAGACGCGGTGGCAGCTACCTGCGGAGATCCAGAAGGCCGAGGGGCTAGTAATGCGCGCCGACGGAGCGCCGGTCATCGGCGTCGACTGCAAGAGCAGCCTTCACGACTTGTTCCTGCTCGAGCCGATAGGCGAATAGCCGAGCGGGGTGGCCGAAGACGAGGCGCGCCGCTTGGCGAAGCCCGCGAGCGCGCGCGACATCTCGCACGATAGCAATCCACTCGTTGAACGCGACGTTGATGATGTCGCGTCGCTCGAGGGGCTTGGTGAGACCGTACACGACGGGCTCGTCCTCGGCCTGGAAGGTGCCGAACAGCCGATCCCACACGATGAGGATGCCGCCGTAGTTCTTGTCGAGATAACGCGCGTTGGAGCCGTGGTGCACCCGATGATGCGACGGCGTGTTGAGCACCCATTCGAGCACGCCGAGGCGGCCGATGAGCTCGGTGTGGATCCAATATTGGTAGACGAGGTTCAGCGTGTGGACGGCCAGGATCATCTCGGGCCGGAAGCCGAGGAGCGGCAAGGGGAGCCAGAAGACGAGCAGCGGCAGGTGCGTCCACGGCTGGCGCAAAGCGGTGGTCAGCGTGAACTGCTCGCTCGAGTGGTGGACCTCGTGGGTCGCCCAGAAGAACCGGCAGACGTGCGAGACGCGGTGCGCCCAATAGAAGACGAAATCATCGGCGAAGAAGAGGAGTAGCCAGACGAGCGCGCCGGTGCCCAAGTCGACGATGCGAAGCTCGTAGAGCGCGGTGGAGAGCGCCAGCTGGCCTCCCTGGATCGCGAGGTTGATGAGCAGGTTGCCGAGACCCAGCCCGATGCTGGTCGCGCCGTCCTTGTAGTCGAAGCCCATCTTGCGGCGCCGTCGAAGCCAGGCCTCGCCGATCAGCGTCGCGAGGAACATCGGGATGGCGAACCAGATCAAGGAGGACATGCCGTCACCTCTCGATCGTCTTGTTGCATGGTACATAAAAAGTGACAAGTCACTTTTTATGTGAGGCGACGCGCCACGGGACCAGGCCAGCCCCGCGATCGGGTAACGTTCACGGCGTGGGGCAGACTCGCTCCCGTATCGACGTAGTCGGTACCGGCATGAAAGCTCGCTGGGTTCCGCACGCCCTGTTGTTCTCGCTGAGCGCGGGCTGCCACGCTTCGGAGCAACAATCGACGAGCAGCGCGGCGCCGTCGGCCGTGACGTCTGCGGCGCCGCCCGCGTCGGTCACTGCCAGCGCGACGGCCACGCCCGAGACGTATGCAGTCGAGAATCTGCTCGACTTGAAGCGAACGGACATCAGTCGCTTCGCCTACGCGCAGGAGACCAACATGCTCTTCGCGACGTTCTCCGACCCCGCGAAGATGGAGAACGAGCCGGAGCGGGAGAGCCACGAGAACGAGCTCGAGCAATGGGACCTCGGCGCGGGCCGTATGGTGTTTCGTTATGTGCTCCCGCACCCGTGGATCGTCGATGAGCTGTTTCCATCGCCCGACGGCCTCCTCCTCGGGGCGCGCTTGTTTCTCACCGGCGGCGGCTCGGGCTGTCGGGTCAGGGTGTTCGACACCACGACGCACAAGGAAATCGTCGACCGCCCCTGCATCGAGCCCAACCGTTGGTCGACGGTGCGTTTCACCAATGCAGGGGACTTCGTCGTCTCGAATTCGTCTCGGTCCTATGTGGCGCCGGAAGGTGCGATTGCCGGGTTCGACCGCCGCGGCCAGCCGCGGCAAGTCGAAGCCAAATCGTTGGAGCCCGACAACCGATGCAATGGTTGTGACGTCGTGCAGAACGAGCAGGGCCGCACGGACGGCGGCCTCTACTTCACCGGAAAAGACGGCAAGCGCCACCTCGTCGCCGCGAACCATTGGCATGACAACTTCGCGCTCACGAACGACGGCGCGTTGCTTGTCACGACGACCTGGGACGGCGAAGTGATCGGCTGGTCGACCGCGGATAGTCGAAGGCTATTCACCCTCAAATGGACCGACGCCTATGGATATCTGGCCTACGACCGGAAGCGGGATCGGTTTCTCCTCGGGGAGGCGGTTCACGATGGGACGTCGTTTCTGCGGGTGCTCGTGATCAAGAAGTGAAAGACGGGCGCGTCCGACCCCGGAGCTCACGAGCAAGCCACAGTCCGAAGAGGAACAGCGGAAAACACGCCCACTGCGCCGGTGTCAACGACGAGTAGCGTGCGTCCGCGACCCGAAGAAATTCCATCGCGAACCGGACTGGCGCATAAGCGACGCACGTCGCCGCGACGTACGCGCCGAGCGGTAACCGCTTGTGCCATGTCGCCGCGAAACACCCGGCGACCAACATCGCAAAGAACATCTCGAGCGCGCCGAGATCCCAGCGCGGCTCGTTACCCCACCGCAGCTCGATGCCCAGCGGAAAGATAGTGGCGGCCGACGCGTCGTATCGCCCATAGGCGACGGCGAGGGGTGTCCCCGCATCCACCGGAATGCCCGGGTGGTCGTGCGCCAATGCGCAGCCGGCGCGCCCGAATATCCACGCAACGGGGAAGACGGATAACACGAGGTCCGCATACGGCAGAATCGGCTCGTGAGTCTTGTGCTTCCACCATAGGACGCCCAGCATCGCGCCCATGAAGCCGCCGAATGAGCCCTGACTCCTCCACAAGAAGAGGAGCGACGACGGATCTGCGATGACGTCGCGCGGACTGTAGAGGAGCAAATCGATGACGTGGCCGCCGATGAAGCCGGCCACCAGCATCCACCCGACGAACGAGCGCAGCTGCTGCGCGTCGACGCCGAGGACGCGCGCCCGCCAGGTTGCGAGCGACGTCCCGACCCAGACCGCGGTGGCGACGAGCACACCGAATGGATGGATTGCGACCGGTCCGAGCTCGACGCTCGGCACGTGTACGAACGGAAGCATGTCGTCCTCTCGGAGCTCAGGGCCCGTATGTCGGCCCGGCCGGAATTGGCGCTTCGTTCGCGCAAGCTCGCCCGGAAAAGAGCATCACGAGCGCGAGGACGATCGCCGCCATCAAGAGGCGGATCTTCGCGTCGAAACGCGTGAGCATACGGCGGACGCTGCGCTCCGATACGCCACTTGCAATGGCCGCTTCCGGGTGTGAAAGACCGTCGATTCGGGTGAGCCAGGCGACCTCGAGCTCATCGTTTGGGACGCCGCGCGCGATCGCGACGAGCGCCTGGCGGGCCTCGACGGCATGGGTGGTGTCGGGCGCCGCGCTCGCGTCGACCGCCGAAGGGTCGACGAGCGGGGCACGCCTTCGGCCGCGTAGGGCGTCCAGCGCAAGGCGGGTCGACGTGCGGTGTAGCCAAGCGCCGATCGTTCGCCCGTCGTTCGCCTCTGGGTCCGGCCCTTCCTGCCACAGCCGCGCAAACGTTTCTTGCACGACGTCCTCAGCGGCGGCGTCGCTGCCCAACATCCGCCGGCACCGCGCTCGCATACCCGGCGAAAGACGCTGGTACGTGTTGGAGAAGGGCTCGGTTCGGGTCATCGTTTCGGCTCGGCGGTATGGACGCCGAAGGGCCGTCGATCCGGTCAGCTGAAAACCAACCCGGTGAGGATTTCTTCCGCGTCGGTTTCCGGTTCCGATGAACGGGATGCCGTCGTTTCGACCGCGCCCCTGTCTTTCCGGCGTTCTGTGTCTCGGCTTCCTCGCGCTGCAGTGCACCGAGCCCCCGGAGGGCGATGTCGAGCCGGGGAGGGTCGAACAACCGATCAAAGGCGGTGAGCCGTCGAGCCGAGGCTACGTCGTCGGAATCGCGATCCAATTCCCGCAAGGGTTCGCAACGTGCACCGGTTCGCTTCTATCGCCGAACCTCGTGCTGACGGCGCAGCATTGTGTCGCGCCGATCGACATCGCCGAGAGCTTCTGCGACTCGAGTTTTGGGGGCCCGGTCCCGGCGGCGAATATCCACGTCACACCGAATGTCTCCCTCGACACGGGGACCTTTGTCGACGCGTCCGAGGTCGTCGTCGTCCCCGGCGGCAATACGGTTTGCGGCTTCGACATGGCGGCGATCATCCTGGCGACGAACCTCGACGCTCCGACGATCGAGCCGCGTCTCGATGCGCCCCCTGTCGCCGGGGATGTTTACACCGCGGTCGGTTATGGGCTGACGGATTCGGCGCAGCCCGAACCCCTGGAGCGCCGGGAGCGGACCGGATTGAGCATCGAGTGTGTGGGGAGCGATTGTCGGTCTTCGTTGCAGATTGCAGCGACGGAATGGCGCGGGGAGGCCGGCGTTTGCGAAGGCGATAGCGGAGGACCTGCCATTGCCGCAGACGAAACCGTCGTCGGCGTCGCGTCACGCGGTGCCGTCGGCTGCGAGGACCCGACCTACACGAGCGTGCCGGCATTCTCCGAGTGGCTCCGAACCACTGCCCAACATGCCGCCGAGCTGGGCGATTATCCGCTTCCCGAATGGGCGGCTGGATCGACGGGTGAGGGCGGCGCCGGCGGATCCACGGCGAGCGACGGCGGGGCGGGCGGAGGCGGAGCTCCCGCGGAAGGCCCTGGAGGAAGCGGCGGTGACGTCGAAGGCGGCGGGCGAGACAGCGGCGGCGGTGATTCGTCCCCCGATACCGATGATGGTTGCAGCTGCAAGTCGAGCACTGGTCGAGATCCGGCACAGTCGCCGCTCACTCTCATGATGGTATTGCTGATAGGCTGGTGGTCTCGTCGCGTGAACCGGCGCTGACCATGAGCCGAACCGCGGTCTTGGGCGGCGACGACAAAACGAAACCGCCGGCACCATGCCGGCGGCTGGAAACCGAGCTCGGGGAGGAGCGGGCCCGGCGGGTCACCGAACCCCATTCAGAACAGGTGGGACGCCTTGTTCTCCTGATCGTCGTCCACCGGTTGCCACGGCTGCGGGCTCGGGTCGTGGCTTTCACGCGGTGCCCCGATGCCCTCCGCCGGGTCGGACTCTCTGAGCTCGGAGCTCTCAAGTTGCTGGATCGGCTCTTCGAGGTCGGCGTTGCCGATGTCGCCGTGCGCGTCGGCGTCATCGAGCTCGATCGAGCCTTCGTCGTCGACGTCGTCACTGACGAGCGCGTCGTCGGCCCCACCGACCTGTTCGGTGTCGGCTTCGTCATCGACATCGGGCTCGTTCTCGACGCAACCGCCCAAAACCATGCCAATGCCGAGTAGGGCCGCCCAAAGGGCAC
The DNA here is from genome assembly GCA_013361525.1 of Polyangiaceae bacterium. Lineage (GTDB taxonomy): Bacteria > Myxococcota_A > Polyangia > Polyangiales > Polyangiaceae > Xiheicaenibacterium. Next base: position 27,833 of record JABFXY010000065.1, on the reverse strand, counting down.
CGCGCCTGACGCGGGCGAGCTTGGAAGTGGAAACGACGGACATGATCACTCCTCCTCCGCGGCGCTGCTGTCTGCGCCGGACACATCGTCATAGGCGTCGGCGCCATCCATGCTGGCGCCGAGCCCATATTGTTTCACCAGCTGCGATAGCCGGGGACGCTTCATTCCAAGCAGCGTCGCAGCCCGCGTGATGTTCCCACCGGCGTCGCCGAGCGCGCGCGCGATACACTCGCGCTCGATGCGCCGCTTCATGTCGTGCAGGCTGACGCCGCTCCGAACGTGCGCGTACGCGACGTCCGAAGGGGTGGCGGTGGGTACATTCTCGGGGATGGTTGCGAAGCTCTCGACAGTCTCCGAGATATGACCCAACGATTGAACATTATCTGCGAAGTCTTCCGGCTCCAGCACGTCGCTTTCCGCGAACAAGCTCGCCGCACGCAGCGCATTCTCGAGCTCCCGCACGTTGCCTGGCCATGGGTGTGAACGCAGGGCAGACAGCGCACGGGCAGATAGTCGCTTGACGGTGCCGCCGCGCTCATTGGCAATCCGGCGCAAGACTGCGGCCGCAATGAGGCCGAGGTCTCCGAGCCGCGCGCGCAGAGCGGGGACCTCGAGCACGACACCCGCCAATCGGTAGTACAAGTCCTCCCGAAATGCGCCTTGCTGCACGAGCGCGCCGAGATCACGGTGCGTGGCACACACCACACGTACGTCGGCCTTGATCGCCGTGATGCCGCCGACGCGCTCGAAGGTGCGCTCCTGCAATACGCGCAACAGCGCAACCTGCGTGCGCGGAGAGATATCGCCGATCTCGTCCAAGAACAGCGTGCCGCCTTCGGCCGCTTCGAAGCGACCCCGACGACGCGCGACAGCGCCGGTGAACGCGCCCTTCTCGTGGCCGAAGAGCTCGCTCAACAGAAGCGTCTCGACGAGCGCTGCGCAGTTTACCTTTATGAGTGGTCCGTCTCTGCGACCGCTCGCCTCGTGCACGGCCTCGGCGACGAGCTCTTTGCCGGTGCCGCTCTCCCCGTGGATGAGAACGGTCGCATCGGACGGGCCGACTCTGCGAATGGCATGTAGCAACGTGCGGATCGACGGGTCGCCGCCGACGATGCGACGGCTCTGCTCGCATTCGCTGCGCAGCACGCTGATGGTTTGCGACACGGGCGGTGCGCTGCTCGGCGGCGGCGAAGGCGACCCGTGCTCGCCGTCGTCCACCCGCGACTCCACCAGGGTTGCGGCCTCGAGCTCGATCTGACGCACGTCGCGCCGCGCGAGGAACTTTGCGTGCAGCGGGGTGGGCAAGCCGTCGAGCACCCGATCACGCACCGAAGCGGCTGCATCGAGGTGGCGACGAGCAACGTCTCGCGCGCCGCGCTCGACCGCGGCGCGCGCGAGCAGGCAATGCGCCTCACGCAGAAGCTCGTCCTCGCCGGCCTCGCGTGCGGCGGCGACTGCTTCGGAAGCCAACATCTCATATTGCGCGCCGAGCGAGCGGGCCAGCTGCGCTCGCAGGCAAGCCAAGTCCGCTTGAGCGCGAAGCGGCGCTCCCTCGGCGGCGGCGCACTGGATGAGCAGCTGCGCGCGGCTGGTATCGCCGTCGTCGATGGCGATCCGCGCCGCGAGCCGCAAAGCCGCGCTCACGTGCTCGCGAACCGGACCCACGGACAATCCGGCGTGCTCGGCGTAGGTCTCGCCGGTGCGGGTCGGCAGGCGCATCCCGAGTGAAGCCAACGCTTGCACGACCTGGAGGTGGGCAGTCGCCGAGTCGTTACGGACCAGCGCGATGCGGGCAAGGACGAGCGAGAATTGCGCGGCCTGCTCGGCCGGCGCCCCACCGCGGAAGATGCGACCGCCGAACCGCACCGCTTGCGTCGCTTCGTCGAGCAAACCCACGCGTAGGCGCAGCTGCGCGAGATTGGCGACGCAACGCGCGAGGCTGACCTTGTCACCAATCTTGCGAAGCACCAGCGAAGCGCGCTCGGTCAGGTTCAGCGCGTCGCCATATCGGTGATCGAGGATGGCGAGCGCCGCCAGATTGAGCAACGCGATATCGACGGCCTTCTGCTCGCCGAGCGCCTCGCCCTCGCCGAGCACCGTCTCGAGCATGCCTTGCGCGTCACCGCGGCGCCCGAGCGACATCAGCGCGATAGCGCGGTTGACGGTTGCACGGAGCTCCGCCACCGGTTGGCCCGCGAGCGAGGCCTCGCACGCGTCTTCTGCGAAGTGTCGTTCCGCGGCTGGGAATTGCCCCTCGGCGAGCAGTAGCTTGCCCGCCACGTTGCGGGCGTCGAGGTGCACGCCGAGGTCGAGAGGGCTCGTCGTGCCATCGACCTGCTCCATCGCACGGGTAGCCGCCTCACGCGCCCCCGCCACGTCGCTGGCGAAGTAGCACACCTCCGCGAGCTCGACCCAGGCTCGTCCTTTTACGTCGGCAGCCGCTCCCGTCGCCTGCGTCGCGCGCGCCAGCGTCAGTGTTGCAGCCGTGACGTCGCCGCTCGCGGCGAGGGCTCGACCCATCGCCAGCACGACCCGCGTGTCGCTGGGGTCGACCTTCACCGCATCCCGCGCGAGGCGGAGCGCGTATTCGCCGTCGCCGCTGCGCAAAGCCGCATTGATGAAGGGCAATAGCCGCGCCGCGCTCGGCGTCGGTGAAGGGCTCACTGCGACGAAGCGCGCCCAGAAGTCGGCACGCGCCTCCGCATCCAGCACCGACGTCAGCGCGCGGATGCAGAGCGCGTCGCCCCGCTCGACCATGCCCGTCGAGAGCAGCAGCTCGGAAGCGCGGATCGATGCCCACGGGTCGTCTGGGAAGACGGAGGTCAATGCATCTGCGACCGTCGCGGCCTCCGCCGGCGAGACGGACGCGAGCGCGGGCGCGATGTTGCTGGCAAATGTGCCGCGCAAACTGACGTGTTCGTCACGAATGTCCGCGACCCCCTCGTCGACGAGCCCCTCGACGTGCGGGTGCGTAACCGACAATGCGGAGAGGCGTGAGAGCGGCCAGGGCCGCGAAGCCAGCGCCAAGCGGCGCGCCGCATCCACGAAGGCGCGATCGGTGAGGCCGCGTTCGGCGCCATCTCGACCGAATGCACGCGCGCGCACGCGAGCGCCTCGCAGCCAGCGCTCGAGATCCTCGACGCCGGCCGGACCCGAGCCGACCAACTCGGCGAGCGGCTCGGCGGAGGCCGCGGACCACCAGGTCGCGATCGCTTCAGCATCGAAGACTGCTTCGATCTCGAAGCGAATCGGTTCCGAGAGCCGGGCGAAGCCTTCGCCCGGCGGCAGCAGCCGTTCGCCCGCGGGGACGATCCATACCACGGGGACCATTGGCTCGGCGCGCGTGGCGTCGTCTCCATCGGCTCGCTGTGCGAGCAGCGCTTCGAGCTCTGCCGCGACCGTCTGCGAATATCGCGACGGGCGGCGATCGACGACCACGACAGCCCCGACGTCGTGCGGATCCGCCGAAGCGATCGCGAGATCGAGCTTGGCAGCCAGCTCGCGCGCGGAGCAAATACGCGCATATTCCGCAGCTGCGCTCACAACGACCGCGCGCGGCATCTCGAGCGGCGATGAGCCGAGTCGCGCCAAGACGTCTCGGAACGCTTCCCCGCCGGCGCTCGACGACGTGCGCAGCACACGCCGCGCGCGGCGCGTGAGGCGTCGCGCGACGTGGTCCGCCACGATGTCTTGCTGCTGCCCTCCGTCGCATTCCACGACCGCGAAGCCGCTGGCTTGCGTGAGCCAGCCGTCGAACGCGACGAACCCGTGAACGCGCGCACGCTCGGCTCGGCGATCGATCTCTTGCTCGGGGCCTGCCTGCTGCTCGGAGGCTGCTCGGTGATCGGCAGAGCCGACCAAAACCGAAGCAGCTACCGGCTTTCCAACGAGCATGCGAGACCCCTGAATATCCCGGTCTCCTCAGGGCAGCAATCCGACAACGACGACGTCGGCTTCAAAGGATATCAGGGAGGGGGTCAGCCGACGCGACGTCACCGAATACGCGGGTGGGGAATCGTCGCGTCGTGAATCGCAAGGCCTAGCTTCGTCAGCCCCGCCCACGCCAACCATTGCAGCAGCGGGTGCGCGACGATGTTGTGAAACGCCCAGCTCGACCGCACCCAGTGAAAGCGCCTTCCCTCGAAGTAGGCCGGCGCGAGTCGCATCACGAGATCGACCGCCTCGCCGCCCCACAGGGTCGTAGCGGCTGGGTCGTTCTCGATATGCACGGCGACCCGTCCCTCGGTCTCGAGCTTGCTGCAATCGACCGCGACGATGCGGTCCGCTGGAACGAGGCGCTCCCCGATGCGGACGATACAGCTCATGCTCGACCCGCCATTTGATTGAAGCGTTCCGCTGCGGCCGGATCGACGCCGTCCGTGCGCCCCTCGAGGTCGAAGGTCGCTTCGATGAACGCGATGACCTCGCGAGGATCGATGGATTGCGGAAACACGATATTGGGACCGTGTTTGTCGAGCATCACGGCCTTGAGCCCGCCCCGCCGAACGAGCCCTTGGCTGGTGTTTCGACCGCAGCCATGGCTGCCGCATTCATGTTCCCGTTGCGACCGAATCGAGAGCTCCGCGCCCGGACGAAGTGGGCAATGGAAGTGGACGATGCAATCGACGTCGGGATGGTCCGCGAAGATGATCCGCTGGCTTTGGCCGCCGACGCTCGGCCGGCTGCCGTAAGCGATGACGCTGTCGTCGCCGGTCGATTCGACCAGGACGAGACCGACTTCACGCAATCGATTGAAGTTCGTCTTTCTGCGCGAGGTGAGGATGCGCCCGTCGGCGAGCCGCGCCGCGAAATGGCCGACCGTCGCGTTCATGAACGGTTTGTAGGCGCCGCGAGCAATGCAATGGTCGACGACGGCGCGAAGGGAACGGGGGACGAGCGGTGACGACCAGGGGACGGGCTCCCCGGGGCGAATCGTCGAGCGTGTGAAACGGCCGCGGCTTCGCGTCACGGCCATGTCGACGAGGCCACGGACGACCACGGCTCGGTCCTCACCCTCGTCATAGCGAGCTTGCTCCGGTGTCACCACCATCGAGCGACGCGTGTGCACGTCATTGGCGAGCACCAGGTTGGCCGACGCGGACTTCAACAACGCGAGGGCCGCGAGGTATTGCTCGTCGGCTGTCGCACCCGCCGTCGCTTTGCATGCGACGAGAAACAAGTCCTTTCGCTCGCGACGAACGCGCCCGATGAGCTTCGGCGTAGGGACGAGGTGCATGCTTCGCGCGCCCTCATCGGAGCGGAGCCGCGCGGCGTGTTTGCCCGCAGTTGCATCCACGGAGCCCGCAAAGTCCACCAACGCCGCCGTGAGAAACACAATCTTCGCGGTGGGGTCCGCGACGATGCGATCGAGCAACGCGGCGACGTCTTCGTTCGTCTCGAGCGCGCTCGCCGGATCCGCCATCTTCGTCAGGTGCAGCTCGGCGCGCTCTCCCGCCGCCGAGAGGTGTGCGTGAATCTGTCGCGCGAGGCCGCCGTACGCGGGTGCGCTCAGCGCGAGATGAGGACGCACGTGGAACACAGTGCCGCCGCCGATGACGTGGTGCACGGGCATGCCCGCCTCCTTGTGGTGCGCGCTCGAAGGGAGTCGCGCCTACGAAGGCTCTAGGGCCGCCCGTTCGCGGGGCAAGCGGCGCCGGTCACCCGGTAAACGGCGTCGTTCTCGCGGGAGATTTGCCCCCGAACCCCCGTACACTCGCCGCCGTGAAGACCCCGTCGATACCCGCGCTCCCGATCGCCCTCGCGCTTTCCCTCGTCTCCGTCGCTGCCTGCGCACCGAAGATTCCGAAGGAGTACGAAGACATCGTTCCCGAGGCCGAGCGCGGCGCCCTGACGAAGGTCATCCCGACCGACGGCAGCCAGTTCGACGCGGCGAAGCTCATCCTCTGGTATGACGCAAAGAAGACCAAGCCCGGGAAGCTCGGCGATGCGTACAAAGCGCAATTCGAGAAAGAGGGCTACGAGCTGTTGCTCGATTGCGAGCAGAAAGACGACTCCGTCGACTACGTCTACGGCAAGGACAGGAGCAGCGGCAAAGAGATCGTGCAGTTCAGCGCGCACGTCCTGACCGAGACGACCATCGACGGCAGCCTCGTGCGGAGCCACAAAATCACCACACTCTCCATGGGCGAAGGCCGCGAATGCAAGTGGACCGACTTCGCGAAGAAATTCTGTAAGACCGTAAGCAACGACTATTGCATGTTGGATTGAGGGTGGTGGCGCATCCCGCCTCACCACGACGAGCATGATCCCTTTTGCTGATTTCGGTGCGACGATGCGCGCATGCGTAAGATCGCCGTCGTCGGGGCCGGGATCGCCGGGCTGCTGACCGCGCACGGCCTGCGACGTGCGGGCTTCGACGTATCGCTGTACTCGGACCGAACCGCAGAGACGTGGCTGTCGCGGAGTCGACCCACCGGAAGCGCTTGTCGGTTCGAAGCGGCGCTCGCATACGAGCGCGAGCTCGGCCTCGACGGCTGGCACAGCGACGCTCCAGGGATCGTCGGCGCGACGATGGGCTATTGCCCCACACCAGGTGTTCGCCTCGCGTCTCTGATGGGCCGGCACGAGCGTCCCGCCCTCGCGATAGACGTTCGGCTGCAGAGCCATGCTTGGCTGAACGAGCTCGAGGCGCGCGGCGGCCGCGTGTTCATCGAGCACGTCACGGTCGCGCGCCTCGATGCCATTGCTGCCGAGCACGATCTGACGATCGTCGCTGCCGGAAAGGCCGAGCTCGCGTCTCTTTTCCCGCGTGACCCGCGACGAAGCGCCTACTCCAAGCCGATGCGCACGGTCGCAATGGTGATCGTGACGGGGCCGGCTCCGACGATCGACGGCATGCCGTTCACCGGCGTGAAGACCAATAAGCTGGAGGGGGTCGGCGAGGCCGTCTGGATTCCCTATTTCCACCGCGATGCCGGCCCCTCTTGGAGTCTCATCTTCGAGGCCTGTGTCGGCGGACCGATGGACATCTTCGGCGGCGCCAGGTCCGGCGAGGACGCGCTCGCCTGTGCGCGCCGTGTGATTGCCGAATCAGCGCCCTGGGACGCACCGTGGGCGCGATCGATGAAGCTCGCCGACCCGCTCGGGTGGCTCGTCGGCAGCGTCACGCCCACGGTCCGAGCACCCGTTGCGACGCTCGCGTCGGGACGGGTCGTCACCTGCGTCGGCGATACGGCGGTGCACTTCGATCCACTCGCGGCTCAAGGCGCAAACAACGGCACGAGGATGGCGCGCCACATCGTGAAGGCCGTCGTCGATCGCGGAGACCGCCCATTCGACGCCGCCTGGATGTGCGACACCTTCAATCGCTTTTGGGAGGCTGATGGCCGCCACGCGTACGAGCTAACGAATCTATTCCTCGAGCCTATGACGTCCGCCGGCAGGCTTCTTTTGCTGGCGCAATTTGGAAGTGACGGCGTTCGGCTGGACGGAAGACAGCGTATTGCGGATTTCATCGCCAATGGATTCGCCGAGCCGGTTGCGCTGGTTCCTGCGCTTACGGACCCGACCCTGGCGAGACGAATCATCGAACAGGCAACGGGCCGATCTTGGCTGGGAGCCGCGGCGCGCGGCGCGCTCGAGATTGCGGGTGGGCAGCTGCGAGAGCGAATCGCCGCGCTTCGAGCGTGACGTGAAGACCGCGGTCGCGCATATCATGCTCGGATGAGAGCACCTCGCCAAACGCGGAAAGAGAACGCGGCCGAGATGATCGTCGCGATAGCCCTTCTCGCCATCGCGGCGTGCGGCGACAGCGATTCCGACGACCCGGCCGGCGGCGCCCCCGCCGGCGGAGGAGGCGGCTCCAGCACGAGCACCTCCGGTGGCGGTATGCCGAGCAATGGCGGTTCGGGAGGTGAGGGTGGATCGGTCGGGGAGGGCGCCGCGACCGCCGACGGCGGAAGCGGTGGAGCCGGCGGCGATGGTGGAGTCGGCGGTGATGGTGGCGCCGGCGGCGCCGTCGAGACCGAATTCCGCATTCTTCAGCTCAATCTCTGCCACAGCGGGGTCAATACGAATTGTTTCACCGGCGACGACGTCATGAACAAGGCCGTCGAGGTGATCGACGACGTCGCGCCGACGCTGGTCACGGTCAATGAAGCGTGTGGAGACGACCTCCCCGCCCTCGCGTCGGCGACGGGCGCCCTCGATTACCGATTTACCCCCGCGCTCAAAGCCGACGGTACGCCCGTGAAATGTGTCAATGGTGACGATTACGGAAACGGCTTGCTCTCCTGGGCACCGCCCGAATGGAAGGCGCCGGTCACGGGCGTCTATTCGCAACAAAACAGCACGACCGAACGTCGCGTCTGGCTTTGCATGGGCTACGACGGTTTTGTCGGGTGCACCACGCACCTCTCCACCAATGGCGCCACGGCGCTCGCGCAGTGTCAGGACTTCGCCAATGGTCGCGTCGCGACCGCGGCTGCCACCGATCCGGTCGCGACCGGCGGCGATTGGAACCTCTCCTACAACGGCTCACCGAACGCGCAGGACTGTGTGCCCCCGGGCTTCTTCCGCAAAGGTGACGGCTCGGTTCAGCATGTCATGGTGTCGGACCATTTCGAGTTCATCGAAGCGGTCGTGATCGATATGGACGGGACGACGGATCACCCGGGTCTCGAGGTGCGTCTCATGTATGTGCCTTGACGAGGTGCCCGAGCGTCGCCTTGACACCCATTGCGAGCGGCGGTCTAAAAGAGAGATGGTGCTCTCCGCCGAGAGGATTGCGGGCCTAATCGCGGTTGTGGCTGCACTGTCGGCGTGCGGTGACAGCGGCAATGCCGACGATAGCGGTGGCGGTGGCACGACCTCCTCGATGGGGGGAACGGCCGACGGAGGTGGTGGGGGCAGCGCCGCGGGGCCGGCCAACGGTGGGGGAGATCCAGAGGGTGGGGGCGGTCAGCTGTCGAGCGGGGGCGCCGGTGGCGGCGTCGATCCGGGGACGTCGCTCGGCGATCTGTTGTCCGCGTCCCTGTACGACGAGATGTTTCCTTATCGCGCCGATCCCGCGTGCCAGGGCGACCTCTACACTTACGAGGCGCTCATCGAAGCGGCCGGCGAATTTCCAGCCTTCGCCTCGACCGGCTCGCTCGACGATCGGAAGCGCGAGCTCGCGGCGTTCTTGGCGAACATCTCGCACGAGACGACGGGCGGCTGGGCCACCGCGCCGGGCGGACCGACGTCATGGGGACTCTGTTTTCGACAAGAGGTTGGTTGCGAGGGTGGCGCGTGCACGGGCTACTGCGACCCGACGAACGTCACCTATCCGTGCTCGCCCGGCGTGACCTATCACGGTCGCGGCCCGATGCAGCTCAGCTGGAACTACAACTACGGGCAGGCCGGCGATGCACTCGGGCTTCCGCTCCTCACCGAGCCGGACCTCGTCGCCGAGGACGGCACCGTCTCCTTCCTCACCGCGCTTTGGTTTTGGAACACGACACAAGCCCCGAAGCCCTCGTGCCACGACGTCATGACCGGCGTTTGGGAGCCATCGGCCGCCGACGTCGAGGCCGGGCGCGTCCCGGGTTTCGGGATGACGGTGAACATCATCAATGGCGGTATCGAATGCACGCAGCCTACGCCGCCACAGGTCGAGGATCGTATCGCTTTCTATATGCGATATTGTGAAATGCTCGGTGTCGACGCAGGGTCGAACTTGAGCTGTGAGGATATGCAGCATTATTGACACCGAACGCCGATTGCGACGGGCGCTCATCGCCGTGTGGAGCGTGGTCGTACTCGCGACGATCGCGGTCGTCGCGGTGTTCGCGACGCGATCCTCTCCGCGAGCGGCGCCGCTGAGCTTCGCGCCGCCGATTCGTGCTGTTCTCGCGGACGTCGTCGTCCAGCCGAGCCTGCCCCGGCACCCGTGGGTACCGCCCCCGCGCTGCCCAGCCGAGCCCGCGTTGGAATTGCCGAACACGGAAATCCCGTCCGACAAGGATCTCACCCGCATCTTCCGAGAGGCCCCGAATCGACTCGGATCCGCGTCGATTGGCACTCCGACGAACGGCGCGCTCTACAACGGCGTGCCCATCGTTTCGGGCGAAGGGATCGCGAGCGCCGGAGACAGCCCGTTTGGAACGGCCGCCGTCGTCGCCTCCATCAAACGCGCCGTCCGCGAGGTACGGCGGTGTCACGCCGGAACGTCGAAGCTCTCGGTCGGGGACATCAGCAGCCAGCAAGGTGGGCCGCTGCGCCCGCACAAGAGCCATCAATCCGGGCTCGATGCGGACATCGGGTATTACTACCGGACCGGGTCCGCGTGGTTCGTGCCCGCGACGCCCGAGAACCTCGACGTCGAAAGGACGTGGACGCTCCTCCGTGCCTTCGTCGAAGGCGGCAACGTCGAGATCGTCTTCATGGATCGGAGCATCCAAAAGCTCCTCGTCGCATACGTCGACACCCTTCCTTACGACCGCGACAAGGTCGAGGCGCTCTTCCAGAACGAAAAGAACGAGCTGGCCGTCATCCGCCACGCAGAAGGGCACGCGACGCATTTCCACGTTCGCTTCCAGGACCCTGGGGCCGTCCTGCTTGGTGCCCGAATCAAAGATCTCGTGAAGCATGCGAAGTCGTCGGGGCCGACGAAAGGGCGGGGAAGCAAGCCCGCGCCCTCGAGGCCTGCGTACCCTCGTGTGGTCGGGCCGCACTGATGGCGGTGATGTCACAAAGCGTCTAACCTGCCCACGTGTCGACCGAGAAAAAGCGCGCTCCTGTCATTCGGCCACCCGGCGCGGGCCGACCGTTCCCGATGGGGCCGGTGAATGCCGTGTTCAAAGCCGACGGCGAAGAGACGCGCGGCCGATATTCAATCTCGGAATGGTGGCTCGAGCCGTACACGCGCGGCCCCGGTGCGCACCAACATGACGAGGACGACGTCTTCTACGTGATCGAGGGCACGATGAGCTTCCTCTTTGGCGACGAATGGATCGACGCGCCGAAGGGGTCGCTGGTCATCGCGCCCGGAGGCACCCCGCACGCCTTCGAGAATCGCACCGGCGAGCGCGCTGGCGCGCTCAACTTCTCGGTGCCCGGCGACTTCGAGCCGCACATGGAAGGCATCGCTGCGTGGTTCCGGTCGCGCCCCACCGAGGAAGCTCGTACGGAGAACGCCCCCAAGGATTAGAAGTGGCCCTCGACGACCGCTCCCGACGTCGAGCCGAGCGCGGGCACGATTCGAATCGCATGCTCGTTCTTGTCATCCCTCCCCGGCAGTAGGGCATAGAGCAGCGCTCCGACGCTCGCAGCGCCCGCGATTGAAAAGCCGGTCACGCCCATTGCAAGGAAGGAATCGGCGTCGTCCAACCTGTCGTTCACCGCGTTGCAGCCGGGGCCGGAAGATCCGCATGCGCCGGGGAGGGCGGCCGTGATTGCGTCGGCTTCGGAGAGGTGCTGCTGCTGGAGCACGATCCCGGCGATGCCGACGCCGGCGCCCGCCCACACCACGCCGCCGATGAGCGTATAGCCCCAGAGCGGCCTCTTCGATGGCAGGAACGAGTCCGACGATTCTTCGGGCTCGACCGCGACGGTGAGCGTCTTTTGCTCGCCTGTAGGCTGAGCGGCGCGAGCGATGCCCGGAGCAGCGACGACTCCTGCGGCGAGCGCGAGCGCGACGATGCAACGGGCGAGGGAAGTGGAGTGGTCCTGCATGGTCGAAACCCTTCCGGTCGAGACTAGGCGGTTGGGCCCGGGCCTCAACCGCGGACTCGTGCTCCGTCGCGCATCCAATCGGGCAGGGTATCCGCTGAGACCAGCCCGCCCGCGGGCGGAACCGCGTCCTCGGGGACCCAAACGAAACCGCCTTCGACCATTGCGGCATAAGCGTCGCCGGCTGCGGCGATACGATCTTCACCCTCGACATCGATTCGGCCCCCGCGTCGGGGGAGCGGAGCACCGCTCGCCCGCGCAGACAGAACCGCGCCAGCTGGCTCGATCGACGCAATCACCAGCTCTGCGCAAGCGAGGCTCGCCCCAGTCGGATCATCGCCGAGACAACTGGGCTCGAACGCGTACCATTCCGAGCCGTCGAGCTCCAGGACGAGCCAGGTGGCGTAGTCCTCGTCGCCGCTGCCAGCCGCAATGACGGCGCGCGCGCGAATGGTCGTCTCGCGCACGCGCCAGCCATCAGCGAGATCCCAGGGCCCTTTGTCCCTCTTGGGTGCGCGTCGCGCGATCCGCCAGACGAAGACATAGAGCCCGAGCATCACGGCGCCCATTGCGGTCGCGGCGACGATGACCGGCACGTTGTCGATGACGACGCCGATGATCACACCGGCGATTGCGACCACAACCGGGATGAGCAGCTCGTGTGATGACCCTTTGGAAGCCTTGACTGCGCTGTGCCAAGTCGCGCGCCGTTTCGCGACGCCCGCGAGCTCCTCTTTGCTGGGGGCGCGCAGGGCGTGCTCGATGCCGTCTGCCACGCGCGCTCCTTATCACGAGAACGTAGGCGAGACACCGCGGGACCGCGCCGGATCGCGAACCTCCCGCGGCTTTGAAGCCGGCGATGTCTACGCTGCTCGCCTCGTCTTCACGCGACGACGCCGGAGCGCGACGGTCAGCATGGCGAACGCGGAGAACGCCGCCCACGGGGGATTCGGGGACTTGCCCGGCGCTGCTCGGCAATCGCAGCCGCCATCTTCCGGCTTGCTCGCGTCGTCCCCGCCGTCGCCGGGTGAGCCGCCGCTGCTGCTGCTCGACCCACCGTCCCCGGAGCTACCACCTGCACCGCCGTCACCGTCTTCGCCATTCGGAACGCATTCCCCACTCTCGCAAGTCCCGTTGTCCTCGCATTCGGTGCCATCGGGGAACGATGCGTCGTCCGGGCACTCGGCATTCGAACCGTCGCAGAGCTCGACGTCGTCGCACGGCCCGGACGACGGACGGCAGGCGCTGCCCGCATTCTCGACTTCATCGTCGGGGCAGACGTAGTCCGCGGCGGTGCATTTTTCGGCGACGTCGCAGTCTCCTGCGACGGGACGGCAAACATGATTTTCGTTGTACACCCAATCGACGCACTCGTTTTGCGGCCCGGGACCACCGCTGCACGTGTCTTGAAGGTCGCAATCCCCGCTCGGCGCGGGGCCGCAGGGAGTGTTTGCGGGTTGTCCTTCGTCTTCGCAGGCAGCGGATGTCCCGTCGCAGAAATCCTCCGCGTCGCATTCGCCGTCCGCATCACGACAAACGGTTCCTGTGGGGATGAGCGCATCGGAGGGGCAATCCGCCGCTTCCCCTGCGCAGTTCTCCGGTGCATCGCAGAGGCCGGCGGCAGGTCTACAGATCGTCGACGTCGGCGCGAATGCATTGTTCGGGCAATCAGCCGAACCGCCGGAGCAGGTCTCTGCGACGTCGCATGGACCGTCGGCTGCGCGGCAAAGCGTCCCGCCGGGGGAGAACGCATTCGCGGGGCATGTGGGACCGCTTCCCGTGCAATGCTCAGCAACATCGCAATCGCCCACAGCGCTGCGACATTCGGCCGATGACGGCGCATACGCGTTGACGGGGCAAGCGGCGCTCGAGCCGGTGCACATCTCCGGGACGTCGCAGTCGCCGTTTACCGCTCGGCACTCGGTCGTGTTGCTCGCGAACCCATCCGCGGGACAGGTGGAGGACGAGCCGTCGCAGACCTCCGCGACGTCGCAATCCCCTGCCGAGGTCCGGCAGCTCGTGCCCGCCGAAACGACGCCGCAGGTACCGTTCACGGCCGCGCCGGTGGCGCTGCTGCACGCCTGGCAGTCCGTGTTCGACCCGTTGCCGCATGCCGTATCGCAACAGACGCCGTCGGTGCAGTGATTGGACTGGCAGTCGCCGTTGCTCGTGCAAGTTGAGCCGTTCGGTCCCGAAAGGATGACCGCACGCAAGAAGACACGCGAAGCATTGTCGGCTTCGACGAACCGTTCGTAGGCGACGAGCGCGCCCCCGTCGCCCAATGACGCTGCCGAGGATGAAACCTCGATTTGACCCGGGCTCTGCGAGACGTTGAACCACGATCCGATTGCGGCGGGCGGCGTCGTATTGGAAATCCGAAGCGCGAGCGCGTCGCCCGAGCCGTTCGCGCCGACGGCGAGGAACTCGGTGCCGCCGAACGCGAGTGCTGGACGCATCGACGTGCTGCTCGTGCCTGCGGGCAGCGCGATCGCCGTGCCTCCGAGCATTCTGGCGCCGACACCGTCGGAAACGATGCAGGTGCTGCCGCCGCAAGCGGCCTGCGCGGTCACGCCGATCGTGCCGATGAGCGTTGCAGGCCCCGTAAACGTGCCGCCGGGTGTCAGTCGACGATAATAGGCGTTGCCTCCGGACCACCACGCGATCACGTGGCCTACCCCGTCGAATGCGGACGACACCGACGGTGCGAAGTTTCCTTGGCTTACCAAAAGTGCCGACCCGTCTAGTAGTGCCCCAGTAGGGGTTACGCGGCGGAGGCGCACCGTGTCGTTGTTGCTTACCGACGTGTCATCGAAGAGATACGAAACGGCAAAGTTGATTCCGTCCCAGCTGACGCTGACCGCGTTGCTGGACCCGGAGGTCACCGTGATCCCCGTTGCCGGATCGAGCGGAGGGCCCGAGGATGGTACGCGCGCGGCGCGCACGTAATTGTTGTCGACGTAGGCGGCGATTAGGTAATTCGTGCCGTCGAATGCGCCGTCGAGCGACGTTGCCCGGCCGTTCACGAGGACCAGCGGTGTCTGGTCCATGGCGGCACCGGACGCATCATATCGCTGTCCGTAAACCGCGTAATTGCCCAGCCGGCGGTCGGCCCACGCGACCAAATATTGGTTGTTGCCGGCGACCACGACTGGCTGGTGTTGCGGATTCGACCCAGCATTCAGCGGAAACGCGGGCCCGAGCGTCGCTCCGCTCGCGTCCACTCTCTGCGCGAGCGCGTCCAGCCCGCCGCTGCGGAGGAATGCACCCCCCGGCCGCGCCGTGAGGGCGATGTTGAGGGCGAGAGGCTGGTACGTGATGGGGGAACCGACCGGCGCCGCCGTCGAGTCGTAGCGTTGACCCGTCGGCGGACTGGACTGTGTGGCGAGATACTCCGTGCCGGTCCAGACGACCGACGAAAGAAATAGCCCCGGGTTCGGCGCGCTTCCTCCCAACGTCCCGTCTGCATTGATGATGCGGGCGCTGTTGGTTCCGACCGCGAGCACGCCAGCTCCGCTCGAGGCCAAACCCGTGACGCTTTGGGCGCTGAAGGGGATGATGGGAGACGCGTCGAGGATGATGCCACTTGGGGTCAGTCGCCGAACGCGCGTGCTGTATGCGACGAAAAAGTTCGCGCCGTCGTACGCAACCTGCGTAGAGCTCGCCGTGGATTGGTCGATCAACGTGCCGAAAGGGTCGAGGACCGCGCCCGACGCATCGATGCGCTTCGACAGAACTTGACTGCCGGGGGCCCTCCACGTGACGAGGCATCGATCTGGGGAACAGCCGATATTCCAGTTGGCGATGTCTGTGTTCGCGGAGAGCACGACGTCCCCGGAAACCGCGGTTCCGGTCTCGTCATAGACACGTACGTGCAAGTTCTCCGTGCTGGAGGTGCCCGTAACCCAGCCGAGGACGAAGCGATCGGCCATCGCCCCGACGCCTACCACCTCGAGATCCGAGCCGATGGCATGCGTCGTTGGCACGGGGTCCAGCAGCGTTCCGTCCGGTGTGAAGCGAATTCGACTCAGCCCGACGGCATCCTTCCACATCCCCATGCAGGTCGTGGACGTACAGGCAACAAGGGGCATGCCTGTATCCGAATCATCGGGGCCGTTGACCGCAGGGTCGGTCGACATCTCGGGCCCGACGACCGGATCGAGGGTAGCGGGATAGCTGCTGGTCGTGACGACATCTTCGGGGACGACGAGCTCGATGATTCCGTCGCGCCACACGGAGGGGACAATCGTGCGAACGCCCTTCGCATCGATCCATGTGCCGTGACCGTAGCGCACCGGTCCCGCGTCCGTTGCGAGGTGCACGCCATCGGGGTCGCTATCGAGCAATCGGGCCCCCTCGATAGCGACGGTGACGACGATGGCCCCCTGCTCGCCGGGCGCACCTTCGAACGTCCACCCTTGCTCGAGGCCCTCGTCACGTCCGCGATACCACTCGTAGGCGCCGTGTCCTTCGCGAACCAATGCGCCGCTGTCGTCTGCCAGGAATGAACCTTCGCCTTTCCATTGCCAGCGACCGCGTCGAATCTCGTCGGTGCGGACCGTCAGTCCGCCCGACGGCAATTCCCCCGTAAAGGAGGGCGACGGAACGAGCGCAACGCCGTCTCGCTCGGCGCGCGCGTACCAGCGATCCGTGCCCGACTCGAACGCTGAATCCTCGGAGCGTGGCTGGAACGACAGTCGTCCTCGTTCCATTGCGTCGCTGAGTGCGATCTCTCGAAGGTCGGGGGTGGCCGCGACGATATCGTCAGCATCCAGCGACTCGGTCGTTGTCCCCGCGCCACCTCCGCCCTCCGTGCTCTCCGTGGAATCGCCGTGTCCGCAGGAGAGGGTCGTGGCAACAAGGCCGGCCCCTAGGACCAAGATGGTCCGCCCGACAAATACCCTCATCATGCTCGCGTGCTATCAGGGATAGCAAACCACGACAAGCAGTAAGGGCGGGGCCGCAACGTGGGTTTTCGAGAAACGTGTAGGTAGTCGCCGTGGCTTCGAAGCGGGACCTCTAAATAGAAGGGAAGACGACGGCCAGCACGAAACTGACGTGCTCACGAATCGGCGACGTGATGCTCGCAACGAAACGCGTACCCGTGTGGCGTTGCACCGCCTTTCGGCAAGCGTCTCGGGAACATTACCGGAGATTTCGCTTGCAATTGAGCGCGGTCGGCAGCGGAGCTCGATGGCGTCGCTCTCGTCGTCGGAAAAGTTTGGAATCGAAATTTTGCAAAGGAAGCGAAACTTCGTGCTCGGATGGTCCTCCGCCAGAACGAGCGACGGTGTTTCCCGTTGATTAGGCGATTTTCGATCGTGGCACACGGAGTGCTCAAGCGCCGAGCCAGTCACTAGGAGGGTATGTTCATGAAGAAGCTCAGCGCCATCGCATGCGTGTTCTCGGTCGTCATTGCCTCGGTTGCGTCCGGCCATCCGGCAGCCGCGGAAGATCCATACGAAGCCGCGGACCGCGTCGTTGCTTGCTGCGATCAGGGACCGTCGGGCGGCCTCACGGGCTGCGTGCCCAACGCGAGCGGCGGCGATTGTCCGAGCGGGAAGGTGAAAGCCGTGTGCTCGGGACGAAACTCCTCGGGTGGTCTCGAAGGCTGTACGGCGCAGTGACAGGTGATCGCTTCGAGATCGCTTGGCGCGATCTCGAAGCGGCTACCGCAATCACGAAGCCGCGGGTTCTCCCGTGTAATCCGAGATGGACCGCCCGCCGCCCGCCTTCGCCAGTGCAGCCATGATGCGCGGTCCGGCGGTGGGCTTCCCTGGATCACCACCTTCCTCGAATACCGGAACGCCCGGCGGCGGCACCACCCAGGGCTGTTTGGACCGCGCGAAGTAATGGGCCTCGGGCTGCAGACGATGCTCTGCATCGAGCACACCCATACCGACGAAGACGATCACCTCGCCGAGCTTTGCGTGGTAGCTCCACAGCGTCGTTCCGCAGTCGCGGCACTGCATCACCTTCTGGTTGTCTTTGCCTTCGAATGACTTCGGCGTCCCCTTCGTCACGACGACGTGCTCCGCTTCGATCATCGAGTTCACGCGGAACGCCGAGCCCGAGAACTTCTGGCACTGGTAGCAGTGGCAGCAGTGCGTGATGATGGGCTCGACGTCGATTCGGAAGCGCACCTTTTCACACGTGCAGCCGCCGACGAGAGGGATAAAGGTCGCGTCATTCATGGTTCCGGCTCCTTGTTGAGGGTCCGGGTGGTCGCCGGGGGCCTGTCGATTTCGACCCGCCCTTCGAAAAAGAAATCTTTCGCGGCCCATGTCGAAATCGGGCAAGACCGGGCGACCACTCGCATCGACCATGAAGGAGGTTCCGATGCGGTACATGTGCCTGATCTACTTCGACCCGCAGAAAGTCTTCGACGACAGCCCCGAGTCCAACGCGCTCCTCGCTTCGGTCGGGCCCCACGATCGCGAGCTTTCGGCGAGCGGTCGCTTGGTTTCGAGCGAGGCGCTCACCCTCCCCAAAGACGCGATGACCGTGAGTGTGCGTGACGGCAAGATGTCCGCCACCGACGGCCCGTTCCTCGAGACCAAAGAGGTGCTCGCAGGCTTCCTCCTGATCGAGGCGCGCGATCTCAACGAGGCGGTGCAGATCGCCGGCGGCATACCGTTCGCAAAGGTCGGGCATGTCGAGGTTCGGCCGGTGGTCGACTTCAGTCAGCCTCGTCCGAAGCTATGAGCGACGCCCGAGGGCGAGCCGCCCTCGAAGCCGCTTATCGAAACGACGCTCGTCGCGTGCGGGCGACGTTGATTCGTCTGCTCGGCAGCTTCGAAGCTGCCGAAGACGCGCTGCACGACGCATTCGCGGCCGCTGCCGACGCGTGGCCGCGCGATGGCGTCCCGCACAATCCCTATTCGTGGCTGGTGTCGGCAGGCCGATTCAAGGCGATCGACCGCATTCGACGCGCGGCGCGCGTCGAGGGCTCGTTACCGACGCTCGCGGCGCTCTCCGAAGAAACCGTGGAGCTCGAGATGCCCGGCCAGATCAGAGACGACGAGCTGCGCCTGATCTTCACCTGCTGTCATCCGGCGTTGGAGCCCGATGCTCGCATTGCATTGACGCTTCGCGAGGTGGCCGGCCTCACCACCGAAGAGATTGCGCGCGCGTACATCGTGCCTGCGCCGACGATAGGGCAGCGAATCGTCCGCGCGAAGGCGAAGATCAAGAATGACCGAATCCCGTATGCCGTGCCCGATCACGCGGAGCTTCCCAATCGGCTCGGTAGTGTATTGTCCGTCATCTATCTCGTCTTCAACGAAGGGTACGGCGCAACGAAAGGCCCGGACCTGTTGCGCCACGAGCTCTGCGCGGAGGCGATTCGACTCGGTCGATTGGTGGTCGAGCTGACCGACGATCCGGAAGCGCTCGGCGTTCTAGCGCTCATGTTGCTGCACGACGCTCGCCATGACACGCGCGTCGATTCTGCCGGGGACTTGGTCCGGCTGGAGGATCAAGACCGCTCGCAATGGGACCGCGAGCAGATCGCGGAGGCGCAGAGGTTGGTAGAGCGTGCGCTCCTCTCTCGCCGTTATGGTACGTTCACGCTTCAGGCCGCTATCGTCGCGGTTCACGTCGAGGCCCCGACCAGCGCCGCGACCGACTGGCGACAGATTGTGATGCTCTACGACGTGCTCGCGAGGCGAGATTCGTCGAAGGTCGTGGCGCTCAATCGCGCGGTGGCGATCGGCATGCGAGACGGCCCCCATGCCGGGGTGGCCGCCGTGAGCGACGTCATGCACGGCGGCGAGCTCGCCAGCTACCACCTCGCACACGCCGCGCTCGCCGATTTTCAGCGCCGAATCGGTCTACGAGATGCTGCTTTGGCGTCGTATCGACGAGCGTTGGAGCTCTGCAGGCAAGATGCGGAGCGGAGGTTTCTCGAGCGTCGAATTGCCGCGCTCGAGTAATCTCGTCGCCTCCGGAGCATCGATGAGAAAGCTGGTTGTCGCCACGTCCCGAACGCTCGTCACCCTCACGTTGGTCTTGTGTGCGTGCTCTTCGGAGGAAGACGGCACCCCGTCCGGCGGGAACGGCGGGGCGGGGGCGAACGGCGGGAACGGCGCCGGGGCCAATGGCGGCGCGGGCGCGTCGAGCGAGGGTGGGGCAGGCGCGGGGTTTCAGGTCGGTGGTGGCGGCTCCGGCCCCTGCGGCACGCAGTGCTCCGCGGACCTGCATGACATCCTGGATTGCAACGGCCAAGTGATCGAGACGTGCCCCGACGATCTCGGGTGTGGTCCCGATGGCACCTGCATTCCCGCGTGCGGCGCAGCAGACGCCTTCGACAGCACGCTCGGCTGTGAGTACTACGCACAGCCGACGGTCTTCGGCTGTTATGCGGTCGCCATCGCGAATACGTGGTCCTCGCCCGTGAGCTTGTCCGTCGAAATGGGCGGTGTGCCGGTCGACGTCGGTGGCTTCGCGCGCATTCCGAGTGGCAATGGGCAATCCATTACCTACGAACCGCTGCCAGGCGGCATGTTGCCCCCACAGGAGGTGGCGTTGCTATTTCTCTCGAATCCGGGAACGTTCCCGTGTCCGGGCGGAGTGTCGGCGCCTACGAACGGGACCGAGGTCCGCTTCCATATCGAATCGTCCGCTCCCGTCGTCGCCTATGATATCGCGCCCTACGGCGGCGGGGCGAGCGCAGTGACGAGCGCCAGCCTGCTCATCCCCACATCCGCGTGGGACACGAATTATGTCGCCGTGGCCCCTTATCCTTATGGGCCCAATTCACAGAGCCCCAGGCTCACCATCGTCGCAAGCGAAGACGGTACGACCGTGACGATCAGCCCGACCGCGAATATCGCGAGCGGCTACATCGACAATATGCCCGTCGTCGGCACGTCGCAGGGCGTCCCTGTGACGTACAACCTTTCGAAGGGGCAAGCGCTCTGGTTCGAGCAGCAGACGGAGCTGACAGGCAGCCCGATCGAGTCGAACAAACCTGTTGGTGTCATCGGAAGCTCGGGTTGCATCAACATCGACAGCTGCTGCTGCGACGGCGCGCACCAGGCCATTCCCCCGGTTCGTGCGTTGGGCAGCGAGTACGTCGCCGTGCGCTATCGCAATCGAGTCGACGGCGTCGAAGAGAGCCCGCCGTGGCGCATCGTCGGCGCGATCGACGGCACCGTATTGACCTACGAGCCTGCCGCGCCACCAGGCGCGCCGACGATGTTGAGCTCGGGGGAAGTGGTCGAGTTTCGCGCGTCCGGGCCCTTCGTCGTTCGCAGCCAGGACGCGGATCACCCGATTTACCTGGCTGGCTACATGACGGGCGGAATGGACTTCGACGACCGCGGCGACCCAGAGTTCGTCAACGTCATTCCAGCCAGGCAATACCTCGACTCCTACGTCTTCTTTGCCGATCCCACGTATCCCGAGACCAACCTGGTTCTCGTTCGCGGCAAGGCGGCGGATGGCACCTTCAAAGACGTGACGCTCGATTGCGCCGGCGTCATCGACGGCTGGCAGCCCATCGGCGCGGGCGACTACGAATACACGCGCTTCGACTTGGTCCGAGACAACTTTGTTATGCAAGGGACCTGCGACAATGGCCGCCGAGAAATCAGCAGCGACGCGCCGTTCGGTCTGACCGTCTGGGGTTGGGGAAGCGCCGCGACGGAGCCTTTCGTCTCGACGTACGTGAGCTACGCGTACCCGGGCGGTGCGAGCATCCAGCCCATCAACAACGTCGTGGTCCCGCCGATACCGCGGTAATCGCCGCGCGCCAGCCGGCTCAAAGCGCGGGGCACGCGCTGCCGCGCACCTCACCGAGGGCCAATGCGAGGCGCTCGCGAGGCTGGTCGCCGACGAGCCGCGACACCTCTTCTCCCTTGGCATTCACCGTCAAGAACGTGGGCAGAAGGCGAATGCCATAATGGGCCATCAACGCTTCGCCCTGCGGCTGTTCGATGTCGAGGCGGACCACGGTGCCCGGCTCGACGTTGCACGTGTGCTCGATCTCGGTGAGAAGCGGCGCCATCTTCGCGCATGCGGGGCAATACTGGCTCGTGAACTCGAGAAGGCGCGGCACGCCCGTCGGGGCTTGGGCCAGCGTCATTGCATCACTCGGCTCGGGTGCATTGCAGGCCCCGGATTCGGGAGCTTCGCAGCCGACCGGCTCTTCCGGAACGGCGACGGAGGCGACCTCCGCGACGTGCGCCGGTTCGGCCACGGCGTTCGGCTGCTCCAGCGAGCGTCCGATGAGTACGGCTGAAACGGCGGCTGCGAACAGGAAGAGCCCGACCTGAAGAGAACGATACGACATTCGACAACTCTCGAATCAGGGAACGCTTTCGAGTGTGGATGCGAGCATGCCCGGCGCCGTCTCGGCAACGGCGAACAACGGGCGACCGAGACCTTTGACGCAAATGGTTTTGCCCTGCGGCCCGTCGGTGCAGCGCAGGCCATCACCTGCGTAGGCACGTGCGGTGACCGCAGCATTCGAGTTCTCGGAGGGGACGAAGACGGTGAGGGGTTGGTCTTCGACGAGCAGCATCAGCGCCGCCGTCCGTTCGCCCTCGATACGGCAGAGTCGTGCGCCGAGCAGGCGTGTGCCGGCCGGTACCTCGACGTCGACCGAATAGCCGAGCTCCGATTGGATCCAAGAGCCGACCTCCTTGGGGTCCGATGATTCGAAGTCGCACGGACGCTCGCGGGCAAATCCACCGAGATGGTGGTCCACGAGCTCTTCCTCCACGGCGAGCGGCAGCGGTTCGGGCGCGCGTGTTCCGGACACGGTCGCAAACAGCGTTGCGGCGGCTGCAACGAGTCCAACGCCGGCCGCGCCGACCGCGGCCCAGCGCCGCTTCGAAGCGGGACGGGCGATCTTCAACGGAGTAGGTGCGAGCGCCGCGAGGGCTCGCGCACGAACCCGATCCGGCACATCGGTCGACGCATTGGCCGCGAGAACACTACGCGTCCCGCCGAGCAAGTCGACCGCGTGACGGCATGCCGAGCAGCCTGCGACGTGCGCCTCGACGCGCTCGGCGTCTGCGTCCGTCACCTCGCCGTCGTGCCACGACGAGAGGCTCTCAAACCACTCTTGGCTGCACCCTGCCATGATTCCTCCGATTGCTTCGACAGCCGTTCGATCAGCGCTGCCCGTGCGCGCGCGAGGCGCGACCGCACCGTGCCCACGGGGCACCCCTGAATCTTCGCGATTTCCTCGTACGAGAGCTCCTCCACCTCGCGCAGCAAGAGCGCGTCCCGCCAATCCGACGGGAGATCTTCGAGCCCGCGCTGCAGCTCGTCGTCGAACGATCTGCCGAGGATCTCGGCCTCCATATCCGCGCTGGGCTCGATTGGAGTATCGGCGCCGCGACCGCCTTGAATGACCTCCAGCCGGTTTCTCATGCCGCGCACTTGATTGAAGAGGACGGATCGCTGGATCTGCAGGAGCCACGCGCGAAGCTTCTCGCTTTCGCGAAGATCGTCGCGGCGCTGGATGGCGCGCTCGACCGTCGCTTGGACGAGATCCTCCGCATCGGACTCCGACCGCGTCAGCCGGCGCGCGACCCGCAAGAGGGTCGGAAGCTCCGCAAGGAGCTGCGCAGCGAAGGAGGCTTGCGGAGGGCTCATCCGAACGAAGGGAAGTTGGTAGCGCCTCCTGAGGACACGTCGAGGACCTTGATTGGTTCCCGAACGGCGGCGTTGCAATTTCGCGACGCTAGTGAGCGAGAAAAAATAGAGCGGCCATGTCGAGAACCAACGGACGGCTCCGACCCAGGGGTGACTCGAGGCTGAAACCGGGTGGTCCGGGCCGGTCGAGGGTCAATCGAACGCAGAACAGGAGACCGCCATGCCCACGCTCACCACGTTCCTGACCTTCAACGACCAAGCCGAAGAAGCCGTGCGCCACTACCTGTCGATCTTCGAGAGCGGAAAGATCCACCGCGTCGTGCCGGGGCCCGGCGGCAAGGCGCTGACGGTGGACTTCGAGCTCTTCGGACAGAGGATGGTCGCGCTCAACGGCGGGCCGACCTTCGTCTTCAGCCAGGCATTTTCACTGCTCGTCACGTGCGACACCCAGGCGGAGATCGATCGCTACTGGGCGAAGCTCACGGCCGACGGCGGCAAGGAGGTGCAATGCGGCTGGCTGACGGACAAATTCGGCGTCTCTTGGCAAATCGTGCCGAAGGCCCTGATGGAGTTCATCGGCTCGAAGGATCAGGCCAAGGCCGGGCGCGCGATGCAGGCCATGATGAAGATGCAGAAGCTCGACATCGCCGAGCTACAGCGCGCCTACGACGGCAACTGAGCCAGCAGTCGGCGCGTGCCTCGTCCTCGACGAGACACGCGCCCAACACGGCTCCTCCGGCCGATTATTCCTTCGGCTTCTTTCCGCCGTGTTTTTCGAGCACCGCGTCGATGAGCTCGCGGCCGACCTTCTCATCGCAGCCTTTCATGACGCGGTAGCCGGCTGCCTTCTTGTTTTTTTCGTAACAGCCGAGCGTATCGGTGGCCGACTTGTCGTAGCCCTTCGCGACGCACTCCGCGGCGAGCTCGTCGGCGAGCTGACCGACGAGCTTGGCGCCGCCGGTGGTGTCTTTCACTTCGAGGATCGCGATACCTGAAAGGCCTTCACTGGCGCCTGCGCACGGGCCGGTGGGCTTGTTGGCCTCGCCGCTGCCGGATCCGCTATCGGACCCATCCTTGTTGCAGCCGATCGCGAGCGCACAGAGCGCAAAAATGGAAAGCGGAAGGAGTCGTCGAAAGGTGTTCATGTCCAGCGTGCTCGTGTTGGTTCGGGTGTAGGCAGACAAGACGAGCCCGGTGGTCATTCGGTCACGCGGTCGCGAAGCTATTTTCCTCCCTTGGGCGCACCCTCGATGATCGAGACCATCGGCGTCGACACGATACGCGTGAGCTCGAAGCCGGAAGTCGCATAGAGCTCGCGGAACTCGGCTTCGCTCCGCTGCCGGCCGCCCGTCGCGACGAGCATGTTCACGTCGTTCGCGGCCGGACCACGCAGCTCGGGGCCGGTGATTCGTGGAGGGTAAATGCCCTCGACGACGAGGAGCTTCCCGCTCGGTGGTGCGGCTCGGCGAACGGCACCGAGGATGCGGCGAGCCCGGTCGTCGTCCCAATCGTGAATGACGTGTTTCAATAGATACGCGTCATGGCCGCTGGGGACGCCTTCGAAGAAGTCGCCGCCCTTGAAGTCGTATCGGTCGGCGAGGCCGGCCTCGGCGATCTTCGAGCGCGCACGATCACCGACCCGCGGGAGATCGAACACGGTGCCGCGCAATTGGGGATTCGCGCGCAAGATGCCGACGAGGAGCGCTCCCTCGCCGCCGCCGATGTCGATGACCGAACCCATCGCGGAGAAATCGTAGGCTGCCGCGACCGCTACCGAGATCGAGCTGGTAAAGCCTGCCATCGCCTGATCGAACACCTCGGCTTCTTCCGGGTGATTTTCGAGGTAGCCGAACGTGTCGACGCCGAATACGCGCTCGAATGCGGGTGCGCCGGTTCGTACGCTGTTCAAGAGATCGCCCCAAATCGGCCAAACCATCGGCCCTGCAAAGAGCTCCGCGACGGCGCGCGTGGATCCGGGGCCGCTCTTCAACGTCGCGCCCACGGGGGTGAGCGAAAACCGGCCGTCTTCTTCCTCCACGAGGACGCCGCTCGCCGCGAGTAGTCGAAGGACGCGCCGTAGCGAGGGGGCGTGCGTTTCCGTGTCCTTCGCGAGCGCGTCGGCAGAGCGCGGACCGTCGGCCAGGAAGTCCGCGATACCGAGCTTGGCTGCGACGTAGAGGGCTTGTGACCCGTAATGGGCAGTCGCGAGTTGATACAGCGCCATCGGCGGGGGAATCGGTGCGTTCATGCCCCCTGGGTACGGCACGCCGCTCCCCCGGTCTTGGAGAAAAGTCAGCGGACGTCGCGCGCGGTGCTTCCGTCGCCCACCGGATGGCGCGTCGCCAGAAACTCGCGCGGTGTGACCCCGCCGAGCGCTCGGAACTCCGCATTCATGTGCGGCTGATCGTAAAAGCTCGCGTCCATTGCGACGTCGATCAGGCGATTCGACGGCGCGCGCTGCAGCGCGCCCAGCACGCGACGAAACCGAACGACGCGCGCATACATCTTCGGCGCTGGGCCAACCTGATCACGGAATGCCTCGACGAAGCGCGTCTTCGTGAGCCCGAGCCGAGTCCGCAATGGCTCCATGGCGGTTGCACCGCCGCTCGCACCGACTTGCTGGACGGCCCACGCGACACCTGGATCCAGGCCGGGCGATTGGCGCGCGCGATCCGCGACCCATGTCGCGACGATCCGAAACCGCTCCGTGACGGTGCGTGCGTTCGCGCAACGCTGCATGATCTCACCTGCGAGCGGACCCACGACGTCGGCAAGCTCGACCGACCACCCCGTCACTTCGCGCATCGGCATCGACAACAGCGCGTAGGCCCCCGCGGGGAGCAGCCGCACGCCGAGGACGTCTTGCCATCGGGGCTGCTCGACCACGATAGGTCCTGTTTGGGGGCCGCTCACCCAAGCGTCGCGGCAGAGCTCGTTGCCACGACCTTCGACTTGCCGATAAGGCTCGCCGAAGTTCAGCAGAAGCTCGACGCAACCATTCGGGAAGATGCGCTTCTTGACGTGCGCGGTTGGTCCCGTGAACGCCCAGAAATGATCGACGAGCTTCGCGAGCGCCGGCGGCTTCCAGGACGAGAAGGTCCACTTTCCCGCCGGCGATTCGCCATCGACGGTTTCGACCAATGTCGATTCCGTCGAGCGCGCCCTCACGTCCGGAGGTCGCATCGATGGATACTCAGCGACGGCGTCGCCGCGCTCGTAGGGCGATCGCCGTGCCAATGAGCGATAGAATCGCCCACGGCGAACGCGTGGTCTGTTTGGCGAGCCCGCAGTCGCAGCCATCTCCGGAGCCGCCGCCATCGTCGATCGCGCCGCCGCCGCCGCCATTGGCGCTTCCACCGCCGGGGCCATTTGCTCCGCCGTTGCCGTTGCCTCCTGCGTTGGACGCGCCGCCCATGCCTGCGCCGCCGCCCCCCTCGCCGGTGTCTTCGACGACGGTGTAGCTCTGGTCGGTCGAGCAGGTTTCATTGCCGGCAGGGTCGACGGCGCAGGCTCGGAAGGTGAATGTGCCGAGGGCAGCCGCCGGCACCTCCGCACGGAACAGATCGCCGCCCATGAACGTCGCAGGGATTTCTGTCGCGGCACCGGCGGGATCGAGCACGGCGTAGGCACGCGCGAGGCGAGGGCCCTCGTCGGTCACGGTTCGGTCCGAGACCGCGAACTGGGCAGCTGCCACGGATCCCTGCTCGACGCTCGGCATTGGGCGCACCGCGACGATGACGGGAGGTTTTGCGTCGACCGGCATCTGGTCGTTGCCGAGGTAGACCTCGTCGGACGAGCTGCACTCGCCCTGGCCGGTGACGAGGTCGAGCCTGTCGTCGCCATTCAGATCCCCCATCTCGCCCCACAGGCTGCAGTTGGTCGGTCCCGGAAACGCATTGGCGACGAACGTGAACGAACCCGCACCGTCGTTCTGAAGCAAGCGCTCCGGCGAGCCGAGCGCAATGACGACGGCGTCGAAATCGCCGTCGTCGTCGATGTCCGCGCAAATGACGCCGTTGTCGTCGGAGCCGGCGGCATTGCCGGTGACGCGCGAAGACGTCTCGTCGGTGAAGTTGCCGTCACCGTCGTTGATCTGGAGTTGCTCGGTGTAATTGCCGCCGACGTTGTCGACCCACAAATCGAGGTCGCCGTCGCCGTCGACGTCGCACGGCGTGACGTTGTAGTGGAACTGGCTCCCCGGCCCGGGCGGAGCGAGGGTGCCTCCCGCCGCGAACGTCCCCTGACCGTCATTGAGCCACAGCGCGCCGGCGCCCCCAGAATGAGCGTTCACCAGCAGGTCGAGATCGAAGTCGCGATCGACGTCGGCGAATTCGACGTCGTCGATGTCCTGGCCGTCGATGCTGTTCGGGATGGCGCCGACCGCCTCTTCGAAGGCGCCTTGCCCGTTGTTCACGTAGAGACGACCCACGACGCCAGAGCCCTGCGCATATCCGTCGGCGGCGAAGATATCGAGGTCGCCGTCGCCATCGACGTCGCCCATCCGTGTCGCGGCGCTGGCGGGAGGAGTGTCCGTGGGCATTCGCTGCTCCGCCTCGTCC
>JABFXY010000201.1 GCA_013361525.1 Polyangiaceae bacterium | reverse complement strand
ATCATGCCGAGCTCGCAGAGCACGATCGGGGCGCCCATGATCACGAAGACCGGGCCCGTCGTGTTCAACGACACGACCTCTTTGAGCGTGCCCGGCTCGTTGCCGTGGCACGTCTTGAGCACGGAGCCGACGGTCGCGCACGGGACGCCGTTCACCCGGGTGCGCATCGCCGCATCGGTAATGCCTTCGACCGAGGAGGCGACGACGGGGTACGGAATGGGCAGCGGGCTCGGCGCGGCAGGGGTCGTGCAAACGCTGACCGCCATCGGCGTGACGCTGTGACCGCTCTTCTCCGTAATGACATCCATCATCACGGCCGTAACGTCGCCCATCCTGTCGTCCTCCTCCCGGATCGCGTCGGGGACCGACGCGAGCTGACACCTTTACCAGCTTACGTTCGGGAGTCTCCCCGAATCGCCCTCTGAAAATGTCAGAAGCACCGTCGCGACCTGAGGACCAAAGTCCGCGATCCGACTAAGTCCGCCCGAAGGGCGGGAAAGGGACAATGAAGGGGTTGTCCGGACTTCGGCGAAACTTGGGACAGCCCCTTGTGCCTGTCGAATGCGTGCAACGCTGCAGTGCTGCGCTGGTTTCAAGACCCGGAGGCGACACCGAACCCGGTTCGCACCCGCCCGGGCGGCTTGACGCCGCGCCTGGCCATCAAGGTGACGCCGCGAGCATTGAGCCTTTGCCACAGGTCGTCGGCGCGCGCCCGCCACGCGAGATCGCGCTCGCCGATCGCCAGCCCTCGGTCGACGGCGAATTGCCGTGCTCCTCGCTTGTCGCCGAGCGCGCATTGGCTCGCGAACGCGTGTGCGAGGCGCAGCTCTTCCACCGTGTCGGCGCGCACCGCGCGTGTCAGCGCCCGGACCTCCGCGGAAAGCACGTCCGTCGTGCGGCCGGGGAAATACCGCTCGTGCAGCTGCCGCGCGAAGGAGAGGCTGATGAGCCGATTCAGTAGGGCTTCGAGCGCCAGTGCGCGCTCGTGGAACGAGACGCGAAGGACGCGGAACATCAGCTCCGCCCGCGCGTCGCGCATGCGGTAACCGTAGCTGCGATAGTCACCTTCGAGCCGTCCCTCCGCCTCGAGCCGCGCGCGCAGCTCGGTGCCCGAGTACACCTCGGTGCGGCACACGTTCCAGGGCAGGTCGAGGTGGTGGCTCGCCATTTCGATCGTCGCGTCGATGTCGTCCATCGAACAATCGGGATCGAACAACATGAAGTTGAACGACGGCGTGATGCCGGCCGCCTCACATCGAGCAATCGCGCTCTCGTTGTGAATGGGCAAATGCGTTCGGCCGAGGTAGTCGAGCCGCTTCGCCGACGCGTTCTCCACGCCCAGGAACATGTGAATCGTCCCCATGCGCGCGAGGGCCTCGCAGACCTTCGGCGTAATCGTCTCGGGTCGCCCTTTGACCCAGAAGACGACGTCGGATGCGCCGCGCTCGTCGAGGCGCGCCTTCATTCGTTCGACGCGCTCGACGGTCTTCTTTTCGCTCGGCAAGACGAACAGATCGTCCTGGACGAACATCACGCGCGCGCCGCGCTCGTGGTACACGGCTGCGATTTCGTCGGCGACCGGCTCCGGTTTTCGCAATCGAAAAGGGATGCCGATCTCGGACGTGAACGCGGCAATGCTGCAATAGTGGCATTCGCCGACACATCCACGCGCAGTAATGAGAAAGTCCACCGTCAGGCCGCCGACGACGTAGGGCTCGGCGCTTCGGGTCGGGGGCGCGAGCGAATCGAGATCGACGATGGGTCTTCGCACGGGACCGGCGACGACGCGGTCCCCCTCTCGCCATACCAATCCCGAGATGTTTCGCGGCGCCGATCCCTGCGCGAGCGCGTCGAGCATCTCCACCAGGGTTTGTTCGGCCTCGTGGCGAACGGCGGTATCGAGATCGGGCACGTCGCGAAGCAGCTCTTCGTAACAAAACGTCGGCACGTGGCCCCCGCAGGTCATGTGCCCGCGAAAACCCGCCGGACGGAGCGCGCGCATCAACGCCAGGTAATCGTCGATGTTGTTTTGGAAGGCCATTCCGAGACCGACGAGGTCCGGCGCGCGGTCGACCACTTCTTTGACTGCTTGATCGAGCTCCGCGCGGTCGCCGTAGGAAACGACCATTGCCTCGTGGCCCGCCGCCCGAGCTGCCGCGGCGAGGTATTGCAGCGCGAGGTTCTCCTGTTGGATTGGTCCGACGAGGACGACCCGCTGCGGTACGGCCGGCGTCGACGATGCGTCGGAGGCCATTAGACCGCCTCCCGCAGGACGAAGCTCGAAACCGCCGCACCGTCGTCGGAGATGATCGCTGCTTGCACTTGATGCCGGCCATATTCGCGCGGCGGGTCCCATAGGATGACGTCGGGCGCGAGGTGCGTCACCTCGCCGCCGGACGCTCGCCACGAATAGTCGATGTCCGCACCCGCGTCGTTCTCCGCGAAGAGAACGCGCGCCCTACCGACGCGCGCGATCTCCCGGATGCGCAATCGGATAGCCACCGCGAGGCCGAGCTCGTCGAGCTTCTTTTCGGGCACGATGGGGCTCGGCGCCATTTCGGCGATGATCGAGCAAATGTTGCAATCGTCGCCGGAGCTCACCCACGTGAGGCCGCCGCCGAGCTCGTCGCAAAGCTGTACGTACGTAACCGCGTGGACGGAGCGCGGCGGCTCGGCACCGCAGTCGACCGTGAGGTTCACGCGGAACGTTACGCTGGCCCACTGGGTCGGCGATGCATAGAACGGCGTCGGAAACGAAGCCTGGAACGTAAAGCCGCCGGGCATCGGCGCGACGTCGGTGATCGTCACGGGGAGGAGCCCGAACACTGTCGCCTCAATCACCTCGACCGAAGGTACGCCGATGATCGACTTGGCGATCTCCGGCGCAATGGCGATGAACCCTGTCGCCAGGTGACTCTGCGCCCCGACCATGAGCGTGACGCGGGCCGCGCCGCTCGAATCGACCGGCACCGGGGCGGCACAGATCTGCCCGGGCTCCGCGGGGGTCCCGGCAGGCGGCAGGGGGACCTCGATTGTCTCCAGGTCCTCGCCGGGGGCGCAGAACCCGCCGCCCGCACCACCCGTCGTCGGATTCGGAAACCCGCCGAACCCCTCACCACCGGCGCCGCCACCGCCGCTGCTCATGGAGGAGGACGACACGGTCGTATCGCTGCCACCCGCACCGCCGGTCGAAGGCACGACGTCGGGATCGCAGGCAATCACCGGTACGACGATCGCGGCCACGATCGTCGGCACGCCACCACCACCTCGCGCCAAGGTAATTTGCAGCTTTCGCACGGCGGCTCCTTCCGAGGTCGGAAGGGTCGCACGCGCGTCCGGATTGGTCGAGCACCCCCGCGACCAATCCGCATTTCGTCGGGCGCGATTGAAAGATTACGGCTGATCGAAGAGCAGTGTGAGCGCCCTCGAGAGGTGGCTCAAGTCGGCGCCTTTTTGTACCCGTACGTCGATATTGGGATCCGCCTCGTGATCGGCGCCGGAATGCAGGATGATGCCGATGCTCGGATCCAGCTTGCGCGCGGACCTCGCGAGCTCGAGCCCGGACATTCGGGGCATCGTCGAGTCGGTCACGAGCACGCCGAAGCGCGGCGATGATCGCTCGATGAGCTCGAGCGCGACCATCGGATCGTCCGCGAGCGTGAGCTCGAAGCCGTCCCGTTCGAGGCCGAGCTCGAGGAGCGCGAGCAACACCGGATCGTCGTCGACGAGCAACACCCGTCGGCCATCCGTCGCGAATTCCGGCGCGCCCCACGGGCGCCGCGGCTGAGCCGACGCTTCCAGCGCTTCAGCAAGCTTTATCATCACGGGCCCCCCCGAGTCCGAGGTGAGGAACATAGCTCGCGCGGACGCCGAAGGGCAGGGGGCAATTTTGCCCCCTTTGGTATCGCGCGGTTACAGGCAGCAGAACGTCTTCGCGAGGTCCGGATCCGGATCGGCGCTGCCGATCGGAGCTCCGCCACTCGGCGCGCAGGTGCCGCCGGTCGGCCCCGTGATGGTCGCGCTATGGGTGGCGATCGCCGGATTGCCGCTCAGGTTTTCGCAATCACCAGCCGAATTCGATATCGACAACGTCGCAATGGGGGCGGTGCACGTGTTGACTTGGTTGTTCGAGTAAATCGTTACGTTCGCCGTGCACGTCGCGCCGGACGACGATGCGCAGGAGCATGTCGAGCAATCGCGGTCGTCCGTGAACCCCGTATGAAAGACATGCTGATTGGTGAATGCGCCGCTCGGGCAGGCCTGGACCCCCGGGGCCGCAATGCACAATCCATCGATGAAGTCGGGGCCCGGCTTCGGCAGACACGTGAAGTCGCCGTTGCACCCGGCGGCGACCACCGTCGGGTTGCCGCAGGCGACGACGAGGTTCGACCAGGACGGCGGCTGGGTGGTCGGTGTGCTCGTCCCCGGCGTGCAGCTGCCGGGCGTCACCGTCATGGCGTTCATCGAGACGGATTGATTGCAGGCGACGCCGGTGCTGGAGCTGCAGGTGGCGTTCGCGTTCATCCCGCAGGTGGTCTGCCCACCGGGGAATTGTGTATTGCCGTTACAGGCACCCGTCCAACCCGGGGGAAGGGGCATATCGCCGGAGCAAAAGGTTCCTTGCCCGCACATCGCATCCCCGGTGGAGAAGAGCGCCGGCATGTTGCATTGTTGATTTTGGGGCGCTCCGCAGGTGCACGCCGAGCACGTTGCGTCGGGGGCGACCAAACCCGAGTTACCTTGGAAATCGGTATCGGGATATTCCGCCGGGCAGCCCGCGAAGCCCCCACTCGGACCCTCGTACACGAGGAAGGGGCCGGTCCAACCCTCGGGCGGCGGTGCTACGCAGGAGACCTCGTCGCTACAACCCGTGTCGCCGCAATCGATATCGCCGTCCGCGTCGTCGTCGACGCCGTTCGTGCAGACCTCGAGATCCACCGTCGAGGAAGTTGAGCCTCCCCCGCCGTCCTCGCCGCCCGCACCTCCCGTTGCGCCGTCACCGCCGGCTCCGCCGGTGACGGTGGAGGTCCCGTTCATCGTGCTGGCCGAGCCGCCTCCACCCGACGAGGTCGATGTCGGCGTTTCGCCGCCGCCGTCGTCCTCGAACGTGTACGTCGGGAAGAGGCACCCGGCGAGGCCCGCGGCGATGACGGCGAGGCCGGTTCGGCTGGTGATCGATCGACGAAGCGCGCGCATGGATGGGCCCGAGGGCCGTCATCCTAACCGATGGACAGCAGAGCCTCGCAACGCCCAACGCGCACGTTTCGATCGATTGTCGCTTTTGGTCCGAGAGAAGGTGGCCCATAGGCGAGAGCGTCCCACACCCGCACGCGCCGTGGCGCGACCCCTCAATGGCCCAAAGCGGTCACCACCACGGGCCCCACGTCTGCCATCGCATGGCGGCGTCTTGCGCCTCCTCCGCGGCTTGGAGGTTTTGGTCGGCGATCTCCTTCTCGAGGGAGAGTCGTTTGAATTCCTGATATTCGGACTCCGAGCCCGCATAGAGGCACTGGCAATACTCCGGGTCCGGATAGACCCAATAGCGCTTGCCGTTCTTCGTGACGGTCGTGATCGTCCTGGGCTTCATCGCGTCGAGTGCCTGTTGCCGCTCCGGGGTATCCGCCGGGAATTGGCGGAAACCGGCAGCGGCGAGCACGTCCTCCGTGCTCTTCGCCTCGGACGCTTGAATCGCCGCGCACCCTGTGAACGCCCCGATCATCGTGATGATCGCAAAAGAACCGAGTCGCTGATTCATGTTCGGCCGCGCCTCCTCCCAGGCTTGGGGCAAGAGGCCTGCCGGCCCTCAGATACCCAGCTCGGGAACACCCTCGCGGCGTGCGGTTGTCGGGGCGACCTCGAGGGCGAGCTCGCCCGCGCGTCGTTCGGCGTCGGGCGAGCCGAAGTGGTGCACGAAGTCGTCCTTGTGGAGCATGAACTGATGATCGGCGAGGTAGCCGCGAATGTTGCCGCGACCGAAGAGGCGCTCGCGCCGGAAGATCATCTCCATATCTTCCAGGTCTTTCTCCTTCTTCAGAGCGACCATCTTCCGCTCGAGCGTCGGGACCAGCATCGCGAGCGGCGCCGGAACGTCGAGGTCGACGACCAAATGGCTGATCGTCTTCGTTCCCGTCGCGTCGGGATAATAGAACAGCTCGGTCCGCGTCTTCACGAGGTGGTGGACGCTCGGCAAGAATACGGGCAGCCCCTCGATGTCGTAATTGAGGAACCGCGCGGGCGGTGCGTATTCGGTCGTGCACGATTGCCCGATGCGGACGCCGCCGTAGGTCCAGGTCTGTCGAATGCGGATCGTCCGCCCCTCTTTTCGCACCACCTCGTAATGGGGTGAGTACTTGCTGTGCAAAAAGGCGTAATGCTCGGCGTCGAGATACGCGGCGACGGCGCACCCGAGCGTCGTGTCCATCGAATAGACGACTTCGAAACGGTGCTTCATACCGCTTCGTCCCGCGCCACGGCGATGATCGTTTCCGTGGCCTGCGGCGCTTCCGCGCGTGTGAAGTAGAGTCGATCCCCACGCACCGTGTGCGGAACGACGGGGAGCCGATAGCGCGGCGCTCGGTCCGGTCGATAATGCGCCGACGGCTCGCGCAGCTCCTGCATCATGCGCTCATTGGGGTTGTCGAGGTGCGTGCCGTCCTTCGCCGAGAAGACATAGCCGTGCCACCGGCATTGGAGCGTCCCGGCTTTGGCGCAGTACGTGGCCTCGGACATGTCGGCGCCGAGGTGCGGGCAGACCTCGGAATACACCCGAATGTCATGCCCGGTCTTGAGAACGATCGCCTTCTTGCCGTTCGACAAGATCTTCACGTTGATCTTGCC
The DNA here is from genome assembly GCA_013361525.1 of Polyangiaceae bacterium. Lineage (GTDB taxonomy): Bacteria > Myxococcota_A > Polyangia > Polyangiales > Polyangiaceae > Xiheicaenibacterium. The sequence continues at coordinate 9,193 of JABFXY010000201.1, read as the reverse complement.
CTCGACGATCTCCGACAGATGCATCCAATCGATCGCGTCCATAACGAAGCCGACGAACGGTAGCACGAAAGAGCGCTGCGGCCCCGAACGCGGCGAGTATCCACGTCAGCCCGTCCGTTTCGAATCGATAGCGGGGAAAATCCCCCCAAGAGACGAGGGACGTCACCGTCACCGTGTAGAGGATGGTCAACACCGCGAACGTCGCGAGGACCTTCGGCGCACCGTCCCTTTGCTTGCCGCGCACGACGGCGACGACGCCGCTGGCGAGGCCGAGCACGAAGACCGCCGCGACCACCGGAGAAAAGCCACTCTCGCGCGTGAGCGCAGCCGCCTTCATCGGTTCGTGGAATTGGGAGAGCCGCGCGTGGTTCGGGCTTTTGACGAGCGTGGAGTCCTGTGCGGGCGAGCCCATCGTCCCGACGGTGAGCGCCTCGAGCGACGCCTTCGCGTACGTCCCCGGGTACCGCTTCAATAGATAAAGCGCGTCCTTCTTGTAGTACTGCTCCGCGACGAGCACGTGCTCGAGCGCGTTCGCGTTCAGCCGTCCCGAAGGTGCGTACGACATATCGAGCGCGGGAACGCCGGTCGGCTCGTGCGGCAAGATGATGCCGGTCGACCCGAGAGGCGTGAACGCTTCGACCTTCATGGCGGGCGACAGGCGTCCGTCCGCGACGAGCCTTCTTGCGTCACGGGGCGGCAACTTCGCGTAGATCTTCCGCGCGAGGTTCGGCCACAACATCGCATCGCCGTACCCGTGTCCGACGTAGAGCGGTGTCTTCGCGGAGTGCAGCAGCAGCACGACGAGCGGAACAGCCGCTGCTTTGAGGATGGTCTTCCGAGGCAAGGGGCCGAGCGCCAAAAGTGCTCCCGCGACCACGCAGAACCAAAGTGGCCCATAGGTGGATCGGACGAGACCGACGGCGGCCAGCACGCCGAAGAACGCGGCTCCGCTCGCGATGGTACGTCGTCGCACGAAACGCAAAAGCAGGCTCGCCGCGACGATCAACAGCGAAGTAACCACATGGGGATAGAACAGCCACGACTCGTAGAGGACCGTGACCGGCGTGCATGCATAAAACGCGGCGGCCGCCGTCGAGGCGCGCGGCGAGACGCCCAGCGCGAGCAGCGCGTCGACCATGGCGATCGCAGCGGCCAGGCCGAGCGCGATGAAGACGACATCCACCGCGACGAATGCCCACGAGCCGAAGAGCTTCAGACACAGGCCGACGAGCAGATTGAGGAGCGGCGCTTGGTGATGGAGGCTGAGGACGCTGCGCGCGAGATCCGTCTCCAAAAAGTAAGGATCCAGGAATTGGAGGAACCAATAGACCGGGCTCGCGTCCAGGCGGATACCGAACAAACCGCGATAGATGAACCGCGAGACGACGAACGCCGCCCCTACCAGCGCGTGCGGCTTCATCGGACTCGAATGGAGTGGAGGTGCAACATCGTCTTTCGCAGCGCCGTCAGGCGTACGAAGCGCGCGCGTGTCCCCGCCGGGAGGTCCACGTCCCAGTGATCGAACACGTCGGTTTTCTCGGCGACTGGCGAGTAGGTGCGATCTTCACCCGCGACCTCGACGAGCAGCGGAAGCGCGCGGTCTTTGCAACAGTCGACTCGATTGTCGATCTCGATGCGATGCACGTCGATTTCGGACCCCAAATCGACCTCGACCCACGGATTGCGCTCGTTTCGTGTGTGAAAGAGCAGGGCATACGCGCCCTCGTCGGTGAGATTGCCCTCTTTCGAATGGCCGCCGAATGCGGAGCTCGCAACGAATCGATAACCTCGACTCGACCCGTCACGCACGACCGGAATCGCCGCAATCGCCAGCACCGACGCGACGACGGCGCCGACGATCAGCAGCGTTCGACGGCGCTGCGCGCTGACGATCATAGAAGGTCGGGCCGGTGTTTCTTGAGCTCTTCGATGACCAGTCGCACGTCCTGTGCGCGCTCGCGCGGCACGACGAGCACCGCGTCGTCCGTCTCGACGAGGACCAAATCGCTGACGCCCACCATGGCGACGAGCTTTTTCCGGCCGGTCGTCGTCGCGTCGACGACGTGGTTGCGCGCGGCGTCGACCGCCAACAAATCGGCGCTCCCTGCATTGTCCGCAGAGCGCTTCGAAGCGAGCTCCCAGGCGGCCTGCCAGCTCCCGACGTCGCTCCAGCCGAAGTCGGCGGGGACGACGGCGATCCGATCGAGCTTCTCCATCACGCCGACGTCGATGCTGACGCTGGGCATCTGCGAAAAGAAGCTCTCGACGGCCTCTTTCTCATTGCCGCTCCGGGCGGCTTCGTCGAACCGGTCGAGCATCGCCGCGACATCGGGCAAATGACGCCGGACCGCGTCGAGCATGTCGCGCGCGCGAAAGATGAACATACCGGCATTCCACACGTGGCGGCCGCCCGCGACGAAGGCCTCCGCCGTCTTCACGTCGGGCTTCTCCACGAAACGCTGGGCGATGCGTGCGCCACGCGGATCCGCCTCGGCGCTATCGATCAATTCGATGTAGCCGAAGCCCGTCTCGGGGCGGGTCGGCCGAATGCCGATCGTGACGATGTCGCCGCCACGAGCCGCATCGATTGCCGTGCTCAGCGCACGCCGGAAGCCGGGCACGTCGCCGACGTGATGATCGCTCGGCAGGACGATGAGCACGCGATCGGGGTTTTGGCGGGCGGCCACCGCTGTCGCCCATGCGATGCATGGCGCGGTGTTTCGAGCTGCCGGCTCGACGAGCAGATTCGCCGACGGGAGATTGGCGAGGAGGGCGCGCGTCGCTTCCTCCGTCCGGCGGCCACCTGCGACGAAGATCCCGGGCCAACCTCCGACGATGGGCAGCACTCGCTCCGCGGTCTCGAGGAGGAGAGGGACTTCACTCGTGAGGGGGAGCAGCTGTTTCGGTCGAGCCGCGCGCGACGCAGGCCAGAATCGAGTCCCCGAGCCTCCCGCCAGAATCACTGCGCCGACGTCACCAGCCACCATGGGAAGCCTGTTAGCACGGTTTTCGGAGCGACCCTCGTCACACTCTTTTCGTGCCCTTCGATGAAGGGATGACGGCGGCAGCAACGAGGGCAGCGCACGCGACATAGCAGCGCGCCCAATGCCGCGCCTTTCGGCTCGCGCCGCACGTTCATTGCGCGTGTGGCGCTCCGTGCGCGGACGCCCGTCCGCCGCGAGGAGGAGCCATGGGTGCAGGCATGGGTGCGCGGAGCGTCACGCTCCGCGGAAGGTCGAGCTTTGTCTTCGGGACGGCTGCGCTCGTCGCAGCTGCGTTCGTGATTGTGCTCGTCGTCGGAGCGGCGCCGAGTGTGACGCGCGCGGCGACAGGATTTGCCGCGGGCCCTACGAGTCGTGAACAGGCCGCGTCGTCGACGACTGCGACGGAGATCGCGCCGGAAACACGCGCTCTGCCGACCGAGGTGCCGCCCGCCCCTCCGCGCTGGACGTCACTATCGTCGACGCAGGCGGTCGAGATGCAGGGAGCGAAGGTGATCCTCGCGCCGGCCGGCAGCGAGCCGCTGAATGCGAATGGTCCGAGGCCGAAGGTCGCCACGATGCTTCACGGCATGTGCTCGGACGTCGAATGGAGCTGTGAGGCGGTACAGGCGTCGCTACCGGACGGCTTCGTGTTGGCCTGTCCGACGGGGAACGCAAGCTGCGGTGATCGGGCTGATTGGACGGGCGACGGCGAAACGAAGGCCCGCCACCTCGACGACGTCGTCGGGCGTGCGCTTCGATCGGTGGACCTCGGAGACGCGCAAGACGGGTCCGAAATCCTCATGGGCTTTTCGCGCGGCGCATTCGTCGCGCGTGACGTGGCGTACGCACGAAAGCACAAGTACCGCGCGCTGGTGCTCATCGGCGCGGCCATCACCCCGGACCCGGCCATCCTTCGGGACAACGGAATCGAGAAGGTGGTCCTCGCGAGCGGCGATTTCGACGGTGCGGCAAAGACGATGCGAGCCGCGCGCAAGAAGCTGACGGCGGCGGGCTTCGATTGCCGGTTCGTGAGCCTGGGCCGGGTCTATCACGCGCTGCCTTCGGACAGCGGCGAAAGGCTGCGCGAGGCGATGGCGTGGGCTGCACGATGACGTAGCATCTTCGGCATGAAGCGAGCGGCGACGGTTCTGGCAGTTGTCGCGGCGACCTCGTCGTGTGGGAACAGCGGCGGCGCGTTGACCCAGGCAGCCGTCGCCGTCGCCGTCAATGTCCCGGCCGCGATCGTCAATCGAGAGATCACCGGCGATTGTTATGGCGCGTGCTCCTATGGCACCCAATGCAATCGCGAAACGGGCTATTGCGACCCCATCGACGAGCGACCCGCTCCGCCTCCCCGCGCCCGAGAGCTCACGCTGTCGGAGCGTTGCGCCGAAGCGCTGAGGGACCGCACGGAGCTCTCGAACGAGCTCGGCCCCAATCATCCCACCATGGTGTCGCTCGCCCGCGTGCTCAAGACCTGTGAAACGCTCCGGGAGAATCCCACGGCGACGACCGAGCGGTGCGGCGGGTACGAGCTCGACGTCGTCATGCTCGAAGGCGACGGGCTCGGGCCCAACCATCCGGACATCATCGCCGCCCGCACGAGGCTCGACGATTGCGTGAAGGTCGCCACGGCGTCGTTTGCGCCGTAGAAGGGGTCTCCCTCCCGCTTACAGCTTGTCGAACGGCACGAATTGAATGAATGCCGTCGCCGTCAACGCCGTGTCCGATGTCGAGACCGTCCCGAAGTCGAGGCCCGACCCCTTGTACGTGCCGCCGAGCACGACATTGCCACACGCGTCCGTGGCGACGGCCGTGACGACCGCATTGGTGCCGTTGCTGAAATGGTCGCTCCCCGCCGCCCCACCGACCCTGCGAAGCCACGCCTGCGGCGGCGTGCTCTTGAACGAGCCGGCGAGGACGAAGCGCTCGTCGTTGGCCGCCGCGGCGCGCATGAGGACGTTTGCAGGTAGCTGGGGATTGCTGTCGTAAATCACGTCCCCATTCCATGCTTCGATGAAGGTCCGCGTAACGTTGGCTTTGATGGTCGTCCCCGCGACGTACGCTTCGCCATTCGACAACAGCGGCGTCACGAAGGTCGGCAGGGGCGTGTCGGTGCCGCCGATGTTGGCGGACTGCCATTTCGAGCCAAGGTAGCGGTTCCTTTGGTGAGAGTCCCCTCCTGGCCCGGCGATGCTCGTCGCGTAGACCCCGCCGGGCGCGACCGCGACCTGATTGATGGATCCGAATTGGCTCGTCTGCCCGTAATAGATACCGCTGTCGCAGACGTCGCCCACGGCCGGTAGGGGAAGTAGGAAGCTCGATGTGTCGCCGATTGGCATGATCTCGCACGGGACCGCCAGGTCACACGTCGCCTGTTGCCCGACGAGTTGCATCGAGAGATATCCTCCGCCGCTCCACGACGCGAGGCTCGGCGCGTGGGCGTTCGTGCACGTCATGGTCGCGGGGCCTTCGAGGTTCCCGATGTCGCCGAACGGAAGCTCGTAGAACGAAATGACATTGCTGGCCCCGATCGCGACCCAAAGCTCGGACTGCGTATGGGAGGCGGAGACGGCAATGGCAGGCGCGAGGCCGGCCGAGAGGTAAGAGACGTGGTAATCGACCGCCGGCGAGTCGGTCAGGTAGTCGACCTCCGCCACGAAGAACGAATCGTCGGCGATTCCGTTCCCCGTGATCGGTTGCTCGGTGTACCCCGCGATGAACGCTTTGCCCTCCACGAGCGCGATGCTCTGGATGTGGTTGTCGTTCGCGGCGACGCTGAGGTCGTTCGAGACGGAGCCGACGTTCACGCGCCAACCCATCGCGCCGGGCGTGCACGTGATGTTGCCACCACCTTCGCCGCCGTTGCCGCCCATGTTCGCCGCGCCTTCGCCGCCGCCGCCAACGGTCGTCGCCGTCCCGTTCTGCGCGGTTCCGCCGGCGCCACCGGAGGAAATGGTCGACGATCCACCGGCGCCGCTACCACCGGCGCCGCCGCTGCCGTCGACATCGAAGCTCGGAAAGCAGGATGCGACACCGAGAAAGCAAGCGAAGCCCGCAGGCCGAAAGCGCATAGGAGGTGCGCAGCTTAGCGGAGACGGCTGTCCTTCGCATGCGCTCGGCAAAACCGTGTCTCGACGAATGGAGAAACACCCTCGTTGCTCCGCCCCTTCAGGCCGCACAACGAGGGTGTCGGGTCGATGCCCTGTTCGAGCGATGTCAGCCGCTCAGGCTGCGCGGCGTCGGCGGCGCGTCAGCACCACCGCGAAGCCCGCGAGTGCGATCAGACCAGCGTCTCCGCCGGCCGACTTGCTACCCACGTTGCAATCGCATCCGCCGCCTTGGGCGTCTCCTTCGTCGGAGCCGCTACCGCCGGCGCCGCCGTTCGCAACCGATCCGCCAGAGCCGCCTTCAGCGCCGCCGGATCCACCGGCTCCGCCTTCAGCGCCGCCGGATCCACCGGCTCCGCCCTGGGATCCGCCTGCCCCGCCCTCACCGACGCACGAGCCGTCGACGCACGTGCCGTCGGTGCACTCGGTTCCATCGCGTGCTTCGGGATCGCTGCAGGTGCCGGTCGCCGGATCGCACGTGCCGGCGAGATGACATTCGTCGCTAGCGGAGCAAGTGACGCGATTGCTGCCCGTGCACGCGCCGGTCTGGCAGGTGTCGGACTTCGTGCACGCGCTGCCGTCGTCGCACGCGGCGCCGTCCGCGGCCGCCGGGTTCGAGCACGTCCCCGTTGCGGGGTCGCACATTCCGGCAATGTGACATTGGTCGGCGGCCATGCAGAGCACCGGGTTCATACCGATGCATGCGCCGGCCTGGCACGTATCGACCTGGGTGCAGGCGTCTCCGTCGGCGCATACGGTTCCGTCGGTTGCGGCAGGGTTGGAGCACGTGCCTGTCGACGGGTCGCAGGTGCCTGCGACGTGGCATTGGTCGGAGGCCGAGCACGTGACCGGGTTCGACCCCGCGCACACGCCGGCTTGGCAGGTATCCGTTTGCGTGCAGGCGTCACCGTCCGCGCAAGCGGTGCCGTTGGCGGCGGTTGGATTCGTGCACATACCGGTTGCCGGGTTGCACGTGCCTGCAATGTGACATTGGTCCGACGGCGAGCACGTGACCGGGTTCGATCCTGCGCACACGCCGGCCTGGCATGTATCGACTTGGGTGCAGGCATTGCCGTCGTTGCACCCCGTGCCATCTGCAGAAGTGCTGTCGGCAGGGCAAACACCTACCGCATTGCACGTCTCCTCGGCATCGCACGCGCCTGTCGACGGACGGCAGACCGTAGTCGTCGGCGCGAACGCGCATGCAGCGGTGCAGCAGCTCGAAGCCTGGCCGTTCACAGCGCCCGCGTCGCATTGCTCGCCGGCGTCGAGGACGCCATTGCCGCAAACCGCCGCCCCGACACATTGGTTGACGCTGACGTCGTCGATTGCGAGGCCCCCGAGCTGTACGCTGCTGTCGCTATCGAGGTGGAACACCAGCTCGACGGTCGCGCCGGCGTACGAGCTGACGTCCGCCGTGTACGTGGCCCATCCGGCGCTCTCCTGGACGGTGACCGACGGGCTGGCAAGCGAGGTCGTCATCGTGGCGTCGCGCCACTCGAAGAGCCGGCGCGGGTTCGCGCCGCCGACTTCACGGATGTCGACCCAGGCGTGATCGAACGTGGCATTTTCGAGCTGGTACTTCATGGCCCACGAGAGGTGGACGGGGCCCGCGATGCCGACCAGCGGGATGGGCGCCGAGACGAGATCTTGAACGGAGCTCGCGTTGTACGTGCCCGTCAGGTCCGTCTTGAAGCATTGCGTGCCGCTGTTGCACGAGTTGATGGGAGCGGCGGTTGGCGTCCCCACGGCCCACTCGTCCGCGGTTCCGCTATGGGTGAAGCCGCTCGCGCCGGCCTCGAAGTCGGTCGAGAAGACCGCTACCGGCGAGGTTCCCGCGGGGCAGGAGAGCGGCGTCGCCTCGCAAACGGTGATGCTCCAACCATTGAGCGTTCCGCCATTGGCCGACAAGTCGTCGTCGACGACGAGCGTCCACATCCCGCCGGCGTTTTCGTTGTCGAGCCAGGCGAGGCGGTAGTCGAGCTCCGGCTGCACCGTGATGCCATTGAGTTGCGTGACGGCGGCGGCAGGAAAGGCAGCCTCGTCGTCCACGACGATATCGATGTTCGGCTGCGCCACGGCACCGACGTCGGTGAACAGGCCGATGTCGTTGCCCGCCGGCGAACGCAGGTGCACGTCGAGGTCGGTTGGCGCCGCGTGCGTGAGGTTCACCGCGACGTCGACGTCAGCGATCCGCGGGTTACCCGGGATCGTAATGGTCGACAGCAGCTGACCCGGCCCCGTCGGAATGGTCCCCGGAGGGTCCGTGCTCGTGTACGTCGTGCAATTAGGCGTCGCCGGTGTCCCCGGGTGCACCGCCACGCTCAGGTTGTATGTGCCGAACGTCGTGCTCGCCGCGTTGACGCGAACGAAGTAGGTACCGGCGTCCTTCGCGGTGAGAAACCAGGCCTCCGAGTCCGTGCCGGTGTTTCCGCTGTCGTTCAGCACGATGAAGTTGCCGGACGCCGTGGCCATGCTGATCTGGCCATTCCACTCGACGGCGTCGCGCTCCGGATCCAGATCGAGGCTCGCGAAGATGGTGTCGCCCGCATTGAGCTGTACCGCATAGACGTCGACGTCCGTCGCGGACGTCAGCGAGCCGGAGATCCAGTCGCCGCCTGCCGGCAGCGTCTGCGGGGTCGCGGTAGCGTCGTTCGGCTCCACCTCCGCATTGGCGGCGCCGCTTCGGAGGCGGAAATGGAGATCGTACGGCCGCATCTGCGTCGCCGCGCTCGAATGGCGCACGCGGACGTAATAGGTGCCTGCGGCGGGAATGGTAGCTCCGGCGATGGATGACGACGTCGTCGATAGTACGCCGTCGTTGTCGTCGGTCTCGATGATGGTCGTGCCGTCGGAAGCGATCAGGTCCAGGACGGAATCGCCCGCGCTGCTCACGGCCCACGAGGTCATCGTGGCCGCATAGACACGATCACCCGCCTGCGCGGTGAACGAATAGAAGTCAGCATCGCCGTTCGGAGCGACATAGCCTCGAACGACGACGTCGTTGCCGATCGGCGTCGCGTTCGCGGCCGTCGCATTCGGCTCCGCCTCCGCGACCAGGTTTTGGCCTAATGGCGCCTCGCTGCTGTCGGTTGCTTC
>JABFXY010000183.1 GCA_013361525.1 Polyangiaceae bacterium | reverse complement strand
AGCTGATTTCGTAGCGACTCGGCTTCCGAGGTGAGCGCGGAGCGTGCGAGGGACCGCTCCACCGACAGACTCAGCACGTCGAAGTCGATGGGCTTGGTGATGAAGTCGACCGCACCGGCGCGCATCGCCTGCACCGCGACGTTCATGTCACCGTGCGCCGTCACGACGATCACCGGAAGCGCCGGCAACTGCTCGCGGAGCTTCGTTACGAGCTCGATGCCGTCCATGCCCGGCATGCGCAGATCGGTAATCACGAGGTCCGGGGGGCTGTCCTCGATGACGGCCAGAGCGGAGGCGCCGTCGACCGCCATCTTGGCGTCGAAGCCCTCATGTTGCAGTAGCTTCGCCAAACCCGAACGAGCACTCGCCTCGTCGTCCACGACGAGAACGGTTTGTTTCGCTTTCAATGGCTGTTCCTTTCGCTCTCGAGCGAGCCGGTCGCAGCGGGCAGCTTGACCGTGAAGATGGTCCTCCCCGCGTGGCTCGCGAACGTGAGCGTGCCTTCGTGATCCGTCACGATGCGGTGAGCGACCGAGAGACCGAGCCCGGTCCCTTTGGGTTTCGTCGTGAAGAACGGGTCGAAAATGGGGGCCTTGTCGTCGACGATTCCGACGCCGTTGTCCTCGATCTCGAGCACGCGGTCGTCGCCGGCTTCGCGAACCCGGACGATGACCTGCGGCACGCGGCCCGGTGCGGTCATGACGGCCGCCTCTAGAGCGTTTTTGAGCAGGTTGATGAGGGCTTGCGTGAGGCATGCGCGATCCGTCATGGCCTCGAGCCCCCGCACCGGAAGATCGACGCGCACGCCGACGCCCAGCGCATTCGCCTCGGCGGTCACGACCTCGACGGCCTTGGTCGCTACGTCGCGCAGATCGACCCGGGCCAGCTGCAGGGCCTTCGGCCGAGCGAAGTCGAGAAATTCAGCGACCAGATTGGAGAGTCGCTTCAGCTCGACATTCACGACGTCGACCGCCTCCGCGAGCTCCACCTCTTCGGCGAGGAGCTCGTTCAATCGGCGACGCAGAAACGTGAGATGCAAAAGAGCTCCGTTCAAGGGATTACGAATTTCGTGCGCGAGGCCCGCGGCGAGGATGCCGATCGATGCGAGCCGCTCGGAGCGATGCGTGACCTCCCGCCGCTGCGCTTCTTCGGCGCGGGCGAGCTCGGCGACGAAGTAGCTGTCGACCATGACGGAGAGCTCGAGATCCAGCCCGCGGTGGATGGATGCGAGCGTCGCGGCCTCGTCGGGCACGCCGGCGGTGCGCACGACATCATCGAGCGCCATGCGCACGACGTTCATGCTGGCCAGCATGTAACGCTGCGGTAACCCCACGGCGACGTGCACCCGGCCGATCTTCGCAGTCTCCTCGAGATAGGCCCCATCGCGGGACCGATCGAAGAAGCGGCGCATCCAGCGCTCGAGCGCGGCTGCCTGGCGCACAATCTGCGCCTCGTTGCGAAAAACCGCGGCGGCCTCGGGATGTGCCCGAATCCGGTCGTAGAACCTGCCGATAATCTCCCCCAAATGCGGCTCGACTACCGGAAGAACTCGACGCAGACGGATGACGTCCGCCTCGTCGAAATCCAGGTACTGTCGCAGCTCGTCGTGGGAAGACGACATCATGTTGTCCTATGGAATCGGCACCGCGTCGGTACGATGAAAGCGGCTTCCATGCAAGGGCCGAGCCGCTTTAGATGTCGAAGGATCAAGCCGCTTTGGACGCCGCCGCGGGAAGCGCGAAATAGAACGTGCTGCCGCTCCCGAGCGCACTCTCGACCCACACACGACCGCCGTGCGCTTCAACGATCGCTCTGACGATCGGCAGGCCGAGGCCCGCCCCTCGCCGGTCCGTGGGTCTCGCCTGCCAGAACCGATCGAACAGATGCGGAATCGACTCCGCGGGTATCCCCGCTCCCGTGTCCGAAACCCAAAAGAGCACGTCACCGTTTCGCGCGGTCGCACCGACGGTGATGCGGCCGCCCGACGTCGTGAACTTCATGGCATTGCCGATGAGATTATCGAACACCTGAAGAAGGCGATCGTGGTCACCGACGATCTGCGGCAACAGAGCAGGCACATCGAGGACGAGCTCGCGCCCGCAAGCAGCGGCGACTGGCCGTTGAGCCTCGACCGCTTCCATCACGATCGCATACGACGATAGCGGCGTGCGATTGACGGAGAAGGTTCCGGCCTCGAGCCGAACGATATCGAGCAGATCTTGGATCAATCGCTCCATCCGCATCGCGGACCGACGAATCAGCTCGGCCGGTTTCTGCGATCGGCGGTCGGGTTGAGGCGCTCGCTTTCGGAGCATTTCCGACTGCAGAACGATCGAGTTCAATGGATTGCGTAGATCGTGCGCGACGATGCCGAGCACCTCGTCCCGCGCAAGAACGGCGCGTTGCGCAGTTCGGTAGAGCCGCGCATTCTCCACGGCGAGCGCCGCGCGAAGCGCGACCTTTTCGCCCATTGAAAGGTCGTCGCGGGTGTACGGCTTTGCACCACGCGTTCGCACCAGGATGAGCGCCCCTTCGAGCTGCCCGTGGGCGAGCAACGGCAACGACATCAGCGATGTCGGGGCGAGGGCGCGAAGGGCGCGTCCGTGCGCTTCGGACTGCGTTATCGAATCGAGGTACGCCGTCGAAATCTCGCTCATCACCAGGGGCTTTTTCGTATCGAGCGCCGCCGAGCCCAAATGGGGCTGTCTCCGATCCAGCTGCAGATGCTGAAGGACACACGCGACCTCCGCCATCGACGGGTCGCGGTGCGCAACCTTCACGCGACGCAAGGTACCTTCCTCCTCGACCGTCTCCACGATGCACAGATCGGCGAGGGCACCGACGACTACCGTCGCGATGTTGCACGCCGTCTCCTCGTAATCGAGTGTCGACGTGACGGCCGCGCCGATCTCCGCGAGGAGGGCTCTCTCCTCCTCGGCGCGCTTTCGCGCGGTGATGTCGCGCAAGACGACGGTGAAGAGCTTGCCCGAAGCGGTTTCGACCTTCGAAATCGATGCCTCGGCGGGAAACTCGGTTCCGTCGCGCCGAAGGCCGGAGATGTCGCTTCGTTCCCCCATCAAACGCGACTTGCTGAACTCCTCGTCGAAGCGGACGATGTGCTTTCGATGAACGGCGCGTAACCGCTCCGGAATGAGGACATCGAGCAGTTGGCCGATGATCTCGGTTCGCTTCCACCCGAAGGTCTTCTCGGCTCCCTCGTTGTACATCACGATTCGCTGATCCCGATCGATCGAGATGATGGCGTCCGGCGCCGCAGCGATGAGTCCTGCGTATTTGGCCTCCGACGCTCGGATTGTCTCTTCGATGCTTTTTCGCTCGGTGACATCGATCACCGTTCCGACGCTGCGGAGGGGGCCGGACGAAACGTCCTCCCCATAAAACAAGCGGGCATCGACCAGCACCCAGCGAATGTCTCCGTTCGGCATGACGATTCGATGTTCGTCGTGGAAATCACGACCCATCCGCGTGCAGTCCGCGAGCTTCGCTCGGACCCGCTCGCGATCTCGTGGATGGACGTACTCGAGGAACCAACCCGGCCGAGCCGGAGCGACCATTGCGAAGTCCGGCGGGAGGCCAAACAGCTTCGAGAACTCCGGCGACAGATAGCTGCTGCCATTGACGAAGCTCACGTCGAACGTGCCGAACCGAGCCACCTCGGCGGCGAATCGAAGCCGCTGCTCACTCGCGCGAAGCGCCTTTTCCGCAGCTCTGCGCTCGCGAACGTCTCGGACGAACCCCTGCCAGCGGCCGTCACTCAAGATCTTCGCGCTCACCTCGACGGGTAAATAGCTCCCGTCTTTGCAACGTAAACTCCACTCCGAGACGTCGCACTCGCCACGCAGCAATCTGTGCTTCGTTTCGTGAAGGCGCGAAACC
>JABFXY010000098.1 GCA_013361525.1 Polyangiaceae bacterium | reverse complement strand
AGGCGGCGGGACCGGCGGCTCCGGTGGCACTCCCGCGGGCGGCGGTGGCGCAGGCGGCGCCCCGGCCGGCGGCGGCGGTACCGGCGGCATCTGACCGCCACCCCACGACAGGCCCGCGACAGGCAAGGCGTCATGACGAATGGTCGCCTGGCTCCATCGGACATAAAGCTCGCTCACGCGGGCGGATCGCTCTCCGTCGGGGGGCGGGTGCGACACGCATTGGATCGTCGCCTGCTCGTCGATGCGTTCGGCGACATCGAGGTGGAGCGCGCGCTCGCAGACGTACCCGACGGCGATTTCGCCGTCGTCGCCGGGACCCTTTCGGATGCGGGCATCGTGGTCGAGGCCACACTGCTCGAGCACATCCCGGCAGGGCCGCGAACCGGCAGCAAGAGCGACGTCGCGCGCCTCGCGGAGCGCGGCGTGGCTCGCACGCTCCGCGCTCGCTCCGAAGCCTTAGGGGCGCTCCGGAGTTTGTTTTCGTCGATGGGTTTCCTCGAGGTCGAGACGCCGGCCATCGTCCCCTGCCCCGGCCTCGACACTCACCTCGACGCGTTCGAGGTGACGACCGCTTCGAGCTCGCCGCGCTACCTCATCACCTCGCCCGAGTACCAGATGAAGCGCTTGCTGGTCGGCGGCGTCCCACGCTGCTTTCAGTTCGCGAAGAGCTTCCGTAAGGGCGAGGTCGGCGCGCGTCACAACCCCGAGTTCACGATGCTCGAGTGGTACCGCGCGTTCGGCTCGGTCGAAGACGTGATGGACGACACCGAGCGGATCGTGTGCGCGGTCGACGAAGCGATCGGCGCCGCGATAGGCACCTTGCGGGGGTTGGATCTGAAACGGCCGTTTTCGCGCCTCAGCGTCGCGGAAGCCTTCGCCGAGCACGCCGGCATCGACACGGTCGAGATGCTCCGTTTGGCGAACGATGACAGCGAGACATTCTTTCGCATCCTCGTCGACCAAGTGGAGCCGGCCCTCGCGCGGTCCCCCACCCCCGTGTTTCTCGACCGCTACCCTGCGTGCATGGCCTCGCTCGCGCGGCTGTGCCCCGACGATCGACGCTTCGCCGAGCGGTTCGAGCTCTATGCCGCCGGCGTCGAGCTCTGCAACGGCTTCGGAGAGCTCACCGATCCAGCCGAGCAACGCAACCGCTTCGAGCACGACCAGCGAGAGCGGCGCGCGCGCGGCCTTCCCGTCTATCCGATCGACGCACGCTTCGTCGGTGCCCTGGAGGAAGGCATGCCGCCTGCGGCCGGCAACGCGCTCGGTTTGGATCGCCTCGTCATGCTCGCGCTCGGCGCCTCGGAGCTCGGCGACGTCATCGCGTTCCCGGAGTCCGAGCTTTGAGCATCGTCCTTTTGGACGAAGACCTCGCGCGTCTCGAGCACAAGTACGTCACCATGGCGAGGCTTCGCCGCGATCACGCGCGCGGCAAACCCGAGGCGCCGCTCACCGAGCTGCGCGCGCTCGCGCGTGCGTTTCCCGGCTCCCTGTCGGAGCTCGACACGATGGAGACCGAGGAGATCGAGGCGCGCGTGATCGCGCTCGCGGAAGCGCGTGCCTCGCTGGTTGTTCTACCGTGGATGCGATGGGTCTTCGCGTACCACGCCGGCCTTCGCGAAGCGCTCGAAGCGCGCAAAGACGTCGCGCTCACCACACGCCGCGCCCGAAGCCGCTTGCCGATCGACGAGGCCTTCGTCGAAGCCGCACGCGCACGCCCGAATGGTCGCGTCGTGCCGGTCGTGCTCGCCGCGATTGCGCGCTGGACCGGCGACGATCCGGCCGCGATCGAGCACGCGCTATTGCCACGACGAAGAAAGCGGAGCTAGCGCGGCTACGGGCACGGCGGCAGATCCGGAACCCGGCACAGGCTGAACACCGCGGACACGTTCGTCATGTCACCATCCGGCGACGTGATGATGCCTTCGTAGCTGCCGCGCACGGCCTGGCCGACCTCACCGACGTCGTCGAACGTGATGACGACGTCGCTGAAGGTGTTCTGCGAGATCGTGCCCGTGAGCTCGCCTTCACCGGGATCGACGAGCGACGTCATGCCGGAGAGCTCGACCTGCGTCTCGGGCGCCCCGAGGCTGTGGCAAGCGCGGATGAATGTCCCCGGACCGCACTCCCCGCCGGTCAATCGCTGCGCGGTCGGCAGCGCTTCATCGCAGCCCTCGTTGAAGAGCTGGACGGTACCGTCCTGCGTGTGCTCGACGAAGTAGAGATCCTCCTCCGGGATCGTTGGACATCCAACCATCGACGCACCGCCCTCGCCGATGCCTCCGAAGCCGTTATCGCCGCCGAAACCTCCGAGAGGCTCGCTCCCGCCGGTGGCCGGCGCGCCTCCCGCAATCGGTCCCGCACCGTCGCTGCTGGTGCCTGCCGAACCGCCGTCGGAGGGCTCGATCACCACGTCGGCGCACGCAGCGAGGAGGATCGACAGCAGAACGAGGTGACGACCCATCGCCATGGCTCGAGTGTACTCGTCAGATGGCGCGAAGGAATGGGGCGAGGAGCGCGACGAGCGTGTTGGCGACGAGCGGAAGGGTCGCGATCGCGGCGATGATTGGCGCCACGGCGCACAAGGCATCGGCGCGCTCGTCGAGCGTGCCTCTGCGGTCGGGGACAATCGCGCCGGTCAGCATCGATCGGTTTCGGTAGTCGGCGTTGGAGACCGCCCCGTCAAAGACGAGGACGTCACCCTTCGGAACTACCTCACCCGCGGGCCACGAGACCGCGACAGCTTCACCACCGACCACCACGCGTCCTTGCGCGTCGACCGTCGCGGGCACGCCGGCATCGAGACGCTTTCGGCCGCGCGCCATGAGGAAGTAAGCGAGCGTGAGCGCGCCCGCAAGAAACAGCCCAAACACGGCGACGGCGCGATCCTGTACCCGGCTCCGGCCCACGCGGTCTGCGAACATGGCCGCGTGGACGACGTCGAGAACGCGGCCGTCATCCGCGATCACGACGCCGTTCCCGATGGGACGGAAGGCGTAGTAGCCGCTCGCGAAGAACCAATAGCCGATCCGTTCGTCACGACGCACGATCCACGCGTCCGAGTCGGGCGCGTCGCGCACAGTAATCGTCTCGCCGTGAGGAGTTCGGATGTGCACGTTGCACACCTTGCGAGGTTTCATCGGAGCGAGCCGTCGGTTGTCCGTCGATGTCCACGCACAGCACCGGTCGATCGCAGGGACAGCGGCCCCTCGCGAGCGGGCCAAGGATCGTTCCGCATTTGCGCAAAGCAGATCCGTATCGTCGCTGGCGGCGCGATCGGCCTCATTCCGATCGAGTCCGGGGTGCGCAGGGAGCCGTTCGAGGTACTGCGGGAACGTGTCGGCGATCGTCTTCCGGGGACGCGTGAGAGACACGACGGAGAGGAGCGCCAGCGTTCCACTGCCGAACAACAGCGCGCGACGCAGCTGGCCCGGATGTGTGCTGCCAAGGCGATGCGCCATGAGAGCGCCGACGAGCTCGAACAACGCGAAGCCGCCGATGTGCGCGGCGAGCGAGCTCAAGCTACGCGCACCGGTCACGTGCGAAAGCTGCAGCGCGATCCGCGAGTCGAAGGCACACAGGAACACGAACCCCGGCCACGCGAACACGGCGTGGAGAGCGATACGCATCAGCCGCTCGCTTCGTCGCTCCACGCGCATCGCGCAAAGCTACCGCCCTCAGGCGCGGCGACAACCCGGAGAACGCATCAATTCGCGCATCCGTCCTCGGCGGGAACACGAGCGGGCACACCGGCGTTGTCCACGATCCCCTGGACGAGCCAGCACATGCTCGCGAGCCCTTCGTCGGAGAGGCGCGCGCCCTCCGCCACACACGGCGAGGTGCCAAGCGCTTCCTCACATTGGCCCGTCGACGTGATCGGACCGTCGAAGATCGGACCGACACCCGCCTCCACGGCGAGCGCGGCGCGAAGGGCCTCGAGGTCGTTCGCGAGGCTCACGCCGCCGGAGAGGTCCGCAGGGACATCGAAGCCGATCGGGCTCGTTTCGTTCGAGACCGCGATGCCGCCGAGCACGACGGGTGGCAGGTCTTCGAAGCGATGGATCTGGTCGAGGACGGACGACAACAGCGGGCCCCAGCGGAAAAATGTCGAGCCGAGGCATCGCCCCGCGGGCGCAGCCGAGCACGCGTCTTGGAGGTTTGCGCCGATCGCGTACGCGGTCATCCCTTCGGTCGCGAGATCGGCGATCGCGTAGAGCGGCACGCTGTTGTCGAGCGTGTGCGCGACGACGTCGCAGCCGTTGTCCGCCACCATCGCGCGCGTGAAGTGCCACTCTCGAGGGTGGCCGTCGACCTTCGGTTGTGTGTCGTGCGGCTCGCCGATCCAGCGAAGCTCGATCGTGATCGGCGAGGCGCCTTCGACGCTCTTCGCGCCGAGCGCGAACGCGTTGATGTTCGCGACGATCGCCGGTGAAACGATGGATCCCAGGATGCCGATTCGTCGCGAGGTCGTGTACTTCCCCGCGGCGACGCCCGCGAGGTAGTAGGCCTGATACGTGCGCGCATCGAACGCGACGAGGTTCTCGGAGCCGGGCTTGCCCTGGTACGACAGCACCGTGACATCGGGCGTCTCCGCGGCGAACGCAGCGAAAACATCGGCGTGGAGCGCGCTCGTGGATACGACGACCCCCGCGCCTTCGTTCACGCGATCGGTCGCGACCTGCAGGGCATCACCGGGAAGCGCAGCACCCACGTCGCTCGTGGATTCGACGTAACCGAGCCGCGCATCCGCCTCGATTCGGCCTTCATCGAGCGATCGGCCAATCTGATCCTGCGTCAGATCGAACGGAAACACGTACGCGACCGCGAGTGGCAAATGACAGATGCCTTCGGCGCAAACGGTCCCACCCGGGCAGCCGCCGCTGTCGCCGCACCGAACGGCACACAAGCCGTCGATGCAGCTCGACGCCTGACACTGCTCGTCACGATCGCAGCTCTCGCCGAGACCCGCGCCCGGGTCGGGATCGACGACGATGGTGCACGCCGCGAGCGCCGACACCGCGAAGAGGCCCGATAACCGAAGCCGCTCGCGCTTCACTGGAAACCGATCCGCAAGAAACCTCCACCGGGCGCGAGCCCGACCGACACCGTCGCAGGCTCGTCGACCTTGTTCACGGCGTTCACCACGCTGAAGCTGATCGCTGCGGAGCCGGTAATCAAGAACGCGGTCAACAAGACATCGGTGGCCGTCGCGAGCGCCTCGGTGCGTTCGATCTTTTCGTCGAGCACCGAGCCCACGGGAGGCCTCCGACCCGGTCCGAGGTACACATCGTCCTCGATGTCCTTGGCGCCGATGAGCGCGAGCGCGCCGGTGACCGCGGTCGAAGCGCCGAGGAGGCCGGCCGTGATCCACGCAGCGCCTACGACGCCGGAGGGGAAACGAAAACGGTCGCCCGCAGAAGCCTTGGCGCCTTCCTTCAGTTTGAAGTCGACGACCACCCGCGACTTCGCCTCCACGTCGATCGTGCGCGATTCGGTGCGTGCGCCTTCGACGCGAACGAGTCGCCGCCCCGGGTTCACGGGGACGGGAACGTCGATCGGTGACGTGCCGACGAACGACCCATCGATCGAGATGCGCGCGCCGGGCTCGTCGACGACGAACGCCACGAGGCCGACCTTCTCGTAGAGCGCGTTCATCGACGCGGTCACCTCGGCCTGCTTCGTCGCGCCAATCTCCGAGCCGCCGTGCTCCAGATGGCAGCGGTAGGCGATGATCGCCCGGGCTGAGTCGCCGGTGAGCTCGGCCGCTTTTCCGATGTTGAAGAGGATGACGTAGCTCGGGCTCAGATCGTACGCGCGCTGATAAGCGGCGAGCGCCTCGGGGTAACGCCCGTCGCGCGTGTGCTCGAGCGCGGACTCGTACACCTCTCGCGCCTCTTTCGTCGGTTCTTCGATCGGAGGAGCGGGGCCGCAATCCACCGCTTGCGCGAGGGCCAGGCGCGGGGCCATACCGAGCCCGAGACAACACGCCGCAACGATCCAGCGCTTCACCGCTATCGTTTTTTGCCGTCTCTCTTCCACGGATCGGACTCGATGAAGCCCTTCGTCTCTTTCGACGTCGGCGACGTCAGCGGCGAAGTACCGGAGGCTCTCGGGATTGTGCGCGGGCGCGCGGAGGAGACCGCGTCGGCTGACGCGCTGGTCGCGGGCGCGGCAGCTCGAGCCGGGTCGAGCGTCACGTCGAGGTCGACGTCGCGATCGAACACGACGATCTGCGATTTGGCATCGTAGCCCTCGGCGTTCACCGTGAGCTTGTGACCGGCGCCGTCTTTCGGAAACTTCGCGTCGAGCGGGAGCGTCCGTACGCGCATACCGTCGAGGTGAACGACCGCGTCCGAGGGTGAGACGCGCAAGCTCACGCGGATCGCAGGACCGCTCGGATCGGCGGGAGCAGAGGCCGCGGTCGACGTCGTTTCGACCGGCGGGCTCGCCTCTGCGGCGCGCCCTTCGGAGCGGGAAAAACGCGACCCGACGACCGCAGCGATCGCGACGCCGATCCCGACCGCGACCAACAGAGGCGCCACGCGCGCGAACCGCTTCGGCTTCTCCGGCTCTTTGACCTCGAGGATCGTCGCAGCGCCCGTCTCGGTGATCGGACGCTCACCCGTCGAAGGCGCGCGTCCGCTCGAGATCGGCTCCGCCTCGCGGCTCGACACCGGCGCTGCCGCCTGAGCCTCTTCCTTCGGCTCCTCGGCTTCCGCGCGCGCCGATACCGGCGCCTCCACCGGATTGGGCTCTGACGTCGCGGCTGCGGAGATCCCGGGCAGGCCCGAGGTGTCCCGTGCCGCTTCGAGGTGCCGATCGACGAGCGCACGCAGACCCGATCGGTACCCATCGGCCGCGCCCGCGATCGTTGCAGCGAGCTCCGTGCGCCGGAGCGGCGGTCGTTCGGAATCCGCACCGCGAACCGCGGCGATCGCTTCACGAAACGCGCGTGCCGTCTCGAACCGATCCTCGGGCTTCACCGCGAGCGCGCGAGACAAGAGCGCCTCCACCTCGGGCCGAACGTCCGGCATCACCACGCCGAGCTTCGGAAGATCGCCGAAGGTCATCCGCTTGAGGATCTGCACGTCCGAAGCATCGTCCCAGTAGGGACGCCCCGAGAGCAGCTCCCACAAGATCACGCCGGCTGCGAACACGTCCGCGCGCCGATCGAGCGTGTCGCAAAGCGCCTGCTCCGGCGCCATGTACTCGAGCTTGCCTCGAACGACGCCTGTCGCCGTGTGGTACGCGCGCCCGCGCCGCCTCGCGATCCCGAAGTCGACGAGCGTCACCCGGCCTTCGTAGGTGATGAACACGTTGTGCGGGCTCACGTCACGGTGAACGAGCTCGAGCGTCGCGCCCGATGGATCCCTCACCTCGTGCGCGTAGTGGAGGCCTTCGAGGAGCTCCGCGACGACGTGGAACGCCGCGCGTTCGCCGAGCGCCGTGACCTTGTCGGCGCATCGATCCAGCGTCAGCCCGTCGAGGAACTCGAGCGCGAGGTATTGCCTCCCCTCCTCCTCGCCGACCTCGGTCGTTCGCACGATGTTCGGGTGCGTGAGGAGCGGCATGATGCGCGACTCCTCCGCGAACATCCCGCGATGCTCCGCATCGTCGAGATCCGCCTTCAGACGCTTCACGACGATCAGCTCGGCCGGACGTTCGCGCCGCGCCGCGAGGAACACCTCCGCCATCCCGCCGTGCCCCAGCCGCGCGATGAGGTCGAGCCCGCCCCAACGGCGAGCCTCCCCCTCCACCAGCCGGATGGACGACGGCGCAGACGTCACGATCACCATGGTAGGCCAGGCGAGGTCGGCCGTGTGGTCCCACGTTGATCCGGCCCCCATCGCCGCACAAAACGACTCGGGCCAGCCCCCGAGGGGACCGGCCCGTCGCCGTTACGCCGTCACCGCTACTGTGCGGCGACCTTGATATCGAGGCCGAGCTGCTTGCGGAGCTTGAAGTAGTTCTCGCTCACCGCGAAGACCAAGAGCTCCTTCAGCTTCTCTTGCGGGGTCAGATCGCCCGGCAACTGCGGCTCGGCGGCGATGATCTTCTTCGCCACCTCGAGATCGCCCGACAGGAGGAAACCTGCGCGCGTGCTCGTGAGCTCCACCGTCTGCGACCAGCGCTTGATGTTCGCCTTGGCCTCTTCGTCCTGGATGAACTTGCGAACGGCCATCTTCAAGCCTTCGACGTGGATCGGCTGCATGTAGCGACCGAGCGACTGTGCTGTGTGGATGACCTGATTGGAGAGCTCCGGCGGCACCGGCTGATCGCCTGCGACCAGCTTGATGCCTGCGAAGAAGAGAACCGTGAGCTCGGTCACCGTCGGGAAGTGCGCGCGGATGAGGTGCTCGCCTCGGTAGTACGCCGCGTGTTTACCGACGATGAACAGAAGCTCCTGCGGTGAGAAGCCGGACAGGACCGTCTGCCCCGCGAGGCTCGAGTACGGCTCGACAGGAACGTACGAGAGCGCTCCCGGCACGTCGCTGCGCACGTAGAGCTGCGGCATCGGCAGACCGAGGACGTTCACGGCCCACCCGAAGGTGCGCGCGAACGTCACCGTGCTCGTCGCCGGATCCTGGCGGAACCGAGCGTCGAGGACCGGCAACTCGTTCTTCTGCTTCATCTGATCCAACTTCGCGCGGAGCGCAGCGGGAGCGATGAACTCGAAGATCTTGCCGACGTACAGGCTCTCCTCCTCGTGGAAGAGGAGGCGTAGCCACGAGTCGTTGTCGACACGTGCGCGCACCTGCGGCAGGCCCGACGGTTTGTAGCTGTCGTAGAACTCGCGCTCCTCGTCCCCGGCTTTACCGAGGAAGGCGAGCGCCGACGCGAGGCACCAGGCCTCATCGTAGGTCTGCTTGCGCAGGTAGATGTCGTAGAGCTTGCGGTACGGGTCCACGCGCATCGGATCGATCTTGAGGATCGACTGATACTCGGACGCTGCCTGCTCGAGCTGTTCGGTCTCTTCGTAGAGCTCCGACAGGATGAGGTGCTCCGTGACATCCGCCGGACGCAGGCCCGAGGCGAACTTGAAGGCTTCGACCGCCTTCTCCTTCTCCTGCATGCGATCGCGGTAGATGAGGCCGAGCGCGTGCCAGAGGTTGAAGAGCACGTCGCTCTTCTTCTGGTTGCCGATGTCGTCGCGCTGGAAGTTCACCAGGCGGTGCAACATCTTGCGGTACGCCCGCTCGAGCTGCTTCCAGTCCTTCTGCGCCGTGAGGATCTTGTTGATGCGCTCGAACGCCTCCAAGTACCCCGGGTTGAGATCGAGGGCCTGGTTGAAGTAGTCGACCGCGCGATCTTGATCCTGCACGTGGTCGCGGAAGATCTGCGCCATCGTGAAGAAGTACTTGCTCCTGCGCTCGGGGCTCTGCTCGAGGTCCGCGATGCGCTGAAGCGTGTCGTTCATCCGCTCCCACTGCTGCGCGGACTGGCAGACCTGCAGCAGCTTGTGGAGGAGGACGTGATCGGTGGGCTTGAGCTCGAGCGCCTCGTCGTAGGCCTCGATCGCCTTGATGGCGGCCTTCCCACGTGCCGGGTCGCCCCAGATGTCGCCGATGTCGACGAGCATCTTGTAGCGCTCTTCGCCGTCGTAGACGTTGTCGAGGATGATCCGCTTGTAGTGGCAGACCTGCGGCCAGTCGCGAGCCTGGTCGTAGATCGCGACCATCGCCTCGAGCGTCGGCCGGTGCGACGGATCGACCTGCAGCGCCTTCTCGAAGTTGTTGATGGCCTGCTTCGGCTGACCTTGGGCCTGCTTGATCCCGCCTAGCTTGAAGTAGACGTACGCGCGTTGCTCGGTGTCGTGCTCTTCCAGCGCGGTCAGCACCTTCTGGAAGTTCGTGAGGGCACCGGGCCAATCCTGCAGGTTGAAGCAAACCTCGGCGAGCCCGCGGATCGTCTCCTGATCCGTGAGATCGAGCTGGTTTGCGGTCTGGTAGGCCTTGAGCGCGCCCTGCCAGTTCTTCTGTGCGGCGAGGATCTTGCCGAACAGGTTCTGCAGCATGTGCTGCTCGGTGCGTTCGCGCTTGCCGCTCTTCTTGACGAGCATCTCGGCGAGCGGCTCGGCCCTACCCCACTGCTCCTTCGAGACGTACTCGTTGACGAGGGGCAGCGCGGCGTCCTCGTTGTCCGCGTCGCTCTGGAGCGCGAGCTCGTAGGATTGGATCGCGAGGTCGTGCTCACCGAGCATCTCGTCGCGCATCTTGCCGAGCTCGACGAGGAGCTTGGCGCGCACGCGCGGTGACTCGGTGACGAGCTGCTCGGACTCGATGTAGCGAGCCGCACGGTCCCAGTCCGCCGCGTCGATCGCGATGGCGCGAAGCGCAGCGAGCGTGGGCTGGTGAGCAGGATCGAGATCGAGCGCGCGCTCGTAGTTGTCTTGCGCCGCCATCCGATCGCCGAGCTTCTCATCGAGCTGGCGACCGATGCGGTAGTACATCTCGACCTTCTGCTTGCCGTCGGTCGTGAGCTCCGCGACGCGCGTCATGTAGTCGATCGCGCGCGAGGACTCGCCCTGCTTCTCGTACAGCTTCGCGAGGGCATCGAGCGCCGGGATGTGCTGCGGGTCGGTGTCGACGACGTTGAGGTAGGCGTCGATCGCCTTCTCCACGTCCTCGAGCTCGTCCGCGAAGACGATGGCCATCGCGATCCACAGGTCGATCTTCTTCTGTCGATCGACCGTGGCGTTGACGTGCCGGTCGTAGGTCTGGATGAGGTCGTGCCACTGACGGCGCTGGCGGTAGCAGCGCGCCAGGCCCTCGTAGGCGAGCTCGAAGTTCGGATCGATCTCGACCACCTGTTCGAGCCGCGCGGCCGCGGCGTCGGGCTTGACGAAGAGCTCCTCTTGGATGCGAGCGATCTTCATCAAAACTTCGATGCGATCACGCTCGGTCGCGACCACGTCGAGCTGCATCTCGAGGATGGAGACGAGCTCCGTCCACTGCTGCAACTGCTGGTAGACGCGCTCGAGACCACGCATCGCGAGCAGGTTGCCCGCGTCGACCTCGAGGACCTCGCGGTATACCTGACCCGCGCGATCCGGTTGGTTCAGCGAAGTTTCGTAGAGCCCGCCCGAGCGGAGCTTCGTGCCCGCGATCTGCTCGGCGTCGGTGAGACCCCTCGCCTTCGCGTTGAGCACCTCGACGAGCTCGCCGTTCTGGCCGCGCTCCGTGTAGATGCGCTCGAGCTGCTCGAGCGCCGGCACGAAGTGAGGATCGACCTCGAGGGCCTTGCGATAGAAGACGATGCCCTGTTCGGGGTCGTTCATCTTCAGGTGGAGGACCTGCCCGATCTCGGTCTGGATCTCTTTGCGATCCGACTCGGTCACGGCGTTCGCGAGGGCCTGCTGGAGGAGGTAGCCCTCTTCCTTGAACTTGCCCATCTTGCGCTGCAGGTTCGCCATCTGGCGGAGCGCGTTGACGTTGTTCGGGTCGAGCTTGTGGACCTGCTGGTAGTACGGCATCGCGTAGTCTTCGCGATTCAGGTCTTCGGCGTACCACTTGGCCAGGCGCAGGCAGAGTTGGATCTTCCGACGCGGATCGGACTCGCTCTGCAGCCAGCCGTTGACGACCGGCATGAGCTCCGGCCACTTGCTCGTCGCGTGCGTGATGCGCTCGAGATACTTGGTCGTCTCGCTGTCGAAGACGTCCATCTCGAATGCGGTCACGAGCGCGTCGAACGCCTGCGGTCGATCCTCGAGCTCCTCTTCGAAGACCCTCGCGACCTTGCGCAGGATGTCCGTCTTTTCGTGGACGTCGTCCCGTGTGTCGAGCCGCGCGAGATACAGCTCGATGAGCGGCTCCGCGCGCTTCGCGGTCGAGTGCAGCTTCTCGAGGGCGAAGAACGCCTGATCGTGAGCCGGTTCGATCTGCAGGATCGCTTCGTACGCCGGCGTGCCCTTGTCGGGCTCACCGACACGCTGTTCCCAGAGCGCCGCGACCTCGAGGTACTCGCGGATCTGCTCCGCCTCGTCGGGTAGCGCGCGGGCGCGACCCATCTTCACCTCGATGACCTCCTCCCAGCGCTCCTCCGCACGGAGGAGGCCTTCGAGGTTGCTCATCGCGGAGAAGTCGCGCGGGTCGACGGCGAGCAGCCGCCTCCACGCGTCGATCGCCTCGTACGGCTGACCGAGCACGTTCTGGTACGTCGTCGCGAGCTCGCGGAAGAGCGCAACGTTCTGCTCGGGGGCGAGCTTCTCGCCGGCTCGATCCACCGTCTGGTGGAGCGACTCGACGAGCTGCTGCGAATCGTTGCGGCGGCGCCAGATGGCGCTGATCGCGTAGAGCGCGTCGACGTTGTCGTATTGGATGTCCAGCATGCGCTGGTAATCCTCGAGCGCCGAATCGTCGCGCTGCAGCTGACCTTCGAAGAGGCGCGCCCTTCGGAGGAGCACCGCGACGCGTTCTTCGTCCTCCGACGCGATGTCGAAGTGGCGACCGAGCACGTCCGAGAGCTCGGCCCACTGGCCGAGTCGCTCGTAGAGGTTCGCGAGGCCGTGTAGCGCCTCGGGATCGTCGCCGCGCAGATCGAGGACGCGCTTCCACGTCTCGACCGCGCGCGGCATGTCGCCGAGGCGATCCGCGAGGAGGTTCGCCATCTTCGCGCGAATCTCGGACTCTTCGCTGTCGCCGCCGGCGTGCTCGAGCTGGCGCTCGAGAACGACCTTGAGCTCCGGCCACTGGCCGCGCTGTCCGTAGATGCGCTCGAGCGCGAGGATCGCCGCTTCGTTCGGCGGATCGAGCTCGTCGAAGACACGTCGGAAGACGCGGGTTGCGTCGTCGAGCTGACCAACGCCGGCCTCGTCGACGAGCTTCGTCTCGTAGACCTCGCCGAGGCGGAGGTGCAGCTCGACGAGCTCGATCGTGTCCTTGGTCGCGAGGATGCGCTGCTCGAGCACCTGCGCGAGCTCTTGCCACTGCTCGAGCGAGGTATAGATGCGGTCGAGCTGCGTCAGCGCTTCGACGTCGAGGGCCTCGACACCGAGCACGTAGCGGTAGGTCCGCTCCGCGTTCGAGATGTCACCGAGCTCTTCCTCGAAGACGCGAGCGAGGCGCTTGCCGATGCTCGCCTGCACTGCCTTGTCGTTGTGCAGCTCGAGCACGTCGGCGTACGCGTTCGCGAGCGTCTCCCAGCCGCCGTCGCACGAGCCCGCGAGCCGCTCGCAGTCCTCGAGCGTCTTTTCGTCGCTCGGGTACTCCTTGAGCGCGCGGACGTACACGCCGAGCGCGCCGTCGAGCGAGATGAGCTTGTCCTCGTGGAGCTCCGCGATGCGGTAGTACATCGCGAGGCGCTCCTCGCGCTCCTTCTTGTGGGTGAGCTCCGCTTCGAGGACGTTGCCGAGCTTGTCCCACTCACCGGTGCTTTGGTAGAGCGGCTCGAGGATCTCGCCGATCTCGAGCTGGTGGACACCGCTCGCGAAGAGCTGCTCGAGGGCTTCGAGCGTCTCGACGTGCTCGGGCGCGGCGGCGAGCACCTCTCGGTAGCTGCCGATCGCGGCGGGCAGGTCGTTCAGCTTGTTCTGGTGAACCTGTCCGAGCCGGTACTTGAAGTTGAGGATGTCGTCCGGCGTCTGGCCGATGTCGGCCTCGCGCGCGAGGACGGAGACGAGGTCCCGCCAGCGCTCGGTCATCACGAGCAACCGATCGAGGGAGCTGATGGCTTGCCAGTTCTCCGCGTCGACCTCGAGCACGGCGCGGTAGCGCGCGATGG
This sequence comes from Polyangiaceae bacterium, assembly GCA_013361525.1. Taxonomy (GTDB): domain Bacteria; phylum Myxococcota_A; class Polyangia; order Polyangiales; family Polyangiaceae; genus Xiheicaenibacterium. The sequence continues at coordinate 35,873 of JABFXY010000098.1, read as the reverse complement.
CGCTGTCCACGTCCTCGAGCTGCGTCTCGAAGATCTGCGCGAGGCGGAGGCCGAGCTCGACGAACCGCTCAGGCTGCTCGCTGCGGAGCCGCTCGAGCTGGCGGTCGTAGAGCGACGCCACCTCGGGCCAACGGTTCACCGCGGAGGCGAGACGCTCGAGCGAGCCGAGCGACTCCTCGTTCGTCACGTCGAGCGCGACGGCACGCGCATAGACGTCGAACGCCGCGTTGTGATCGCCCAGCATCTCCTCTTCGAGGCGCGCGATGCGGTGGAGGAGATCCACCTTGGCGAACGCGTCCTCCGCGTGCTGGACCTGCACCTCGAGCACGCTGACGAGGCGCTTCCATTCGCCCGTCGCGTCGTAGATCGGCTCGAGGACGAGCGACGCCGCGAGCGCTTCACGCGGCCCGCTCTTGATGCCTTCGAGCGCCGCGATGGTCGGGGCGTGGTCGGGCATCTGCTGGAGCAGATCGCGGTAGAGCTCGATTGCGCGTGCGAGGTCGTCGAGGCGCTTCTCGTAGAGCTCGGCGATTCGGTACTGGTAGCTGATCGACTCGGCCGCGTCGCTCGCGAGCTCCGCCTCGTTCTGGAGGACGGTGAGCAGCTCCGGCCAGTTCTCCGCCATCTGGTAGAGGACGTCGAGGCGAGAGAGCGCCTGCAGATCCGCCGGATCGATCTCGAGCACGCGGTTGTACGTGTCGATCGCCTGCGGCACGTCGTTGAGCTCGCGCTCGTAGACCGCGCCGACCTGGTAGTAGATGTTCTTCTTCTCGTCGACGTCCTGCACGAGGTCCGCCTTCGAGACGTAGACCGCCAGCAAGTCCGCCCAACGCGAGTGCGCGAGGTAGAGCTTGATGAGCGCGTCGATGGCACGGACGTCCTCGGGATCGAGCTCGAGGATCTTGCGGTAGACGCGCACGGCCGCCTCGTGGCGGTCGAGCACGTCCTCCTCGATCGACGCTGCTTGGAACAGCGACGCCTTCTTCTCGGGCAGGCCGTCGAGGATGTCCGCCTTCTGCTGCAGGACCTCGGAGAGCTCCGCGTAACGCTCGCTGGCGCGGAAGATCCGCTCGAGCGCCTCGGCCGCGGGCAGGTTGTGCTGATCGATCTCGAGCACCTTGCGGTAGTGCGCGATGGCAGGCTCCGCCGCGCCGAGATCGTTTTCGTAGACGCGTGCCGCCATCGTGAAGAGATCGACGGCGACGGCCGGGTCGCTGACCGTGGTCGCCTCGGCGTCCTCGTTACCGGCGCCGACGAGCTGCGCTGCGGCGCGGTCCTCGAACACCTTGGCGAGATCGGCGTAGCGATCCGTCGCGCGAGCGAGCCGATCGAGCCCCTGCTTCGTCTCTTCGGACGTCGGATCTTCCGCGAGCGCACGCGCGAGCGTGTTGAACGCGGAGTCGGCATCACCACCGGCGTCTTCGTAGAGCGTCGCGATCTGGTGGAGCAGCTCGACGCGGCGGTTCGGGTCGTCGCTGCGACGAACCTGGACCTCGTAGACACCCACGAGCTTCTGCCAATCGCCGGCTTGGCGATACAGCGGCTCGAGGATCTCCGAGATGGCGAGCTCGTGTTGCGACGTCTTGCCGAGACGTTCGAGCGCCGCGAGCGCAGGAGCGTTCTCGGGCTCACGCTCGAGGACCTCGCGGTAGATGTCGATCGCCGTCTCGACCTGGTTCATGCGCGTCTCGCGCAAGTCGCCGAGGCGGAGCATGAGATCGGTCTGCGCTTCTTCGCTCTCGGCGAGCTGCAGCTGCGCCTCGAGGTTCTCGGCGAGCTCGTCCCACATCGCTTGGCGTGAGAAGAGACCGTCGAGCGCGGTGAGCGCGACGTTGCTCGTCGGCTCGAGCGAGAGCACGTTGCGATACGACGCGATCGCGTCCTCGGGGCGACCGAGCTTCTGCTCTTGCACCGTCGCCATCTGTCCGTAGAGGGCTTCGCGCGCGGGCGTGTCCTCCGCGAGATCGATGCGGCGGCGGTAGACGCCGACGAGGTCGTCCCACCGCTCGGTGCGCCTGTAGAGCGCATCCATCGCGGCGAGCGCTTCTTGATCCGCGGGGTCGATCCCGAGGACCTTCAAGTACCGCTGCGCAGCAGCGTCGACCTTGCCGAGCCGCTCGTCGATCGCGGCGAGGCGCATCCAGTACGCCCGCGCGAGCAACGGATCACCGAGGTTCTCGGCGATCTCGGAGAGGATTTCTTCGAGCTTGTCCCACGCGCCGGCTTGGCCCGCGAGCTGCTCGAGCTCGGCGAGCGTTTCACCGCTCGTCGGGTCCTCGCGCAGCGCTCGGGACAGCGCGTCGATCGCCTTCGGTAGATCCTCGAGGTTCTCCGCGGCGACGCGGCCGACCTTGCGTAGAAGCCCGACGCGACGACCGCTGTCGGCTTCGCTCTCCGCGAGGATCTCGAGGGCACCGACGAGCTTCGGCCAGTCGCCTTGGGTCTCGTAGATCTCCTGGAGGATGCTCGCCGTCTCGGCGCGTAGATCTTTGTTCTCGAGCAGGTTCTCGAGCGCGACGCGCGCGGCGTCGTTGCCCTGATCGATGAACAGGATCTCTCGGTAGTTCTCGAGCGCACCGGCGGGATCACCGAGGTGCTTCTCCAGCGTCGAACCGAGGCGGTACTTGAGGTCGACGAGCGCCTCTTCCGGATTGTCGAGCTCGATCCGCGCGCGGAGGATCTCGACGTAAGGCTCCCAGTCGTTTTCCTGCCGGTAGAGACGATCGAGCGCGACGAGCGCCTCGGGGTCGCGCTCGTTCTCTTCGAGCACCTGGCGGTACGTCTCGATCGACTTGCGCGGGCTCCCGAGCTCCATCTCGTAGAGGCGCGCGATCTGGAACAGGATGCCGCGACGGTCCTCGGGATCGGTCGCGAGATCTCGCTTCTTCTCGTAGATGCCGAGCAGCTCCTGGTGGCGGTTCGTCTGCCTGTAGAGCCGCTCGAGCGCGAGGATCGCCTCCTCGTTCTCACCGTCGCGGTCGTAGACCGCTCGGAACTGCTCGAGGGCCTGGTCGATGCGGCCGACCTCGTCGACGAGCACGCGGCCGAGGCGCAGGCGCAGGACGATTGCGAGCTCGACGTCGTGTGTAGACTCCGCGTTCTCGATCGTGCGGTTGTAGGAAGCGATGAGGGCTTCCCAGCCGCCGGTCACGCGCGCGGCGCGCTCGACGTCCTCGACGCAACGTTCGTCGGTCGGCGCGAGCTCGAACGCCGCGAGGTAGCGCTCGAAAGCGCGCTCCGGGTCCTTCAGCTTCGTCTCGTAGAGGCCGGCGACCTCGCGCAGCAGCGCGAGCCGTTCCTCGCCGTCGACGTCGTGCTTCAGCTTCACCTCGATCGCAGCGGCGAGCCCCTTCGGGTTGTTCGACTGCTGGTAGATCGGGATGAGCGCTTCGGCTGCGCCGAGGTGCGTCGCGTCGATCGTGAGGACCTTCTCGTACGCACGCGCGGCGCGATCGAGCTTGCCCTTCTGGGTGACCCAGAGCTGCGCCGTCTTCACGAGCAGCGAGATCTTCGCGTTCTCGTCCGTCTCCTTCGATTCTTGCGTCTCGAGGAGGCGGATGAACTCGTCCCACTTGCCGCTCTCGGCGTAGAAGACCTCGAGGTCGTCCCACATCCCGAGCGCGAGGTACTTCTTCTTCAGCGCCTCTTGCGCGGTGCGGTCGTTCGGGTTCAGCGCGAGGAGCTTGCGCCACGCATCGACGGCCTTCTGGTCGTCGCTCAGACGATCGCCGTAGAGCTGACCGAGCTTCTTGTAGATCGCCTCTTGCGTGGACGCGTCGTGCGCGACCTCGCTCTGGCGCTCGAGGATGTTTGCGAGCTTGTCCCACTCCTTCGAGCGCTCGTAGAGACCGGCGAGCGCGGCGAGCGCTTCGGCGTTCTCGCTGTCGTTCTCGAGGACCTCGCTCCACAGCTCGATGCAGACGTCGGGCTTCTTGACGCGCTCGTTCGCCAGCTTCGCGATCTCGAGGAACTTCGCGCTGCGCTCGTGGCCGTACGGTAACGCGGCCGCCTCGCGCTTCATCAACCCGATGAGCTTCTCCCAGTCGCGGCGCTTCTCGTACGTCGCGCGCAGGTGGTCGATCGCGAGCTGGTTGTTCTCGTCGAGGTTGAGAACGGCCTCGAAGCATTTGACGGCTTCGGCGGCGTTCGGGAACTTCGTCGTGTAGAGCTCGGCCGCCTCGAGGTAGAGCGCAACCTTCTCGTCGGGATCGGGAACCGCCTCGGCGAGCTCGACGAGCGTCTTCACGTACTCGGTCATCCGCTTCGCCGCCTGCAGCTTCTCGAGCTTCTGGCGGATCTCGGTGATCCGAGCCGGATCGGCGCCCGCGGCTTTTTCTGCGGGGGCCGAGGTGGGCGCCGACGACGGCGCGGAGGCCGGCGTGGGCACGGAGACCGGAGCGGGCGCCGAGACCGGCGCCGCTTCCGCGACGACCGCCTCGGGAGCCGACGACTCGGCGGAGATAGGCTCGGGAGCGGAGGGCTCGGGCTCCGAGACGGCGGCCGGCGGCTCCTCGACGGATGCGGGCGGAGGCGGCTCGGGGGCCGACACTTCCTCTGCGGCGTCCAGAGGCTCGGGCTCGGCCTGCGCAGCGGCCGGTGGCTCGCTGATGAGGACGTCGACGCCCTGCTCCGACGTGAGCGCTGCTTCACCGGCGGCCGAAGGCCCACCGGTGAGGCTCTCGCCGATTTGCACCTCGAACGCGTGAACGCTCGGGTGATCCGGTGCGAGCTCTGCGAGCTTCTCGAACCACGAGCGCGCGCGCATCAGGTTGCCGAGCTGCCGCCAGGCGACGAGGCCTGCCTGCGCGACGGCGAACGGAGATGGATTGTTCGCGCCGGCCGCCTTTTCGGCGACGCCGAGCACGCGATCCCAGTTGCCTTCCTTGGTGCCCCAGAGGTCCTTCAGGAAGCTGAGCGCGGCGTCCCGGTGCGGATCGACCGCGAGCGTGGACTCGAGGAACTTCGCGCCGGTCTCGAGGTTCTGATGGCGCGTCGCCCAGCGCGCGCCGAAGCGGAACGAAACCTGCGCCTTGCCACGCTGCGTGAGCGACTCGGCGTAGTCGGTCTGGATCGCCTCCAAGTGCGCGGCGCGCTCGGAGCCGACGAGAAGCCCTTCGTATGCCGCGGCGACCTGGCGTTCGAGCGGGTGCGCCTCGTAGGCCTTCGCGAGCAAAGCTTCGTACTCGGGCGACTCGAACCGCCTGGCGATCCGCGCCGCGCGCAGGAACGTGCGGCTCGCTTCCGACCCTTGCTCCTGCTGCGCTTGCGCGAGCAGGTCGGACACGTACGGCGTCCACGAATCGGGCTCGAGCTGTTCGTCGGTGAGCCCGCCGCGCGCCGCATCGCTCTGCCCGTCGGAGGCAGCGAGCGCCTTCGCGTACGTCGCCATCGCGCGCTCGTGATCGCCCGCGTCGGACAGGACGTCACCGAGCTCGATGAGGAGCGGCACCGAGGCTTGCCCTTCGATGCTGCGGAGCTCGATGTCGAGGAGCTTCTGGACCATCGGCGCCTTGCCGAGCTCCCAGTAAACGCCTCGCGCATGCTCGAGCGCCTCGAGGAGCGCCGGATTGAGCTTGTACGCCTCTTGGAAGTGCTTCAGCGCTTTCACGCCGTTGAGGAAGCGTTCTTCGAGGATCTGACCGAGCTTGAGGAAGAGCGACGCCTTCCGCGTCGCGTCGGTCTCGGAGGCGATCGCTTTTTCGAGCTCGTCGACGAGCGTGTGCCAATCGTGAACGGATTCGAGAATCGTCAGCCGCTGCGCAAGATCCATGGATCCCTCGGCCCCAGGCCTTCACGTCGCATCGCGCCGGGGAGCACCCCTGCGCCGGTAAACAGAAACGGAGGAAAAGCTTCGATGATCGCTGCGCGCGCCGCTGCGCGCGCAGCAAGCAAATCGGCGGACGGCTACTGCGGAGCTTGGAGCTTCGCGAGCAGCGACTTCGCGTTGTCGCACTCATCCGGGAATTGCTTCTGGATGGCGCCCTTGCAACGAACGTCGAAGCCCTTGAGGTTCTCGATCGCCTTTTGCGTCTGCTTCAAACCGTCATACGCGATCCCGAGCGAGTACAGGATCATGATGTTCTGATCGGCCTCTTCGCCGACGGCCGTCGCCTTCGCCGATTCGAGCTCGGTCACGACGCCGGCTTGATCACCCTTCTCCTGAAGGAGCTGGGCCATCAGCACGTGCACGCCCCACATGTCCTTCTCGCCGGGCTTGCCGCGCTCCTTCGCCTCTTTGAGGACCTTCTCCGCGTTGTCGAACTGGAAAAGGTTGATGTAGAGGTCCGCGAGCGGCGGGTAGTAACGAACCTTGTCCGGGTCGTGCTGAACCGCGTCGGTGAAGTACTGGAGCGCCTTCTGCTCGTCGTCGGTCCACAGGTAGACGTGGCCCAGCTCGTGGTAGCACTCGGACAGATTCTCGTCGTACTCGATGCACTTCGTGAGAGGCGCCTTCGCCTCTTCGTAGGCATCCATCCGAGCCTTCTGATCCTTCTTCTGCTCCGCGATCTTGATGAGCGCGACGCCGCGCTCGTAGTGGTAGTTCGCGAAGTTGCCGTCTTCGGGCGTGCGCTCGTCCGCGGAGATCGCGTTCTGCAGCGCCTCGGCCATCTTCGGCCAGTCTTCCTTGTCCTTGTAGACGGACGCGAGCTTGTACCAAATTCGATGGTTGTCGGGGTCGAGCCGCGTCGCTTCGTCGAGCTTCTCGATCGCCGCGACCTTGTCGCCCTTGCGGAGATTGTCCGCTTCGTTCGCGCGCAAGATCGCTTCTTGTTTGTTGCGCGAGCAACCACCGACGAACGTCGCTGCTGCAAGCACGGCCGCGATCGACACGGCGCTCCACGAGGAGCTTTCGCGCGACGCGCGGCGTAGAAGCGTCGAGGTGCTATCGTGCGCGATCGCGTCACGCACGAGCGAGTTGTTGGAGCAACCGAGCTTCATCGAGTTGGCTCTCACTTTCCTTGGAATTCGTCGCGCGCAGAGCGCGATCAGGGCACCGAAGGTGCGCGTGAAACGTTGGAGCGGTGTCACAAAAGCGAAGAAGGTCGCGGCTTACGGCTCGGATGACGCGGGAAGCAGCTTCCTTGCGTCAGAGCTGAACAACGGCTCGCGAGAATAGGAGGGACTGGCGCACGAAGTCCAGGGTTTCGCCCTACTCCGCGAAACGGCTCTCGCATCGCCGCCACCAACACTCCGCGACGCTCGCGCAATCCCACGTGGTGGGACGCAACATCGCGATCTCTCGAGCGAGCCGATCGCACGAACGAAACAAGGCCCGCAGCTCTTTCGAGCTACGGGCCTCGTTCACGCGATCGGGTGGTGTCAGCCGCCGGGCGCGAATGCGATCGGGTAGCTGACCTTCACGACGCCGCCTTCCGGCTGCGGGAACGACAGACCGTAGAAGGCCTTCGTCACGCAACCGATGACGCCCGAATCCGGGAGGTCACCGCCGCCGCTGACGCTACCGACGGACCCGTCACGACCGATCGTGAAGCTGACGCTCACGCGACCGGCGAGGTTCGGGTTGTTGCGCAGACCGTTTTCGTAGCAGAGGCGGAAGCGGCCGAAGTTCTGGCGAACGATACGCTGGATGACCTCGGGCGGCAGACGACCGCTGACGCTCGTTGCACCCATACGGACGCTCGGCGGCTTGCTCTTGTGCGTACCACCGAGGCGGCCGGAGCCGTTGCCGAAGCCCTGGCCCGTACCGGTGCCGGCGCCGTGGCCGATCGTACCGATGTTGCCGAGGCCGATACCTTCACCCTTGCCGCCGCCGCCTTCACCGATACCCGTGAGGCCGAGGCCGCCGGCGCCGAAGGCATCGCCGATCTCGTCGCCCCACATGTTGCCGCGTGCGGACTTCTCGTCGTTGCCGAGCGAGTCCTCGCGGCCCCAGGGCGCCGTCGGAGCATCCGGATCACCACCGGCGCCCGAGTTGAGGAGGCCGATCATGCCGAATTCCATCGCGTCGCGCAGAGCTGCCTGCTTCGCGATGTGCGGGTCTTGGTTGTCCGAGGGCCCCTTCACGGCGTAGCGCTTGTTGGTCGCCGTGACGTTCGGGTTACCCATCGAACCCTCTTCGCCCTTCGCGCGCGTGCCGGTTCCACCTTCCTTTTGGTCGGGGTTCGGCTGCGTCTCGTCGACGGGCTGCTCTTTCTCCTCTTGCTGGCGCTCGGCTTCGGCGCGCATGACGAGCGAGAGCATGTAGTCCTGGTTGCCGGACATGTCGTTTTCGTCGGTGTTCGACAGACCCGGCATGAAGAAGAACATCGCCGCCATCAGGCCGCCGTGCACGAGGCTCGACAGGCCGAAGAACGCGATCGGAGCTGCAGCCAGCGCGAGGTGACCCGCGACCTTGCGGCCGGCGTTCACCGTCGAGACCTGGAACGTGAGGCCGTTGTCCAGGATGATCCGCGCCTTCGCGCCGACAGGGAGCTGCATCTGATGCGCGCCCGAGAGCTCGGCGCAGGGCTGCGTCTTGCCACTCGCGATCGCGTCCTGCAGGCTCATCGTCTGGCCGCCGATTTCAATCGTTCCGGCCGAGCGCGGAAGGAGAACGACGCTCACCGTGCCGCCGCCGGCGAGCACGATCGGAGCGCGGGTCGTGCCGAGCTTCTCCGCCGGGACGAAGTAGTCGCAGCGAACGTTGCTACCCGCTTCCTCGCCCACGTAGAACGAGCGCGGCGGGGTGAGGTGCGAAACGTGAAGGATCGACTGATCCCACAGCACCATGACCTCGACGCTCGTCGCGGCGCTCTCCACCTCTTCCGAGGCGACGGGCGGCCCGCCCTTGAGCATCTGGTAGGTGTACGAGCCTTCCGGCGCGTCGTGCGGAACCTCGTCCACCGGAGCCGGTGCGAAGCCCGCTTGCGCTCCGAATGGATCACCGAACGGCGTGCTCGCGGCGAACGGATTCGCAGCCGCGCCACCGAACGGATTCGCATCGCCGAACGGGTTGCCGCCCGCAGGTGCACCGAACGGATTGCCACCGAACGGGTTGCCGCCGGCCATGCCTGCAGCAGCGGCGGGAGCCGCAGCCTGCGAGGGCGGAGGGGCCGAAGGCGCTGCCGCCGCGACCGCGACGGGCTCGGCGCGCTCGAGCACAATCTTCGTGCCGCCGATCTGAATCTGATCGCCGACGCCGATCTTGCACTTGTTGACGCGGGCGCCGTTGACGAGCGTGCCCGGCTCGTTGCCGAGATCGATCAGCGTGATGTCTTCGGGGCCTGCACCGACCTCGATGACCGCGTGCATGCGCGACGCGAGCTCGTCCTCGACTCGCAGGTGGCTCTTCGCGTCCTTACCGATCTTGACGATGTCTTGCGTCACCGTCTCTCGGCGGACGAGAGCCTCGTTTTGGTAGAGCCCAAACGTGAGGGCGATCTTCTGCTTCCCTTCCATGTTCCTAGCCTTCCCTGCCTGGAGCCTTCGACCAGCCCGAAAGGCGCGCAGACTGCTGCCGCGCGACCATCATCGAAACGAGCCTCGAAGCGAAACGTTCTTGCGACGAGCGAACCTTCACGAAACCGTCGCGCTCGGAGCGCGACGCCGTATCGCGCGGGCCGAAACCCGCGCGCGACAACCTAGATACACACCGCAGTCGCCCTTCCCCACCCCTCTACGGCTGGGAAAAGGAGGCCGCTTTTCAGAGATTTTCGACCGACTTCAACATCTCGTTCACGAACGAAGTCCGCGGTCGGATCAGGGTGGTGCGCACCGGACCGGGACGAACGCGGATTGTGGCGTCGTTCGGACCGAAACCGCCAGCATTCAGCGGATCGTCCGAGAACTCGTAGCCGTAACCGCCTTCGGTGTCCGACGATTTGACGTCCTGCGCGAATGCCGTGGAGCTCAGCAGCGCGCCGGCACCGATGATCAAAACCGAAACCATCGCTTTGCGGGTCGACCTTTTCATCGAAAGCTCACTCCTTCGCAGCGACTAGCTCGCCTAGACGACTGCGCTCGAGACCACAGACACGCCGGGTTCGCGTCAGTTCCGCCGGCAACGCGGTGGACCAGGTTGCAGTGGCATTGTACGAGCCCAGATCGGGGCCCGTCAATCGAAACACCCGGAAGAGAAACGGAATGTCGACCCAACGTGAAGCTCTGACATTGGGTCGTTGAGAGAAGTTCCTGAAAGTTTGGGGACGCCTCTGCCCAGACCGGCAATAGGTGGGAGGACGCTCACAAAAGGACAGAGGCCCAGACCTACGTGTCCGAGCCTCCGTCGCGACATCACCAAACGATCCGTTCAGTTACCCGCAGGCTCGTTTGCACCACCCGCTTCCTCGATGGCAGCGCGGGTCTTGGCTTCCTCGGCGAGCTTCTTCTGCTCGGCCGCGCTCTCCTTCGCGAAGGCAATTTCGTCCTTCAGGTCGAAGATGCGACCGCGCTTGCAGCCCTTGTCCTGCTTCGCCTTCGGGCCCATGCACTGCTCGTCCTTCTTGGTCGGCGTCGCCGTGACGTCCTCGACCGCGTCGGCGAACTCCGCCTTGCCCTGGGCCTTCTTTACGAACTCGTTGTAGTGGCCGATGGCCTCTTCCAACGCCTTGACGGAGTCGCCGCCGCTCTTGGCCTTGTACTCCTGGGTCAAGATCGCGTGGTTGAAGTACGCCTCGGGGCGGCTTGCATCGAGGGTTTTCGCCTTGGTGATGAGCTGCTCGGCCTCGGCGAGCTTCTTGTCGCCGTCCGGCGCCGTGTCGATCTGACCACGGAGCGCGAGCGCGAGACCGAGGTGAGCGTCGTAGTCGTTGGGCTTCTGTTTCAACGCCGCGCGATACGCGTCCTCGGCCTTCGCGAAGCCTCGGAACAGCATATTCACGGCGGCGAAGTTCATGTTCGCCTCGAAGAAGTTCGGATCGAGCTGGCGCGCGGTACCGAAGCGGCGCACGGCGTTGTTCAGATCGCCCGACTGGACGAAGATGAGGCCCGCCGTGTTGTGGATCGAGGCGTAGTTCGGGTTCTTCCTGATGCCCTGGGTCGCGACGAGAAGCGCCAGATCGATCGCTTGCGTGTCGACCTTGGCCTTCTCGCCACCGCGGGCGCTCTTTCCGCCCTTCTGTCCGGCGTTCTGCTTCGCGCGCTCGAGGTAGTAGAGCGCGAGGAGGTTGAACGCGGGCATGTACGCGTCGTCGACGGCGAGCGCGCGCTGAAGGTTCTTCTTCGCACGCTCGAAGTCGTTGGCGCCGTCGCTGTCCGACGCGCTGTTGTTGCGGCGCATCTGCAAGCGAGCGAGCTCGACGAGGGCCTCGACGTTCTGGAACTCCGAGTCCTGGACGGCACGCTGGAACTCGGCCATCGCTTTGTCGATCGCGGTCTCGTTGGAATCCGCGAAGTCGAACCGAGCGAGCTGCACGCGCGCGCGGTGGAACTTCTCGTTCTTGTCGAGGACCTCTTTGTAGTGCTTGCGAGCTTCCGCGAAGTTGTTGCAGCGGTGGTAGCTCGCACCCGCGTTGTAGACGGCGCTGCCGAAGAAGCCCCCCTGCGCGGAGGCCGCGTCGAGGAACTTCTTCGCCGTGGCGGAGCACGTCTGCTCGTTCCAACCGTTGGGCGTCTTGTCGAGACGCTCCATGTCGGCGAGCCCTTCTTTGTAGAGGCGCTCGGCTTCGGGATCGACGGACTCGCCGGTTTCGGTCTTCGGACCTTTGACCTTGGAGGGATCCTTCGCTCCGTCGCCGTCGCTGCTCGAGCAGCCCACCTGGGCGACGCCGAGAGCGAGGAGGCACGCAGTCAAGACTGCCGACTTCTTGAAGATCGATTTCATGGGTGTGCCCTCCTCGTCCTTACTTCTTCTTCGCCTTGCTGAGGGCGTCGTCTTCCTTGCTTGCGCCACCCGCGGCCGGAGCAGCTGCCCCGCCCGTCGCGGCGGCAGGCTTGCCGTCGCTCTTGGTGTCGCTCGCAGCGGCAGCGGCCGGCTTCTCGGGCGCCTTCTCCTCGGTCTGGAACACGATCGGCGTGCCGTCCATGTTGACCGGGATCGCGCGCTCGTTGATACCCGTACCGAGTCGGTTGGGCGATGAGCGGAACTCGTCGATGAGGTGGTACTCGGCCGGGTACGTCTTCGAGAGCCACTGCTCGCAGGTACGAGAGTAGTCGTCGAAGTACTGGAACTTCACCGAGCGATCGAGGCAGTCCTTGTAGGCGGCCTTCGCGGCGAGCTTGTCGGGCTCGCTGACCTCGTCGAGCTTCGCGTAGTAAGCGCCGCGGATTTCCTCCCAGAGGAGGTCGCCGTACGGGCTCGGACCGTTCTTCTTCCAGTCCTTCGGGATGGGAGCAGCGCGGAACTCGGCGACGAACTTACCCTTGATCTGTCCGACGCGAGAGCCGGCCGCGATGACCCAACGCGGGGGCGGCTCGGGCTGGAGGCTCAGAATCTTCTGGTACTCCTTGTCGGCCTCCTCGATCGCCGCACGCTTCTTCTTCTGCCAGTCGGCGACCTTGTTGTTGACGAAGGTCTCGACGTCCTTCTTCTCGCCGGAGCCCTTGTACTCGGGGAAGATGATCTTATCGACGGCCGCCTTCTTCTCCTCCGCGAAGAAGAAGTACGCCTCGCCGACCGCTTCGAGCGTCTTGCCGATGCGGCGCTCTGCTTGCGCGTCGCCCTCGCCTTGCGCCTTCGAGACCTCGCGGATCTTGCCGATCATCGCGTTCGGGTCCTTCCAGGTCGCGCGGACCTTGTCGTACTCGGAACGCGCCTTCGTCTTGCCACCGGAGCGATCGTTGATGCGAGCCAGGAGTGCGTGCGCCTGGATCTGGACGTCGACGGTTGCGCTCTTGTCGATCTTTCCGATGTCGCGATCGAGATGCTTGCGAGCGGCAGCCCAGTCCTCGCGGTCGGCGTAGTGTGCGCCGATGGCGAACGCGATCTGAGCAGCCTGCGCAGCGCGGTTCGAGAACTGCTTCTGGAAGAGGTCCGAGTCCTTGATCGCTTGGTCCTGCTGGCCGAGGCCGAGGCGGAGGACGACGGCGTCGGAGAGGGCCTGCGGGGCCTTCTCGTCCTTCGGATTCTCCGTGGCGAAGCGCTCGTAGTACGCGGCCGCTTCGTCGTAGACCGCGATCGCCTGGTAGTTACCGCCGATCTCGTAGACCGCCTTGCGAGCGTTCTCGGTCTCGTGGAGGTTGTACTTCGGGTTGATCAGGATCTTCTTGACCGCGATGCTCTTCGCGAGGAGACGCGCAGCCTGGAAGGCACGGGACGCGTTGTAGAGGACCTCGTCGTTCCTCGCGCACGCTTCCTTGTTGTTCTTCTCGCAGGCGTCCTTGCCGTACTTCTCCCACATATCCATGTAGAGCTGGGCGGCTTGGCGGTACTTCTCGAGCGAGCCCGTGCTGCCCGGGTTGCGGTCCGCTTCCTTGACCATCGACTCGGCCGTGAGGCGCTCGATGTCGCGCTGGATGCGATTCAGGATGCCGCACTGCTCTTCGTTGGCGCCCTTCTTGGCGTCGGAGCAGTAGAGCTTGATGAACTCCGGCACGTCCTTGCCGAGCTCGACGAAGCAGGAGGAACGCTCCGGCTGCGAGTGCGTGCCCAGGATGTTGAGCGACTCGAGGTAGAGCTGCGCGGCGTAGATACCGACCTCGTGGTCCGAGTGGTTCATCGCCACGTCGCGGAACCCGAGCGCTGCCTCTTCCCAGTGACGAGCCTCGAAGTAGGTGCGCGCGCGCGCGTACTTCACTTCGACGAACTGCGAGACCGCGTCCTTGTTCGCCTTGTCCGGCTGGATGTAGCAAACGTACCGATTGAAGGCCTGAAGCATGCCCTTCTGATCGGGCGTGAAGTCCTTAGGCTTGAACTTCTCGCTGTCGGCCGCGACCGGCGCGCCCTTCTTGTCGGTCTTCGAGCCCGGGAGGTTGCCCGTGCCCTTCTTGTCTTCGCCGCCCTTGTGTCGTTCGGCGTAGATGTTCTGGTAGCAGAGCACCGACGCAAACGCGGCTTCCGCGGCGTTCGGGCCCTTCGGGTCCTCGGCGACGACGGAGTCGAACGCCGGACCGCACCTCGCCCAGTCCTTCTGGAAGTAGAGCAAGTCCGCCATCGCGTACTTGATCTTCATGATGTCCGGCCAATCCTCTTTGAGGATGCGCGGGAACGTGTACTTCGCGAAGTCTTCCTGTTTGAAGTTGTCGACGACCTTTTGGTAGACGTCGGCCGCGAGCTTCATCGTCTTCGCGTCGCCGGTGCCGCGCACGCCGCCCGAGCCGACTGCCTCGAGGTGCCACGCCATCGCTGTCTCGGTCGCGATGCCGGCCGTGACGTTGCCGCACTTGGTCTTCGCGTCGGCAGGCGACGAGCCCGCGGCGAACTCCTTGTGCACGTCGAACTGACGGCCGAGGATCTTGACGATCGCGTCCTTGTCGCCGGACTTCTTGGCGAGCGTCGCCTCGGAGATGTGGCCGTGGTACTCGCACCACTTCGGGCCTTTGTCGCGGCCCATGAGGTCGGTGTAGAGCGCGATGCCTTCGTCGTAGTGGCCGGTATCGAGGTAGTTGATACCGAGCTCGTCCATCATCTTGAAGGTCTTGTCGTTGTCACCGCCGGCATCACCCGACAGCGGCTTGAAGAACGTGAAGGCCTTCTTGGGATCGCCCCAAAGCGCGTACACCGGGATGATGTCGCGGCGCGCGGAGACGGCGAGCTGCGAGGCGTTCGGCAGGTTCGAGTACTTCACGCCGTAGTCGATGACCTTCTTGAAGGAGTCGACGGCCTGCTCGTAGTTGCCGAGGTTCCAGTGAACGTAGCCGAGCTTGTAGAGCGCGTAGCCGTAGACCTTGTTGTCCGGCGGCGGGGTCTTGATGACCTCTTCGTAGGCGCCCTGCGCGAAGCTCCACTTGTTCGGGTCGCTCTGCGCGTCCTGGAAGAAGAGCTCGCCGAACGCGAGATAGGCGTTCGGGCGGTACTTCGACGTCTTCCAGTTGTCCGTCAGCTCGAAGTAGACCTTACGAGCGTTGTCGTAGTCTTTCGCCTGCTCGTACTCGTACGCGAGGTAGTAGAGGACCTCGTCGCCGCAGCCGGTGCTCTTCGTGGGATCCGACGCGTTCGGCGACAGACACCACTTCGGGTACTCGTTCTTGAGGAGCGTGTAGTACTTGATGGCGCTCTTGCGTGCCGCCGCGACGACCGCCTTCGATTTGGCCGCGGAGTCCGACTCCTTCTTGGCGTCGTCGGTCTTCTTCTTTCGCTTCGCATCCTGCGAGCGAATCTCCGCCTCGGTCTGCTCGCGGAACGCGGCAGCCTCGAGCTCGACGTAACCTTCAGCGAGGCGCCGCCCGAGCTTCGGACGATCCGGGGAGTTCTTCTTCGTGTCTTGGAAGAGCGTCTCGAGGCCCTGAATCTCCGTCACGAGAAGCTGGCGAGACTTCTTCTGCATCTTCGCCTTGCGCTCGTCGCGAATGGCCGCGTCGGCCATGCCCGTCGGGTTCGACGGCTTCGCGTCACCCTCGCGCTTCTTGAGGCTGATCCCTTGCGGGGCCCCCTTGAAGCTCACGCCGGGCTTCTGACCGGAGCTCTGCTTGAGCGTACCGGCGGGACATTCAGAAATGGCCTTCTTGGCCTCCCCCGAGATGCATTCTTGAGCGGAAGCGTCGCCCATCGACAGAGCCCCCGCAGCTACCGCTGCGACGGCAGCGGCGGCGCGGAGGACCCGAGTCCGGAACTTCGACTGGTTCATCGTTCGTCTCCGTGTCCTAAGACGCGCTTAGGGGCGCGGCCTTGGATCCAACGTTGCTAGCAGAACTTTTCGTAGAGGTTGTCGCGCCCCGCCCCACGAACGATCCGCAGGCGAACGCGCGACCCCTCCCCCCGTCAAGCGTGTGGGTCGCCCTCGCGGACGAGATAGACCCACATGCTCAAATCGTTTCCAGTGAAGGCGATCACTTCGCCTTCGCCGGGCCGCCGCACTTCGACACGACCACCTGGCGATAGAAGCCGAGCTCGTCGCGCCAGTACTCTCCGTCGAAGGGCCACAAGACGTGCTCTTCGTCCGGCGAGACGACACCGTAGATATCCGTCTCTTCCTTGCCGACCTGACCTTTGATGACCTTCTCGTCGAGCTTGTTGCGCTCGGCGTTGACGATATCGATCAGGATCTTCTGCGAGTTGCGGAGGTGCTCGTTGAGCTCCTCGAGGTAGCGCTCGTAGCGATCCTTCGCGAGCGTACCCGCATTTCGAATCGCCAGCTCGCGCGCGAGATCGAGCGCGTCGGTGATGTCGGCGCCGAGGTCCGAATCGCGGAACGACGCCGGCTGCGACTTGAAGAGCTCCGCCTCCTTGTCGAGCAGCTTGACGTACTCGATGTTGCGGAGGAGCTGGCGATCGGAGAGCGCGTTCTCGACGACGGGCTTCGTCGTCTCGGAGAGCTTCGCTTTGCCGTCACGAACCTCCTTGAGGAACGTGAAGAACTGCTGGCCGGTCTCGTCGCCCTTGTACTTCTCGAGGATCGCTTCGAGCTCCTTGCGGATGGGCTCGTAGCGCTTCTTCATACGAGCGACGATCGTCGTCGCGTCCTCGTATTGGCAGATGGTGAAGGAGATGACCGACTTGAGAACCTCGGCCTCCGGGTAGAACGAGTTCGGGAAGTACGGCGACTCGAGCGTGTGGATGTTGCCGAGGGCGTGCGGGTAGTCGCCGGCCATGAAGTAGGCCCAGGACTGCTCGAAGAGCGCGTCGAGCCAGTACTCGCTCGCGACGTCGACGCGGTTCCAGAAGTTGACGGCGGCCGACAGCTTCTTCGGGTCGATCTTCGGGATGCCGTCCTCGCCGAGGCGAACGGACGCGGAGTAGTACGTACGCGCCATCGACAGGTGCGCGAGGTCGTTCATGCGGGCCTTGTCCTCGACGCCTTCCGCGTCGGGGAGCGCGGCGACGATCGCCTGGAAGGCCTTCACGGCGGGAACGCTTTCGCGCTTCTGCACGTGGGTGATGCCCTGGAAGAACTTCGCCTGCACGAAGTACGGGCTCTTCTGATCGACCTCTTTGAAGAGCTCGAGAGCCTCGTCGTAGCTGCGCGCGCGGTACTTGTAGCGCCCGAGCAGGTAGTTGAGCTGCCAGTAGAGCGGGAACTGCTGCGGGTTCTTGAAACGATCGAGCTCTTCCCGATCGTACTTGCCGACGCGCTCGACGATGTCGGCGGGCTCGGGCAGCTGCGTCGCGAGGCGCGCCAACCAGAGCAGCGTCTCCTTGAACTTCAGGTGGTTCGGCTTCGCGGAGATGTCCGAGAAGATCCCGTAGCTCGCCTGGTAGAACTTGAGGTTGAAGAGCGCGATCGCGAGGTGGTACTGCGCGATCTGCTTGTTGCCTTCGTCGTCGCCCGTCTCGCCGGAGACGACGCGCTTGAGCGCGAGCGCCGCCTCGGCCCACTTGGTGTTCGAGTCGAAGAGCCGCTTCGCTTGAGCTGCCTCTTCGGTGGGCTGCCCCGGCTCCGGCGGCGGGCCCGCATCCGCCTTGGCGTCCTTCTTGTCGTCCTTCTTGTCCTTGTTGTCTTCGTCATCGAGGTCGACGACCTGGCCCGGCTGCGGTGTTCCGCCCTTGGGTGCTCCGCCCTTCGGTTGTGCGCTCACGTTCGGCGCGCCAATCAGAAGGGCCGCGCCCAGAAGTGTGCCGACCAAACCAAAGCTGACCAGTTGCTTGCGCATCGTTGGATTTCCTCTACTTGGCCAATACGCGTCGGACGCCCCAACGCGCCGGTAGCAGCCGAAGGCGCGGCGCCGTCGGCGTAGAAAGCTCGAGCCCACGTTCTGGCGGGCACGGCCCAAAGGACCTGGGGATGCTGCGGGTGGACCGCGCAATCGACTTGCGCGAACCGAGGACGAGCTCGCGCGGTTGATCGCGCGGGCCGGAATCACCCCCGCACGAGCTTGATCGCGCGGGTCGGAAGCACTGCCCGCGCAAAACCCTCGCGCGAGCGAGATCTAGGAGACGGAAGCTACCTGAAATCCGAGCTGTCTTGCCGAGGTCCCGCGCCGGCGAGGGGGGTCCCCCGCCTGCTTGCCGTTGGTGGCGGCGAAGAGCACCCCGCGCCACGCGATCGACACCGTCGTGCCGGGCGCCGGATTGCCCATTCACGAGAGCGAGATCGGGTCAAGATCAGCTAGATAGTGGAAAAGATAAGACAATTCGCCGAGAGCACCCGGCGACGCAGCATGGTACCCACCGCCGATTCGCCCTGTCAACGCTCATTGTCGGACAGAACGCTGACAGAACGCGTCAGTCGAAGCCTCGGAGAGGGCGATGACAATCTATGTATTCGACGCACGTCGCGGGTGGATGTAGTCGGCGGTTCGGGGCCCCGACCGGCCTGGGACGCCCGCGCGGGAAAACAACAGCACCGACAAGCGGGAGCAGTTGACGGTGTGATCCCGAATTGAGTAATGTCCTCGCCGCTTCGCCTCCACATAGAGCAGTCCAGCGCCCGCAGTTCCAGCGTTTGCGTGGTCGTCCACGCGATGCATGTCGGTTCCTTCTCTTCTCCCCCGCAACGCGGCTTTCGACCTGCTCGGGCAGGTTTGCGGGGAAAATGTTCAAGTCCCACGCAGTTTCGCTGGGAGCACGAGCACGCGTGAGGTCGCACCCACGCAAGAGAACGCTTCCGACGCGCCACTAGCCGCCGTTCAAGGAGCTCGTCCACGATGCCTCGAAAAGTGTTTGGTCGACGCGTAACGCCGCGCGGAATTATCTCGGGCCTCTTTGCCGTCGGCTGTGTTTCCGCCGTCGCGATCTTCCCCTCGTCTTGCCAGACGGGCGGCATCGGCGATCCGTGCGTCCCGGAAGAGGAGTACCGCGGAAACTTCAGCGGCTTCCAGGTCTCGCAGGAGAACATCGAGTCGCGCTCGTTCCAGTGCGAGAGCCGTATCTGCCTCGTCAATCACTTCCAGGGCCGCGTGACCTGCCCGCTCGGGCAGCCGAACCCGGCCGACGTGGGCCGGCTGTGCGCGTCGATGGATGCTTCGTGCACCGGCGACGGCGAGAAGTGCACCGTCTCCGATACCTTCGGCAACGAGTGCGACGACACGCATCCCTGCCCCGCCGGCTTCGAGTGCGACCCGAACGGCTTCTGCCGTTGCGACGACGCGAGCCCCTGCCCCACAAACTACTTCTGCGACAACGATCGCGACGGCGCGACGAACCAGTGCGTGCTCGCGGTCTGCCACAACGAGAACAACTGCCAGGTCGCCGACGGGACGCCCGAAGCGAACGCAGGCAAGGTCTGCTGCTTGCCGGGCACGCGAACGCCGGTCGGCACGGGCGTGTGCGGCGAGTGCGCCGAGGAAGGCTTCCGCAACGCGGAGAACTCGGTCTACTGCTCGTGCCGCTGCGGCGTCGCCGAGGGTCAACCCGAGGACGAGAACTTCAACTTCTGCGAGTGCCCGGATGGCTTCGAGTGTGCGGAGGTTCGCCCGAACCTCGGCCTCGGCGACGAGCAGCTCACAGGCAAATACTGCGTGAAGACGGGCGACCCCATCATCAAGGATGGCAAGATCGACCCGGCAGCTGCAGCCCCGCAGTGTGGCGGCGTTCAGGGTCAGACCGGTGGTGAGTGCGAAGGAACGCCGATCGCCGGCGGAAGCTGACGCTCGCCACGTCTTAGGCCGACGCGCCGAAGAAGCCGCCGCCTCCTACTTGGAGGCGAGCGGCTTCGTCGTTCTTCAGCGCAACGTCCGCGTGGGTAGGCTCGAGATCGACATCGTCGCGCGCGACGGGCCGGTCATCGCGATCGTGGAGGTGCGGACGCGCTCGGAAGGCGCGTGGATCAAAGCCCTCGACAGCGTCGATTGGCGAAAGAGAAAGCGCGTTCGCGCCGCGGGCGAGTCGCTCTGGCGAACGCGGTTTCGACGGGACGCGACCATCGAGCGTATGCGCTTCGATGTCGTCAGCGTGTTCCTCGAGCCGAACGCGGCGCCGCGCTGTGAGCACGTCCGCGCCGCGTTCTGATCGTGCTCGTCGCGGTCAGGCCGTGAGGTGATCTTCCATCTCGCCGCGCAGCGTCTTGAGACGCTCGACCGCGGCGCTCTCGCCGAGGCCTTCGCGCTCGAGCGCCTTGATGGCGCCGTCGAGATCGTCGATCTCGCGCTGCTGCTTCTCGCGAAGGTGATCCACCATTCCTTCGAACGCCTCGAAGAAGTGCTGCAGCTCGTCGCCTTTACGAAGCTTCTCGCGAAGGACCAGCTTGCCCTCCCCGACCTGGCGGAAGAGGCGCTTCATCTTGAAGATCGGGCCCGCGATTTTGTGCGTGAACACGATGCCCGCGACGCCGATCGCGCCGACGAGCGCGAGGAGGAGAACCATGAACCCGATGCGCACCTTCTGGAGGTTGTTCTCGAGGCGGCTCACGTCGGCCTCGACCTTCTGCGCTTGCGCCTCGAGCGCCCTGTTGTGCTCCTCGTTGCTGAGCTTGTCGGACTCGAGCTTCTTCTGCTCGTCCTTGAGCTTGTCGTCTTTCTCTTTCGTCGACTTCTTGAAGCTCTCGAGCAGGCCTTCCTCGCCCGGGTAGCAACCTTCGATCGTCGTCGACACCAGCTTGTTGAGCTCGTCGGAGAGCTTGATGTTCTCCTGCCCGCGCTCGACCGTTTTCTGGCTCTGCGCGATCGTCTCTTTGCCTTGCTCGACGGTCTTCTTGTTTTGCTCGGCAGTGTCGTGCGACTGCGTGAGCACCTCGCTGCTCGCGCGCCAGAGCAACGCGCCGAGCACGACGGAGAGGGTGACGGCGATGCCGACGAGGAAGCCCGTGTACTTGAGCTGGAAGTGCTTATCGAGGAGGTAGTTCCTCGCGCTCCGCTTGTACTTGGGCCGGGGTGCGTTGCGGTCGGCTTCGCTCATGATCTTCCTCGAATCCTTCGATGGTAGGCCAGCGCCGTCGGGGACGTCCAAATCGTGGCGCCCAATGCGGGGCGAGGCAAAAAGCCCGTGACGGTGGCCATCACAAAGAGTTAGCGACCTTGATGAAGCTGTCGATGGCCGAAGAGCCGGTCATCTTCAGGAGCTCCGTCTCGCCTGCGGTGTCGTTCTTCGATGCACCCTGCATCTTGAGCCACGGGCTGAATTCCGCTTTGAGCGATTTGTCCGGATAGGTCCACATCGTGACCTTGAGCTGCACCTTGAGGTTACCCCCCGCATAATCGAACGGCTCGACACTCGCGATGAGCAGGTAGCCCTTGAGCTTGCCCTTCTTCAGCACGGCGTTCGCCTGCGCGTTCGGCTCGTCGCGCGGCGCAACCGCACATGCGGAGTTCGCGAGGAGCTTCTCCTGCATCGCCTTGCGCACGAGCCCCTCGATCTCGAGGTTCGGTCGCTTGGTCTTGTTCGTCACCTGAATGGCGACGTAGTACTTCGCGGTCGACCGCGGCGGCGGCGGGTCCCCGCCGAGGGCGATCTTCTCGATGGCCTTGTCGATGGCCGTCTTGACGCTGCTGTCCTTCTCGCTGCCCTTCGCCTTCTTTAGGCACGTCGCGCCTTCGTCTTTGCCGAGCTTGCCGAGCGCGGCGACGACCGCGAGGCGCACGGTCTGGTTCGAGTCGGAGAGCGCGCCGCACAGAGGCTTCGTCGCGGCGACGTCGGCCGTCGCGCCGAGGGTCAGCGCCGCCTGCGTTCGAACGCGGTAGTCGTCGGAGGCGAGCTGCTTCGCGAGGTCGTCGATCTTGCCCGCCCACGCAGCGCGCGGAAGCGCGAGCAGGATCACCATCGCCGCGAGGATCGAGAACCTCTTCACGCTCGCGAGCGAACCGAAGCGAAGCGAGAGAGTGACGAGTACGTTCGGTGTTCGCATGCGGTCACGGACAGACGGCGAAGGTAATGCCATCGAATGTCACCATACACGAAAGAGGACGGTTCGAACCGCGCCGCGCGAGGTGGACCATCCACGTCGTCGTGGCGCGAACGACCGCCCGTGTCTTGCGTGTGAGCTCACGCAAGATGTCGGGTTTCATGGCGCGAACGAAGCCGCTCACGCTGCAGCGCGCGAGCGTCGATCAGGCGTGGGGAGTCTGCCCACATGCGAGGCGCTGGCACCTCATCGAAGGATGCCGCGCCCGCGCTTGAGCGCCTTCCCACCGCGTTGAAAAGCGAAGTCGAAGCGACGGACCGCTCGAGCGTTCCGACGTGATCCATTCGACGGCACGTTTGCTCCCAGCTTCAAGGGAACACAAAGCTGGGTGGTCGCTTGTAGCCACCTCTCGCGGACGTAGCGAGGGTCGGCTACCGTAAGCGCGCAGCGTGCGTACGAGGCTCTGCGTCCACAACACCGATTCACCGCGACCATCGATGTCCGCACCGTTTGTCCTTCGCCGCGCCGCGGCCCGCCTCTTCGCCTTCATCGGGATCGTCCTCGGCCTACTCGCGGGATCTTCGGTGATCGTCCCGCGCGAGGCGAACGCCGTGCCTCTGCGTGTGCGAGGCGCGAGCGAGGTCGACCTGCTCGCGAGCGAGACCGAATCGGGCGTGAAGCTGCGCGGCGAAGTGTCGGACGAGATGGGTGCGTCGCTCGGCCGCGTTTCCGTGAAGCTGGAGGCGCTCGATCCGAGCGGCCGCCCCGTTCGGCTCGAGCCGCCGGCGCCGTGCACGCAGACGGATCCGCTCGGGCGCGTCCGCCACGACGGCAGCGCGTACGTCGTGACGACGGACGAGCGCGGCGCCTTCTGCGTCGTCGCGCCCGGCGCATTCAAAGGTTTTACGTTTCGCGGGACCTTCTCGGGCAACAAGCTCATCGAAGCGGCCGACATCACGGTCTCGCCCGTTCCGGAGAGCGAGCAACGAGCGCAAGTCAGCGTGCGCTTCGAGTCTCCGCCGTCGGCACTGGATCTCGACAAGGACTCCCACACGCTCACCGTGTCGCTGCGCATCGCGCGCTCGGACGCACAGCGCCTCTTCATCGACGCGACGAAGAAGCAAGGGCTCGAGCTCTCACTGGAGGACGAGCGCGGAACGGTGCTCGGGAAGGTCTCGACCGGCGGCGACGGACGCGCACGATTCGAAGTGAGGTCCGCCGATCTCGCGGGGCCGGGCGACGGCGAGCTCAAGGTCACCTTCACGGGCGACAAGCAGCTGATGCCGGCGAAGACGAACCTCCAGATCACGAGGACCGCGAGCGCCCAGATCGAAGCTCCGAGCTCGATCGAAGGCGATCCGGACGCGGGCTTGCCGTTCGACGTGAAGGTCACGAGCAGCCACGGCGCCGTCGACGGCGGCATCGTCGAAGCGCTGCTCGGCAACGACGCGATCGGAACGGGCGAGGTGCACGACGGCGTCGCGAAGATGACGGTGTCGTTCGCCGGCGGAGCGCAAGCGAAGGTGCCCGTCACACTCCGATACGTCCCTTCGTCTCCGTTCTTCCGAGCTGGACCGACCGCGACCGTCGAGGTGGCCGTGAAGGGGCCGAGCCCGATTCGTCAGATCCTCCTCGCGGCAGTCGGCCTCGTCCTCGCCGGATGGATCGTCGCGAAATGGCGACGGGCGCCGAAGCGCGACACGCGCGAGTCGGCGATGCCTCCTCCGCCGTCGGGTCGGCCCGAGATCCTCGTGCTCGAGCGACCGTCCGGTCTTCGCGGCTGGCGCGGGGTGGTGAACGACGCGCACGATGGCTATCCGATCGCGGGCGCCGAGCTGCGGATCATCGTTCCGGCGTTCGACGGGCGCGGCGAGCTCGCGCGCGCCGTTACCGACAAGGAAGGAACGTTCGCGATCGATCTCGACGACGTGCCGAAGGATGCGCGGCTGGTCGTCGAAGGCGAGCTACATGCAACCTACGAGCAGCCTCTCCCTGCCCCCTCGGTCTTGCGCGTCGCGCTCGTCACGCGGAGGCGGGCGCTGCTCGATCGGCTCGTCCGGTGGGCACGCGCGCGCGGCACACCTTTCGACTCGTCGAAGGAGCCCACACCGGGGCACGTCCGACGTGTCGCCGCACGCACCGGCGCGCAAGCGGTCGAGCAGTGGGCTTCGCAGGTCGAGGAGGTCGCGTTCGGCGCAGTCCACGTCACCCGAAACGTCGAAGAGGCATTGGTTGCCGTCGAGCCGAACGCCCACGCGCAAGATCGGCAGCTGGCGTCGTTCCCTGACGACGCGGCTCCGAAGCAGGGGGGCGCCGGCGACAGCCCCCGCCCCGTCGATCTCTGAGACCGCCGTGTTCCCTTACGCGTTGCCTGGTCGGCGGGCAGTCCATATAGTCGGCCGTCACAAGGAGCCTTCGTGGACCCTATCGTTCTCATCCTGATCGGCGCCATTGCGCTCGTGGTGGTGTACTTCGTCTTCATTCGGAAGAAGCCGGAAGCTGCACTGCCCGAGGCCGAGAAGCCGAAGGAGAAGCCGCTCGCCGAGGCGAAGCCGAAAGAAGCCGCCAAACAAGAGCCTGCGAAAGCGGCCAAGGCAGAGCCCAAGCCTGCGAAGATCGAGGCCCCGCGCGAAGCGCCTACGAAGAAGGAGCCTGCGGTCGCCAAGCCGGTCAGCGAGCCTCCCCCGTCGCTAAAAGCGGCCGCGAAGGAGGTCCCCGCTCCGCCGAAGCCGCCGCTACCCGAGCGTGGTGCGCCCGCTCGGCCCAGCGCCGAGCCGCTCCAGAAGCGCGCGAAGGACGTGGACGGCTTGCGTCGCGGCCTCGCGAAGGCACGCGAGAGCGAAGGATTCTTCGGCCGCCTCAAGTCTCTGTTCACGGGCCGCAAGGAGATCGATCCGCAGCTCGTCGACCAGATGGAGGAGATCCTTCTCACGAGCGATGTCGGCGTGAAGACGACGAGTGCGCTCGTCGAGTCGATCCGCGACGACCTCTCGAAGGGTGATCTCAAGGACGAGGCTCGCGTCTGGGCCGCGCTTCGCGAGCGGACGCAGTCGATCCTCGAGGTGCCGGGAGGCGGTGGCCTCGCGCTCACGACCGCTCCGACCGTGGTCATGGTGGTCGGCGTGAACGGGGTCGGCAAGACGACCACGATCGGAAAGCTCGCGACCCGCCTCTCCCAGCAGGGCAAGAAGGTGGTCCTCGCAGCCGGCGACACGTTCCGTGCCGCCGCCGTCCAGCAGCTCACCGTTTGGGCCAAGCGCGCCGGATGTGAGGTCGTTACCGGCGCCGAAGGCGCGAACGCCGGAGCCGTGATCTTCGACGCGATCCAAAAGGCGAAGGACATCGGCGCCGACGTGGTGCTCGCCGACACGGCCGGCCGTCTCCACACGAAGACGAACCTGATGGAGGAGCTGAAGAAGATCGCGAAGACGATGAACAAGGCGATGGAAGGGTCGCCTCACGAGACGCTCCTCGTCCTCGACTCCACCAACGGCCAGAATGCGATTCAGCAGGCGGCGCTGTTCAAAGAGGCGCTTCCCCTGACCGGCCTCGTCCTCACGAAGCTCGACGGCACCGCCAAAGGCGGCGTGATCCTCGGCATCTGCGCCGAGCATCAGGTGCCCGTTCGCTACATCGGCGTGGGCGAGCGCGCGGAGGACCTGCGCGACTTCCAGGCCGACGAGTTCGTCGAGGCGCTCCTCGGCGGCGGTTCCGAAGCAGCCGAGCGCGCAGCGTGATGGCGTTCGGGCGCTGCCGCCACCTAGGTTGGCTGCCCGAGCGCGCGCTCCGGCGCGAATGCGGGCGAATGCAGTTGATTCGTGAAATTCTCGCGTGTTATAGTCCCGGGCACTTCGCGGGTTGACTCAATACCCCAATTATTTCGATTACTTAACATAGCTGTAGCTCGAAGCATTCCGAACTTTTCGCGCCTCTCGAGGCGCGCCCTCACCTTGCCGCTCCATAGCGCGAGGCGTTTTGGTAAGACCAGGCTTCTCAGTACGGCGCTAGCGGGACGACGCCGCGCGGGTCTTCGACGGACGTGAAGGCCATCCGTGCAGCGAACGCAGTAGAACGCGAACGCCACGCAGTACCTCCGACGCTGTTGTAGTTGCTTCCCGTGCGGGATGCCTCGCGTGGGTTTCTGTTCTCGCGTGGGTTTCTGTTTCGGCGAGGGATCGCCGAGATGGGTATCGACCAGCCTCGCGCCTAGGTGTGAGCTGGTTTCCAAATAGATTTTTCTGTTCCGGCGAGGATACGCCGGGATGGCTTCGTCCTCTCGCGCACCGGCGCGGGCGGGCGGTCGACGGCCACCGCGCGCGGCGTGCGCGGCCCAGTCCGGCCTCGATGTGTCTGAGAGAGGGGCGCATGCGCCCCGGAGCGGAAGGGATGGCGATGAACCAGGCTCGCGTGGGGCTTCTCGTTGCGGCCGCGCTCATGGGGTTGCCGCTGACGGCAGCCGCGCAACCCAACAAACCAGCTGACAAGAAGGCGGCGGAAGAACCGGCCAAGGCAGCCGAGCCTGGGGCAGACCAGCCCGCAGAGCCGGGTACCGAGCCTGGGACTGAGCCTGCCACGGAGCCGGGCACCGAGCCCGCGACCACCGAAGGTGGCGCAGCGGCCGGTGGCGGTCTCGAGGAGCTATGCGCGATCGACCCGGACGCGTGTAAGGCCGTCGATCTCGAGAAGGCTGCCGCGCGCGAGCTCAACCCCGAGATCTACGCCGTGCAGCAGATCTACGCGCTGCGCCGGCTCCGCTTCGAACTGAACCCGTACGCGGCGCTCGGTCTCAACGACCAGTTCGTCAGCCACCCCGCGATCGGCCTTCAGGCGAACTTCTACATCACGAACGTCATCGGCGTCGGCATCAACGGCAACTTCTATTTCAACAGCCCGTCGAACTTCAATTTCCAGACGAGCCGCGCAGCCCGTATCGGGCAATCGATCACCGAGTACCAGTGGAACGCGAACGCGAACTTCCTGTACGTGCCGATTTACGGCAAGTTCGCAGGGTTCAGCGACTTCATCTTCCACTACGACATCTACCTGCTCGGTGGCGTCGGCGCGATCAGCACGCGCCCCATCGCCGTCGTCGACCCCGACAACCGCACCTTCGACTGGAAGCCGAAGGTTGCGTTCAACGTCGGAGCAGGCCTCCGCATCTTCTTCAACCGTTGGTTCGCAATCAACGCCGAGATGCGTGACTACATCTTCCCGGACGAGCTGGAGAACCAGACCATCGCCTCGGGTGTGAACGAAGATGGGACGCTCGCCGCGCAGGATCCCGAAACCTGGCTCGCGAGTGACGTCAGCTGGACGAACAACGTTCAGGCCCAGCTGGGTATCTCGATCTTCCTGCCACCGACCTGGGAATACAAGCTGCCGAAGTGAGGATGAACGCGATGCTGCGAACGAGGACGAAGACGATGAAGCAGCAGTGGCAGAGGTCGCTGGCGATCACGATGGGCGTGGCCGCGTGCGTCGGTACCTTGCTCGCCGGAGAGGGCGACGCCCAAGCGCAAGAGATCCAGCTCACGGGCCCCCTCGCCGGCGCCCCCGCGGTGCGCAAGCTCCGTCTACACCGCGACGGTCGCTTCGAGGTGACGCCCAACGTGTCGTTCACCCTGCTCGACGAGTACCAGCGGACGATCATGCCGGGCCTTCGGCTCGGGTATCACTTCACCGACTGGTTCGGCGTCGCGGTGTGGGGCGGCTACGGCATCCAGTACACCACGGGCCTGACGGATCAGCTTCAGGAGAAGGCGATCGATCAGCGCAACTGTGCCGGCAACCCGAACAAGAGCGAGTGCCGGCTCACCGCCGTGAACCTCACGCGCAACAACCTCGTGGACGACCAGCTCGCTCGTCTCGAGTTCGTCGTTGCGCCGGAGCTCCACTTCGTTCCGTTCCGCGGCAAGCTGTCGCTCTTCTCGGTCCTGTTCGTGGACACCGACGTGCACTTCTTCGTCGGTCCCGCGGTCGTCGGCCTTCAAGAGCGCATCGACTGCGGACGGGACTCGGACGGCAATGCATTGACCGCATGCAGCCAGCAGGAGACCTTCCAGCTCGAGCGCCGCATCACCGTGGCGCCCACGTTCGGTCTCGGCCTGAACTTCTACCCGACGAAGATCTTCGGCTTCGGCGCGGAGTGGCGCGGCCTCCCCTACGAGTGGAACACCTCGGGCTTCGACAACTTCGGCGGCGACCCGGACGGCGACTTCCCCGACAACGCCGTGAACGGCAAGGACCGTGAGTTCAAGTTCAACAACATGATCACGGTGAACTTCATGTTCCGGTTCCCGAACCTCGAGGTGTCCGAGTAACGCTCGGCTCCCAGCGAGGCTCGGCTCCCGGCAAGGGACAGCAAGGCGAGCGGCGATCAGCCGCTCGCCTTGCTTTTGTCGGCGCGGTGATCCAAAAGGCAGGCTGATCGACCCATGGGACTTTTCGATTTCCTCAAGAAGGGCTCCGCGCCTCCTCCCCCGGCCAACACTTTCTCGAAGAAGGTGGCTGGGCCTGCGAAGCTCGTGGCGGACAAGCGCGCGCAGACGTACGACCGAGCCGAGGCGATTCGGCAGCTGGTCGAGATGAAGTCGCCCGAGGCGGCGGAGGCACTGCTCAAGCGCTTCACCTTCACGATCGATCCTTCGATCACCGATCAAGAGGAGAAGGAAGCGGCGTTCGACGGCATCGTCGGCATCGGGAAACCGGCGGTCGACGCGATCCGCACCTTCTGCGAAAAGGCGGAGGTTCTCACCTGGCCGCTGCGCATGCTGCGCGCCATCCTCGAGGACGAAGAGTACAAGGCCGAGCTCCTGCAGCTCGCGGACACCTTCGACACCGAGTACTCGCGCAACGTCGAGCCGAAGCTCCAGGTCGTCGCCGCGCTCGAAGAGGTCAGCGGTGAGGACGTTCGCACCAGCGTCGAGCGCTTCCTCGAAGACGTGAACGAGACCGTGCGCTTCCACGCGGTGCAGACGACCTTCGCGCAAGGCAACAACGAGAGCATCGATGCACTCGTGAAGCTCCTCGAGGCGGAGGAGTCGGTGCGCATCAAGAACAAGGTCTGCGAGGGCTTCGCTGCCAAGGGCTGGAAGATCCCGGAGACGCTGCGCGAGCGGGCGCAGAAGGCGCTCTCCGACGTCTACGATTTCCGCTTCCAGACCGACGGCTCGTTCGCGCGTCGCTGAGGCTGGGCACGCCCGCCTGCGTGGACATTTGACACGAACGTCGCGCTTGCTCGACCATGCGAGCGCGTGATGTCGGGGGCGAGCTGGAGACGACGGATGGAGCGCGCACCGGCGCTTCTCGTCGTGCTCTCGGCGATGGCGTGGGCGAGCACCGACGCGCACGCTGCTGACGTCGAGCTCACCGGGACGACCGCCGTCCAAGCCTACGAGGTCGCGAGCCCGTGGGGTTACGAGCTCGAGCGACGCCGCATCCTGCAGATGGTCGGCTTCAGCCTGTATCACCTGCAGGGCGACTACGTGCCCGGCAAGGCCGACTACAACGTTCGGGTGCTCATGCGCGTCGACGCGGACGTCGGGCTCGGGGCACACTTGCCGAGCGATCAGAGCAACGCCGAGACGGACTACGAGGTCCTCGGTGGAACGCGCTTCGTGCCGGGGCTCGTGCCCGCGACGTTCGACTTGATGGCTGCGTACGTCGAAGGAAAGAACCTCGCGAACGGGTATCTCTCGTTCCGCGCGGGGCGCCAGTACGTCACGGACGTGCTCGGTTGGTGGTCGTTCGACGGTGGGCTTCTTCGCATCCACACGCCCGCTTACGTGGACGTGGAGCTGTACGGCGGGTTCGAGCAGCGCGGCGGCATCCCGATCTCGACGTCGCGGTACGAATCGCAAGGCGTCTGGCGTGGCAGCCATGCGGGGTTCGATGAAGCGGGGGGCCCGCTGTCGTCGGATTACCC
The DNA here is from genome assembly GCA_013361525.1 of Polyangiaceae bacterium. Taxonomy (GTDB): domain Bacteria; phylum Myxococcota_A; class Polyangia; order Polyangiales; family Polyangiaceae; genus Xiheicaenibacterium. Next base: position 6,200 of record JABFXY010000098.1, on the reverse strand, counting down.
TTCGTACCAATTCGCGAGCTACGCCCCCGCGTTCGGCGCGGCGGTCGAAGCTGCCGGGCCGAGCTGGCTACGCGCCCGGCTCACCTACCGGCGCGTCTACAACACGGGCGAGGCGTTCACGCGGCAATTTCCGGACATGGTCGGCGCGGGCTATCCGACCGTCGACGGCCTGCGCATCTCGAGCGACAGGCTCGGCTTCGCGAGCACGATCAGCAAGAGCGATCTCGGCGGCATCAAGGGCGGCTTCTCCTACGACTTCTACAACCAGCTGTTTCCGACGGCGTACGGCGGTATCGAGGCGTACGTCGGTGATCGCGTGACGCTCGGTCTCGACGCCGATCACTACTCGCCCACCTTCGACGCAGACTCGATCTTCAACTGGTTCACGCACAACCCGACGACGACCGCGACAGGTCGCGTGGAAGCGCGCATCACCCGCGAGATCGATCTGTCCGCGCAGGGTGGCCTCCGCGTCTGGGAGACCGAAGGTGACCCGGAGGAGTTCTCCGCGATCGAGTGCGCGGCGGCTGGGCTCGCTCCGACGTGCAAGGAAGACGGCGCTTTCTTCGATACCTCCGGAACTTCGGGCGCTGCAGAGAACGGCGGCTCGCTCGTGTCGCAGGCCGCGCGTGCCGAAGAAAATCGACCGATGACGTACGTGTTCGACGGCCTGGGTCAGCTCGCCGCGCGCTGGCGCAGCTCGCTCGGGCGGGTCGATTTTCGCGGCATGGTGCAAGCGGGCGAGCGCGGGCATCGCATCGGAGCCGACGCCTCCGCGGAAAAGACGTTCGACGGCGGGCGCTACGCGGTCGGCGCGCGCGTGTCGGTGTTCGACTTCGGCGACGGCATCGCGTCGCGCAGGCCCGACGATCCCGATACGACGAGCTTCAGCTACGTCCTCGGAGCGGGCTTCAAACCGATCGATCTCGCGAAGCTCGGCACGGAGTTCGAGCACGCGGTGAACGAGCGCGTGGGACAGCGTTTTCGCGTTCTCGCGCGACTGGATCTCCAATGGGCGAGATGAACGCGCGCCGATCGTCGTTCGCCCGTGCAGGACGTTCGTGGAGCGCCGCGCTCCTCGTCGTCGCCGTCGTCGCAGCGATCGTCTCCGCCCTCGCCGTCCCGGGGGTGCATGCCGACGACGCAGCGACCACACCACCCGAGAAGGCGGCGCCCGCGCGCCTGTCGGGGATGTCTCCGATGCCGAACGACGCCGAGGTCCCGATCGAGCTCATGCCGCCGGGCTCACGCGAGAGCCCGGTCCCGAGCGACGAGATCTTCCCGCCCCAATCGATCACGATCCGCTTCAACCACAAGAAACACGTCAAAGACCTCAAGCTGTCGTGCAAGTCGTGTCATACGGCGGCCTACGGGAGCCTGCAGTCGAGCGACTCGCTGCTACCGCGCCCGGCGGAGACCTGCGACAGCTGCCACGACACGAGCCACGCCGATCTCGCGAACGTGACCGCGGGCAAAGAGGACAACGGCCAGTGCTCGTACTGCCACATCGGTGCGACCCGAGGGGCCGGCGGACGCGTCGCGCCCCTCGTCATCCCCGCGCCGAACCTCCGCTTCTCACACAAGAAGCACCTCGACCGGAACATCAACTGTCAGCAGTGCCACGGACGCGTCGAAGAGCTCGAGCTCGCGACGCGCGATCAACTTCCGAGGATGGCGGGATGCTTCACGTGCCACGACATGCCGAAGGCCTCGCGCGGTGACGCTTCGAGCGAGTGCACGACGTGTCACCTGACGGAGCTCTCCGGCAAGCTCGTGCAAGACTTCGCGACCGGTGAGCTCTTGCCACCCGATTGGCTGCGCATGGCCGGACACACACCGGACTGGATCGAGCGCCACAAGACGGTCGCGGCCAACGACAGCAGCTTCTGCGCGAGCTGCCATCAGGAGGAGGACTGCAGCGACTGCCACGACGGCAAGCTTCGCGATCGACGGGTGCATCCGAACGACTGGATCACGATGCACGCCTCGGCGGCACGCCTCGACAACCCACGCTGCACGAGCTGCCATCAGGAGACGTCGTTCTGCGGCGATTGCCACCGGCGCACCGGCGTCGCGCGCGACGGGCCGACAGGCAACCGACCCGCGGGTGCCCGCTTCCACCCTCCCCCCGAGACCTGGGTCTACCCGCCGCGGAGCACCGGCCACCATGCCTGGGAGGCCGAGCGGAACCTGAACACGTGCGTTTCGTGTCATGCCGAGCGTGACTGCGCTACCTGCCATGCGACGCGCGGCGTCGCGGGAGGTGCCGGCATCAGCCCTCATCCCTCGGGGTTCGCCTCCAAGTGCTCGATCGCGTGGTCGAGGAATCCCCGACCCTGCCTGGTCTGTCACACGTCGTCCGACGGCGTCCTCGCAGGGTGCAAGTGACGGCGCGCATAGGCTTCCTCTCGAAAGAGAGCTCACGACGACAGGTCGCGAGAAGCGAAAACAATTCCTTGCCTACCCCGGCGCCGGGCCGCTATAGCCAAACCCTACCTGGCCCTGGGTCAGAGCCGAAGGAGAGCAAGCGTGAAGGAGCTGGTCCGGTACCTCCTCGACAACATGTACCTCGATTTCCAGGGCGAAATTTCGCTGGAGATCGTCCGTGGGTTTCTGAGGGAGGACGACGGGAAAGACGCGCGGCAACTTCTCGCGAAGCTGATCGAGGACAAGGGCGTGGACGAGATGTTGATCACGCTCGCGGACTGCCTGAAAGAGCACCTCTCGACCGGCATCAGCGACAAGACGGTGAAAGAGCAGCTGATGCTCTACGCCGAGAGCTGATCCGTCGTCCCTGCCTCGATATCGGCGCGTATGCGACGTTCGTTGCGTGCGCGCTTGCTACGGGCGGCTGCGACATCGACGGGCCGGAATATTTTCCGCCCGGTCCTCGCATGAACGCCACCGTGCTCGCGCGTCCCAGCGCGATCGACGGCCCTGAAGCGCTCGCATCCGACGGATCGAGCGTGGTCTTCACGGGGTCGGCCTTCGTCGTGCGCTTCGATCGCTACCTCGATCCTCGAAGCGCGATCCGACAGGCGTATTGCCTTCAGAGTGATGCCGCCGTCGTCGAAGGCTTCGAGGACTGCACGGCAGCCATCTCGACGTCGCCCATTTACGACCCGGTCACGCGCGCGCTGACGATCTACCTCGACGCGCCGCTGACCCCCGAGAAGGTCCACACGTTCACGATCTTGTCGCCGCGGGACGGGACAGACGTGGGTTTTCGCGCGATGGATGGCGCGTTCCTCGACGTGACCCAGTCGTTTTCGTTCACCACGGGGCCGGACACTGATCCACCGCTCGGGGTCGAAGAGCCCCCCGCCCCGCCAGCGTGCGAAGAGATCGTGGCCATGCTCGGGAGCTGCGCGACCTGCCACGTGGTCACGTCCCAAACGAGCCCGCCCGAAGGCTTTACGGTCGATCGGGCGGGGCTCCTGGCGTCGATCGGACGAACGGCACACGAGACCAGCGTCGGCGGCGACGCAGACGAGTCGCAGGAGCGCCCGGGCCGTTTCGGTGCGGCGATGCCGCTCATCGACGACAAGCGCAGCGCTGGAAACAGCTACCTCCTCTACAAGCTGCTCGCGTACGGCCAGGCGGATGACGAGCTCGCCCCCGGGGAGACGGAGCGGTTGCGCTCGATGTTGGTCGTCGGCCTGCCGATGCCGCCCCCGTCGGAGGACCCCGACGCCCCTCGCGGGCCGTTCACGATCGACGAGCTGACTGTGCTGTCGCGGTGGATCTCGGGCGGCGCGCCCTGCAACTGACCGCGCGCGCCGCGGGGGTCAGTTGCGGCGTAGACGGACCCGATCGAGCGGCCAAACGACTGAGCCAGCTGGCTCGCTCCCGTTGAAGGAGACGGCCCCGGCGCACCCGCGGCGGCTGGTGCCAACACGGTTGCTGACCGCGGGTATTTCGCGGTAAATCTGGGAGGTGACACGTGCCTTCGAGTTGGCACACCCACTCTCGCTCGACGGGCTCACGCTCGTCGGTGAGCTCGGGGCGGGCGCGACGTCGGACGTTTTCGAGGTGCGGCTCGGGGACGCGACGGCTGCGCTGAAAGTCGCGAAGCATTCCCGCGGGGCGGAGGAGCACGCTCGCGAAGCGCGCGTGCTCCTCCGCGGCAGCGGACCCTTCCTCCCCTACCCGCTCGGCGTCGGTTGGGTCCGGCTCGAAAGAGGCCGCACCGTCTCCGTCGAGCGGGGCGCGCCGGAGGCGCGGCCCGCGCTGCTCCTGACGCGCGCCCTCCGAATTGCCGAGACGCTCAGCCTCGCGCTCGCAGGCCTGCACACCGGCGGCATCGCGCACGGTGACGTGAAGCCCGCCAACGTGCTCGTCACCACCGACGGCCGTGCGACGCTCGTCGACTTCGGCTTCGCGACCGAAGCCGGTCGGCGCGAGCTCGGCAGCGGGACGCCGCGGTACATCGCACGCGGGGACACCGATCTCGGTGATGCGCGCTCGCGCGATTTGTTCGCGTTTGCGCTCGTGCTCGCGGAGCTCGCCTTGCCGCAGCTCGCTTCGGTGGAGGACCTCGCCGCGGCAGCTCGGCGGGCGCGGTTGCCGTCGCCGTTCGATGAAATCTGTGCGGCACTGCTGGCCGAGACACCGGAGATTCGAGCGAGCGCATCGTGGGCGGCGGAGCGAGCGCGAAGCGCTCGCTCCGCGTTGGCGTTCGGGGATGGCGGGAACGGCGACGGCGGCGCTGCGCTCGACATCGAGCAGAGCGCCCGCCTCGCGGCGGTACGCAACACGTACGTGCGGCTGCAAGCGAGCGTGCTCCGAACGAACGGCGAGGTAAACGCGAGGAGCGACGAAGCGATGCCTTGGCTCGATGCGCTCGCCGCGTGGGGACGCGATCTCACTCATTTCGAGGGCACCACGGGCGTCGCCGGCGAGCCGACCGCGAGCCCACTCGGAACCGATGCGCTCACGAGGTGGATCGCGGGTGTCGTCGGTGCGGCGTCGCTCGGGTGGCCACTCGGATCGATCGCGCGCGCGGGGGAAGCGCGTGTTGGTCGAGGTCTCGTCGCACTCGCGCGACAACGTTCCGCCTCGACGTGGACGCTTCGCGACGTGCGCGAAGCGATCGAGGTAGGAACGACCGACGCCGAGCGTCCGAGCTCACGCGAATTCGACCGACCCGCGCACGACGGTGCATCGATCGCGCGCCTTGCGCTGGATCTCGCGCGGGCGCCGGCACCCGAACGTGCGCTGTCGCGGGTCGAAGGGGACGTGGACACGCCGAAAGAGCTCGTCGTTCAGGCAGCGAGAGCGTTGCGCCTTCGCGGCGAGGTGGGACGCGCGCGCGCACTCGCGCGCAGGCTCGAGTCGACCGAGACCGCGTCCTGGATCGCAGCGGTCGCCGAGCTGTACCGGCGCTCCGGTGATCGAGACGCAGCAGCGCGGCTCGCGGAGCGCGCGCTCGAGACGAGCGCACGCTCCGCGACCGTCGACGCGACGGCGCTCGCTTGTTCGGCCAGGCTGCTGCTCGATCGCGGTGACGCGCAGGGCGCAATCGACAAGCTCGGGACGCCGACCGACGTGCTCGGGCTCGAGGTGCTCGCGCTCGCGCGTGCTCACGCCGCGGATCTCGAAGGCGCGCTGCGCGCGCTCGACGAAGCGGAGGGCCTCCCGATGGATGCGGAGGAGCGCGCGCGGCTGCTGGGCGCGCGCGGCTACGTCCTCGCGAGCTCGGATCCGGCGGCGGCCTATGCGTCATTCCGTGGCGCGGCCGAGCACGCAGCTGCGGCCTCGGCCCTCCTCGAGGAGGCTACCTACGCAACCGGCGCAGGGGCGTCGGGCGTCGACGAAGGACACCTCGAAGAAGCCGCGCACGCGAGCGAGCGCGCGGCGCGGATTTGGGAGCACCTCGGCCACGGACCGAGAGCCGCGCGGGCGACGCTGAACGCGGCATCGGCGTATGCCACCGCGGGCCGGCGGGCGGAAGCGATCGCGCTCGCGTCGCGGGCGCTCGAGCTCGCGGATCTCGCCGCCGATTTGCGCGCGTCCGCGTATGCGCGTTGCGTGCTCGCCGATCTCGAAGAACCGGGATCCGACCGCGGACGTGCCCATGCGACGGAGGCGATACACCTCGTCGGGCGCGACGACGCGGAGGCTCTCCGCGTTCGCGCACGCGGCCTGCGTCACGGGCTGCTCGAGGAGCGCGAGATCATCGAGCTCGATGATCTCGCGCT
>JABFXY010000147.1 GCA_013361525.1 Polyangiaceae bacterium | reverse complement strand
CGGGTCCTCCGCCACCGGAGCGGGCGGCCCGACGACCGCCGCGGGCGGCGTCGACGCAGTCACCGGCGGCGGCGCTGCCGACGGCGCCGCGGAAGTGCTCGGCTTCGCCGGCGCGGGCGGAGTCGTCGTCGTGGTGGTGGCTGTTGCCGTCGCGGGTGCCGCGGAAGGCTTGGCGCTCGCAGCGCCCGGGCCGGCGTATCCGCGCGGCGCGAGGAGTAACAAGCACAGCCCGACCGCCAGAGCGGCGAAGCATCCACGAGCGAGACCCGCCGTGCGGCGAGCGAGACCAGAGGGCGTCGGAGTAAGCCGTGCGCGCTTCATGTTTCGGGGCGTCCGTGACGACAACGGCTGCGGCAAGGCCGCACGATACATGAAGTGATCGGCATTTGTGCACGGGCCGCGCGGCGCACCGGAACGCACCTCGGTGAACAAACGCGAAACGCGCGCGGATCGTTGTGATCACGCGCGCGCATCGATCGTCCGAGTGACGATCTTCGAACGTTAGTTCGAGAGGAAGATCGCTTCGATCTCGTTCTTCACGTCGTCTTCCGTCTGACCACGCGCGATCGCGATCTCTTTCACGATCAGCGTGCGCGCCTCGTCGAGCATTCGCTTTTCGCCGAACGAAAGCTGCTTGTCCGTCTTCAATCGGTACAAGTCGCGGAGCACCTCGGCGACGTCGTAGATCGAGCCCGTCTTGATCTTGTCCATGAAGCCGCGGTACCGGCGGTTCCACGTCTGCTTGTCGAACGCGATCGTGCGCTCGCGCAGGATGTCGAAGACCTCTTGGATCTCTTGCTCGCTGATGAGCTGGCGGAGCCCGACCGCGTTGGCGTTTCCGACGGGGACGCGGATCTTGCTGTTGTTCTGCAACAGCCTGAGCACGTAGAACCGCTGGCGATTTCCGGCGATGTCCAGCTCCTCGATGCCGATGACCTCGGCGACGCCACCCCTCGGGTAGACCGCCTTGTCACCGACCTTGAACTGCACACCGGTTTCAGCCTGCATAACTTCTCCTTTTCGTTCCTGGTCGTCGCGCGGCGTGTCGCCGTTCGCAAGGACCCGTGTCTCGTGACTGACGCTCGTTGCCGCATCGCCCTCGCGCGCGCTCGCCAGGGGGAGCTCGTTGGGGAGCTCGTCGCGGAGAGCCACGATGGGCGTGCGCGCGACCTCGACCTGCGGTGAGGGGGGGACGAAAGCTTCTACGCGAGGAGGCGTCGGCGCTTCAGGGCGCGCGCGCTCCGGCTTTGCAGGAACGCGGGGCTTGCCGCCCGCGGTCGCGCTCGGCACGGCCGCCGCCTTCGTCGCGACGACCTGCTTCGCCGTGGAGGAAGGAGCGATCGCTTTCGCGGCCGCCTTCTTGGTCGCCACCTTCTCGGTCGAGGCGCTCTTCGAGCCGGACCGACGGGACGCGTCGCTCGACGCGGCTTTGCCCCTCGTTGCTTGGGGCGAGCTCTTCAGCCCGCGTCGATCATCCGCCGATGGACGCGCCTTCGCGCCCTGAAGCCCGTTCGTGGTCGAAAGACCTTTCGAGCCGAGGCCCTTCGAACCGAGCGTCGAGGATGATTTGGACGTCTTGATGGTGGCGATCCTGGCGATGTCCGACACAACATTCTCCAAGCCGGCTTATTCCTCCGGCCGTAGTGCGCTCGACGAATTTTTCGGACCATGCCAGCCCGGGAAGAAACGAGTCGTCCCTGGCCGTGTCCTGCAGCATCCGTCGAGCTCGTGCCCCGTCGCGTGCCGCGCCGATGTGGCGGCTCGATGCGTGCGGCAGGGTGACCACCGGGCCTTTTCGACCTGACTCGCAGGTGGAGGGGCTCGGGTGCGAACGAAGACGATCGTTTTTTTCTAGTTCTCCCTCCGCACCCACTCACCGGCAGAAGCCAGCCGTACGCCGAAGCCTTCGAGCCGCCCGCATCGACGGCCCATGTTCCGCAGTACGTGCTGCCGTGCCTCCGAACGGATCGCGGTGATCCACCCGGAGAAAACCAAATGCCCAAGCATGACGCGTGGGCACCGTTCGAGCCAACCTGATGAGACCGCGGAAACGCGTCACCCATGCGTCAAACGTCAGTTTGCGCCAGGCGCGCGCACTGTACCCAGTGCGTCAGGGGATGTCAATGAGCATTACGCTCTGCGTAAAAGCGTATGCGCCGGGCAGCCCACAGCGATTTGACGCAGGTTTGGCCGCTGCTCCAGCTCCCTACGTGGGCCGGCTCCTTCGTCCGGCCGCGTCGCTCGACCTGTGCCAGTGCGTGGCTCAGCGGTGGGCCAGCTCTTCGGCGAGGCCCCAGCGAACACCGCGGTCCGAGACGACGAGCTCGGAGGCGTCGGCGCGCCGAACGATCGCGGCGCACAACGCGGCGCCCGCGACGATCACGTCGGCACGTTTCGGCGAGAGGCCGGGCAAACCTTGGCGCTCCGCAAGCTTCGTCCGCGCGAGCAGCGCGGCCGTTTCGCCGACGTCTCGTTTCGAGAGGACGGCGCCGTGGATTTTCGACGCGTCGTAAGGATCGACCGATCGCGCAATCGCGGCGATCGTCGTCACGGTGCCCGCGACGCCGACGAGCGTCGCGCCCTTCATCGACGGCACCTTCGCGAGCTCACGCTCGATGTCGTCGCCGATCGCCGAGAGCTCTTCCGGCGAAGGTGGATCGGCTTTCACGTGTCGCTCCGTCAATCGCACGCTCCCGACGTCGAGGCTGATGCCGCTGCTTTGGGCTCGTGTCTCGGCATCGCCCGAGATGAACTCCGTGCTGCCGCCGCCGATGTCGAAGACGACCACGCGGCCCGGGGGCAACGCGAGCCCCGAGAGGCCGCCTCGAAAGGTGAGGCGCGCCTCTTCGTCGCCGCTGATCGTCTGCGGCTCGACACCCAAGATCGTGCGCGCCCGCCGGCGGAGATCGTCCCCGCCGGAGGCGTCACGCATCGCGCTGGTACCGACCGCTGCGACGTCCGTCACGCCGTGCTCCGCGATTGCCCTCGCGTACTCCTCGAGGCAGGCGAGCGTGCGCTCGATGGCGGCGGGCGCCAGCGTGCGCGTGCGATCGACGCCTTCGCCGAGCCGCGTGATGGTCGCGCGCTCTTCGATGGGCTGAAGCACGCCGCCGGCGTCGAGGCGTGCGACGAGCAACAGCACCGAGTTGGTGCCGATGTCGATCGTCGCGACGCGCCGCTCACCGGCGGATGAACCCGGATGTCGCTTGGTGTTCGTCACTTCGTGATCGTCTTGAGGTCGATCATCTCTTCGACGTTCGGCATCACGACGAGCTCGACGCGGCGGTTGAGCTTGCGGCCGGCGTCGGTGTTGTTGTCCGCGACCGGATCGGTGTCGCCGTAGCCGACCGCCGACCAGTTCGGGGGCTTGAGACCGCCGCCCTTGGGCGTCGGCTCCGTCAGGAACACGAGCACCTCGCGAGCGCGCATCGCGCTGAGGCCCCAGTTGTCTTTGAACGTGCCTTGGAAGGGCTTGTTGTCGGTGTGACCGGCGACCTGGTAGGTGCGCGCGTTGAGGCCCGCGTCCTGCCGGATGACGTTCGCGACCTTCCCGAGGATGTCCTGGCCCTCTTTCTTGAGGGTCTCTTTGCCGGAGTCGAAGAGCACGTCGCCCGGCAGCTGGATCACGATCCGGTTGTTGCGGATCTGAACCTTGAGACCGAACTTCGTGAGCTCGTCGAGCTTCTTCTTCAGGAGCTCGAAGCGCTGGCGGATCGCCTCCAGCTGCTCTGCGCGCTTCTTGTAGTCCTCGAGCGCGCGAGCTTGCTGCTCGATGTTCGCGTTCAAGTTCGAGATGTCCACGCCGGCTGCGCGCAGCTGCTCTTTCAGCTGCTCGATCTGCGCGCGTGCGTCGGTCAGCTCGCGCTCGCTGTTCTTGCGAGCGTTTTGCTCTTGGGCGAGCTTTCCTTTGAGGTCCTCGATCTCGCGGACCTTGGCGTCGAATTCTTCTTGGCTCGGCCCGCAACCCAGCAAACCGAAAACCACGAGTAGCAGGGTGCTCCACCTGAGCCCGCGTGCCCGTCGACCTGTGAGCATTGCTCATCCTCCCTGCCCAGCCTCGCCGGACATCCCGGGGGCGGGCGAACGGCCGGACCGTATCGGCGTTGCGTTCGGTTCACAAGACCGTCGCGGCGCCTGACACAAAACATTGTTTTTGGTCAAGCAAAAACCGACATGCTGGACGCATGGGTCCATCTGTGACCACGTTCAATCCGCAACCATTGCAGAGCGGTTTCCCGAGGAGCGCGCCGCTTATCGAAAAACAAGCCCGTAAATATTTCCTTGACCATGCCCATGCGTGGCAATATACGTCGTGCAACATCTGTTGCTGCATGGGGTCCCATTCCAGTCGGAGCGTACGAGGCAGGTTTCGTCGTCGGCGGGTTCGAAGGCGAGATCAGGTCTGGTGCGGAGCGGTTCCCGAGGGAGCGATGTTCGTTCTCGAGGGTGAACGTTCTGGGGTCGGCAGGCAGCGCCATGAGGAGGACGCAGATGGCTGCTAAGAAGACCGCGAAGAAGGCTCCCAAGAAGGTGACCAAGACGGCGAAGAAGCCGGCTGCCGGCAAGGCCGCCAAGGTTGCCAAGGCGAAGAAGGCTGCCCCGAAGAAGGCGGCGGCGAAGAAGGCTGCTCCGAAGCGCGCCGCGAAGAAGGCCGCGCCGAAGAAGGCTGCCAAGAAGGCCGCTCCGAAGAAGGCCGCCAAGAAGGCCGCTCCGAAGAAGGCCGGCGCGAAGAAGACTGCGCGCAAGGCTGCTCCGCGGAAGGCGAAGGCCGCTCCCGCACCAGCGGCGCCGGCCAGCGAGCCGACCTCGCACGACGAATCTGAATGAGGTAAGTACCTCGCCATTGTCGATTGCGTAGCGCGCTTCGGCGCGCTCGATTGAGTCGCGCGCCTCTGGCGCGACAGTACGAGACGCGCCCGTGGCGCGCTCGACTGAGGTTCGCGCCCTCGGCGCGACTTGACGCCTGATCCCGACGTGCTGGATGGCCGGTGAAGCCGTCTCCGCGCGGTGATCCCTGATTCCCAAACGGGAGTCGCTTGTGGGGCGCGACGATGCGGCAATGAGCGATGCCACGCTGGTCGCGGTGAAGCCCTAATTCTTGTTCCTGGCTGCTGCGCGTTCGCTGCTGTTCGCGCATTGGAACGTAGGAAGACGGGCTTGTCGACGCGGCATTGGTTCGCCGCGGCTGGTGGTACGTATCTCGGTTCGAGCTCGGGCCCTTCCTGCGCTCGACGCCGAGAACGAGGGCGGGTCGTCCAATGGGGCCGCCGAACGCACCGATGGTGCGCGAGGCGACCGTTGGTCCCCGCTCTTGGCGTTTTGTTAGCGCGGCGTTTTGCGCGGCCGCGAGACGCGTCGGCGATGATCAGTCGCCGAGGTACAAGCGCAGCGCGCGCGCGGCGGCAGGCTTGTCGAACGGCACCTCGCGGAGCTCTTCACGCTCCGAGATGCGCTCGAGCAGCTGCACGAGGTACGCGTGGAATGCGTCCGTCTCTTCGACGGCCATCGCGAGCCGTTGGGGGTCGAACAAGTCCGTCTCGGTGAGGGCGCTCATCGCGCTCATGAACGCGTCGAAGCGCGGATAGTCGCCGACGCGCAAAAGCGGGTAGCCCATCGCGCGGAAGTAGCCGAGGAACTCGCGCACGAACGCGAAGCTCTGCACTTTGCCCCACTGGTCGACGGAGAGGTCTGCGTGGCGTGCCTTGCTGGCGAACGCGCGGACGATCTGCGCGAACATCCAAATGTCGCGGCGCAGGCGCTCGCTCGACGCGCGGCGGGCCGCGTAGTCGTCGAAAACCTGCCCTTCGTCGAGCGTGCCGCGGAGCGATTTGCCGAGGAACAAGATCGCGTTCTGGATCGAGGGGCGGAGGTTCTTGGTCACCTCGCGCAAGCGCAGCCGAAGCTCCGCCTCCGACGAGGTGCTCTCGACCGTGGGCAGATCGTGCTCGAACGTGCGCCGCATCTCGAGGCGGAGGTTCGACGCGACGCCGGTGAGCGCGCCCTTCATCGCGACGAGGCGGTAGCCCTCGCTGCGGAGATCTTCGAAGCGCGATGCGATGTCGCGCGCCGGAACGCGAAGCAGGTCTTTTTGGTAGCCGGCCGCGAGGAGCGAGCCCGACTTGCGGCGCAGGTAACCGGATAGCGCGCGCGCGTCGCTGCGCAGGACGGCGAGGATCAAATAAGCGCGCCCGCCGATCCGCCGGTCGGTGTGGTCGACCGCGATGTTGTCGAGCAGGCGCAGGTACTTGAGCATCCGGAACAGCGACAGAAACGACAGCGCGACGAGGCGATGCGCGTGCTCGCCGGTGACGCTCTGGATGAGCTCCAGCACCTGGGCCGAGGGGATGCGGTCGAACTCGGGGCGGAACTCGAGCGCCGCGAGCGGGTTGAAGAACGTCGACTGCGCCGACTCGCGCATCGCCGTGGCGAGCATCGAATAAAAGAGCCGGAACGGGACGCGCGGCAGCTTGAGCAGGCCGTTCATCACCTCGACGAGGTTCGTGAGGCCGTGCCGCATGACGATGAGGCTCTCTTCCGGCGTCTCTTGCTCCGAGAGCGAAGAGCGCAAGAGACGCGTGCGCGCGCCGTCCTCCGGCAAGACCGTCTCGAGGTAGCGATGAAAGACGAAGGCGCGGTCGCGCTCGCCGAGGAGCGCACGGGCGAGCTGCACGATGCGCAGAACGCCGTCGCGCGCCTGGTGCAGGTGGTCGCGGAAATCGAGCGTCACGAAGGCCCTTCGCGCGCCGGAGCCGGGGTGGTTTCGCGGGTTCGCGAAGCACGCGAGGCCTTTGAGCAAGACCTCCAGCTCGAAGAGGATCTCGTCCTTTCGGTCGGTCGCGAGCGCCGCGAACCAGGCGTCACGCGCCTGCTGCTGCTCGCGCTTCATCCCGCGCGTGTCGCGCAGGAGCTCGGCGTATGCGTTTCGCCCGGCCGTCGGGCGTTGGATCGCAACCATGTCGTAAAGCGGGGTCGCTCAGTTCTTCGGCTTGAACCGGAAGGGGTGATGGTAGGTCGTGACTTTGCCGCTCGGCGAAGCGGGGAACGCGATGCTCTTCGTGACGTCGACCATGCACGTCTCCATGGCCTTGTCCGCGACGTCGGTCTCGTCGGCCTTGAAGGCCGCGCTCTCGATTTCGCCGGTCTCCTTGAGCTTGATCTCCCAGCTTATCTTCACCTCGGTCTTTTGACCGGGGTTCTTCTTCAGCCAGGCGTCGAAACACGCGCGGTACTTGTCGCGGTTCTTCACGACGAGATCTTTGATGGGCCCGAGTCGATCGCTCGATCCGGCGTCGCCCGAGGTCGTCGCGTTGTTCATCACGACGCCGCCGTCGGGGGGCTCGTTCGTGATATCGGAGCGAGGCTCGCCGGTGTCGGGCGCCGTCGATGGCGGCGGGGCGACGTCGACGTTCGAGGTCGCAGCTTCGGTTCCAGTCGGCGAGCTGGTCGAGTCCGACGCGGAGCCGTTCGCCTCTTGTTGGGTCGAGCCGCTCGCGCAGGCCGCGACGAAACCGGCGGAGGACGCGGCGACACCGAAGAACACCGCGAGGAGCACGGAGGGGCGCATGCGCGGCGATGGTACGTGCTCGGCTGTGTCGCTTGGAACCCAAAGTGACGTTTTGAGGCCAAAGGGTTGCTTCCCGCCCAAAGTGGTCCCGTTCGAATGGGCCCTGTTCCCATCGGTCGGTGGCGACAGTAAACCCGCCCGGTGGTGACGGGTTTTCGGCCATGGATGGTCACGGTGCTCGCCGTGCTCGCTGGGTGCGGCGAAGAGCTGCTCCTCTGCGGAAAGATCCCGGAGGGCGGGTGCCCGGTCGGTCGCGGCGGAACCTGCGACGACGAGCTCTGCGAGGCGCTCTACGATTGCGTCGAAGGCAACTGGACGCTCGCGGAGACCTGCGAGTCGGGCTCGGGCGGCGGCGGCATCGGCGGGGGTGCACCCCAAGGTGGAAGCGGCGCCGGAGGCTGCGAGCCTGTGGTGTTCGATCACAGCGACGATGCAGAAGGCTGCACGCCGGACCTTCAGCCGCCTGATTGTCCCGGCGAGGCGGCCGAGGTCTGCGGCGATCCTTGTCTGACCGAGTGCATCGATTTCTACCTCTGCAAAGCTACGGGATGGACGCTCGTCGGCTTCTGCAACGACGCGGGCGAGCTCGTCGTCGATCCGGAGTCGACGCCGTGACGACGGGCTCCTCGACGCGTCGACGAACCTCGCCGCTGAGCGCGTCGCAACGAGCACGCCTCGCGGGCGAACCGCCCGCCGGATCTCCGTGGGATTTGCCGATCGACGAGGCGCCCGTGGTGTTCGTGGACCTCGAGATGACCGGCCTCGACGCGAGCGTCGATCGGGTCATCGAAGTCTGCATGGAACGGGTCCGTGGAACGGTGACGGAAGAGTCGCTCACCACGCTCGTTCGGCCCGACGACGGCCGGCACGGCAACGAGCACATCCATCACATCGGTGTCGCGGATCTCGCGGACGCGCCGCTGTTCGCCGCGATCGCCGACCAGGTCCGCGCGATCATCGATGGTGCGGTGCTCGTCGCGCACGGCGCGAGCTACGACGTCGCGTTCATCGAAGCCGAGCTCGCGCGGCTCGGCTCGCCGCTCTCGATCCCGCACCACCTCGACACGCTCACGCTCTCGCGTCGCGTCTACGGCTTTCGCAGCCACGCGCTCGGGGCGCTCTGCGAAGAGCTCGGAATCTCGGTGACGCGGTGTCATCGGGCGGCGGACGACGTACGCACCCTCCGGCGCGTCTTCGAGGCGGTCGTTCGTGAGCTCAAGCCGCGGACCATGCGGGACCTGTGGCACGTCAAGGTCGGCAAGCGCATCGCGCGCCCCGGCGTCCTCGACGAGCTCGAGTCCGCGGTGGCGAGCGGCGCCCCTGTTCGCGTGCGCTATCGACCGAGCGGCAAACCGCCGGTCGACCTCGTGCTCGTGGTGACTTCCGTGCAGCGGGACCTCGACCCCCCGCACGTTCTTGGCTATTTGCTCCCCGGAAGAGGTCGTCGCGAGCTTCGCGCCGACCGCATCCTCTCCGTATCGCCCCCGTGAAGAAGGAAGTGCTCGTGCCGTCGCATCACACTTTGGGCCGCGCCGCTCTGCTGACGACTCTCCTCGGGATCGCCGCCTCCGGCTGTACGAATGCGAACTCGCCTTCGTCCGGACGCCCCGAGCTCGCCGAGCGCTGGTTCCGTCGCGCGGAGCAAGACTTCAACGAGGTGAAGATCGACCCCGCGTACGAGGCGATCCACAAGGCGCTCGCCATCGCGCCGGACGACCCGGAGATTCGAATGCTCGGCGGGCGGATCGCGCTCGTTCGGCTCGAATACGACGAGTCGCTGCGCCTGCTCAACGCACTGCCCGGCTCCGAAGCGGCCGCGCTCCGGGGGCGCGCACACTGGTACCGCGGGGACCTTTCGCCTGCCGCGGAAGAGTTCGAGACGATCCTCGACGACCCCGAGGTCCGCGACGAGTGGGCGAAGGCTGTCGTCGTCCTCGCGCGGAGCGGCGGGGGGCGCACGCCGTTCACGTTGTCGGGTGAGCCTCGCGCCGTCGTCGAGATGGCGCAGGTGAGTGACATCGCGCCGTACCTCGTCGTGCCGGTCGAGATCGACGGCGACGATCGGCTCGCGCTCGTCGCCACGGGGATCGCCGACGTCGTGGTCGACAGCTCGAACTTCGCGGAGCCGAGCTGGGTCTCGCTGCGCTTCAAGTCGCGTCGTATCGGCCCGGAGCTCGAGCAGTCGAGCGGCCTCGAGGTCACCGACGTCCCGGCCCTCTCGCAAGATTTGAGCAGCATCTCGAAAGAGGTGAACGCCCCGATCTCTGCGCTCATCGGCGTGAGCATGCTTCGCCAGCTGAACGCGACGATCGACTACGCGGGGCACCAATTCATCGTTCGCAAAGACGCTGCGCAGCCGCCGCCGAGCGCGACGAAGGTGCCGGTCTATTACGGCAAGGGTGGGGGCATGGTCCTCAGCACGGGCCTCGGCGGCGACGACGGTGCCCGCGGCACGTTGTTCGTGGACAGCATCATGCGCTTTCCCCTCGCGCTGGACGATCGCGGCTGGATCAAGGCCGGGCTCGTTCCGGGTGATCTTACGCCGGTGCCGGGCGATCCGTCGCAGAAGCTCAAGGGCGGGACGGTCCCGACGATCCGTCTCGGCTCTTTCCGTCTCGATCAGGTCCCGGGCATCTACGGCTCGCAGGTCCCCGACATCGAGAAGGGCCTGCAGTTCGACATCGACGGCGTCATGGGCGCGCCGGTGCTCGCGATGTACCGCATGACGTTCTCGGACGGCGGTCGCGTGATGTACCTCGAAGACGACACCGAGCTCCGGGCGATCGTGTCGGCACCACCGTCGGCCGCAGGCGCTGCGCCTCCGGGTGTCGGCTTGCCGGGTCCGATCAACGAGGGACAACCGCCGCTCGGGCTTCCGCAGCTGCCGGGGCCGGCGCCGGTTCCGGGGCCCAAGCAATGAGCGACGTCACCACGGTCGCCGTCTACGCAGGCAGCTTCGATCCCGTCACGCTCGGCCACCTCGATTTGATCGAGCGCGCCGCGAAGCTGTTCGACGAGGTCATCGTGGCGATCGGCGTGCACCCCACGCGACGGCCGCTCTTCACCTTCGAAGAGCGCCTCGCGCTTCTCGAAGAGGTCGTCAAACCGATCAAGAACGCTCGCATCGATCGCTTCGACGGCCTGTTGATCCACTACTGCAAGGAGGTCGGCGCGCGCGTCATCGTCCGCGGACTGCGCGCCGCGACCGACTTCGAATACGAGCTGCAAATCGCGCACGCCAACGCGGACATGGACGGCTCGGTCGATACCGTGTTCCTACCGACGCGCGCGAACTACGGCTTCATCTCGGCGTCGCTCGTTCGGGAGATCGCGAGCCACGGCGGCAACGTGAGCCACTACGCCCCCGAGGCGGTGTGCCGCGCGCTCCGCGAGAAGTTCCCGCCGAAGGTTTAGCTCGGGCTGCTCAGCCGTACGTCGCCCAAGGCGTCGGCATGAACAACAGCGCGAACAACACGAGGCACAACCCCGCGACGAGCTTGCGGACGGGGCTCAGCGTGGTGTCGTCCGTCGGCGGGTGATTCATGCCCGTGCGCCATCGCATGAGCGCGAGCAGCACGAACCACACGACGTAGAAGCTCGAGTTGCCGATCGCCTGCCACCTGTCGCCGCCGTTCTGCATCACGGGAACGAGGAACCGCACCAGGTTCAGGCCCGCAACGACCAAGAGGCCGACGTGGATCATCGCTGCGTAACGATCCTGTTTCGAGCCGAAGAGCGCGTACGCGACGTGTCCGCCGTCGAGCTGACCGACCGGGATCAGGTTGAGCGCGGTGACGAACAAGCCGGTCCAACCCGCGAGCGCGGTCGGGCTCATCATGACGTCGTGCCCCGCCGGGATCGGGCCGAGCACGAGGCGCTTCATCCCCACGTAGAGCAGGCTCTGCCCTTCTTGCACGTACGGACCATCGAGCGCGCCGACGTGCGAGCCGGCTAGGCCGATCCACAACACCGGGATCGCGACGACCAAGCCGGCGAGAGGCCCTGCGGCACCGATGTCGAGGAGGGCGTTCCGCGAGCGAATGCGCTCCGGCATCGCGATGACGGCGCCCATCGTCCCGAACGGATTCAAGAGCGGCGCGGGGATGAAATACGGAAGCGACGCCTTCACGCGGTGGAGGCGCGCCGCGATGTAGTGCCCGAACTCGTGGAACAACAGGATCGCGAGGAGGGGAACCGCGAACGGGTATCCCTTCCAAAGACCGCGCACGAGATCCGACAGCGAAGAGCTCGGCGAATACGCGCCGGCGTACGCGGCGCCGGAGAAGAACACGGCGACCACCGTGACGAGAAACAACACGAGGTTGAGCCGCCACTCGAGCCCCGGAGTATTCGCGCTCGGAGGAGGTATCGACTCCGCCTCGTAGCGCGGCGCCGCCTCGACGATGGGGCTCGTATCGGCCATCGAGGACGGTCTAGACCCAGCGTTCATTCGGGTCGACCGAAATTCGCACGGCTTGCCGTGCGAATCATGAGCAACGTTCGCACGCTTTGACCGGCCGATGCTCGCGTCGCTGGCCCTCCTTCGTATCGTGCGATAACTCAGCAATCGTGCGGTACAAGGGTCGCTTCGCTCCGTCACCAACCGGGGACCTCCACCTCGGCAGCGTGGCGACGGCTCTGTTCGCGACGGTCGCGGCGCGCAGCGCGGAGGGGTCGATCGTGCTGCGCGTGGAGGATCTCGATCCGCCGCGCACGATCCCCGGCAGCGAAGCGTCGCAGCTGCGCGATCTCGCGTGGCTCGGGTTCCGCTTCGACGAGCAGCCGGGGGATTCTGGTCCTTCGGCGCCGTACCGCCAATCGGAGCGTCTCGAGCTCTACTGCGCCGCGCTCGACGTGCTCGCGCGGGAAGGCCACACGTACCTCTGCGACTGCTCGCGCGCCGAGATCGCCCGCGCCGCGAGCGCGCCGCACGAAGGCGAGGAGGGGCCACGTTACCCTGGTACATGCAGGTCCTTCGGGATGCGAGAGCGACCGTTCCGAAGAGCGCCCGCCGTGCGACTCGCCGTTCCCATCGGAAGGACGATTCGCTACGAAGACGTGTTGCGTGGGATCTGTGAGAGCCGCCCTTCGGACGACGTCGGTGACTTCGTGCTTCGCCGCGGGGACGGCGTGTTCGCCTACCAGCTGGCCGTCGTCGTCGACGATCTCGCGATGGGTGTGACCGACGTCGTTCGCGGAGCGGATCTCCTGTCGAGCGCTGGAAGACAGGCGCTCCTCTTCGAGATGTTGGGCGCGACCGCGCCGCGCTTCCTCCACGTGCCCCTGCTCGTCGAAGCGGGCGGCGGTGAGCGCCTCGCGAAGCGCCGATCGAGCTACACCATCGGCATGCTTCGCGAGCGCAGCGTCTCGCCGGTCGCGATCCTCTCGACGCTCGCGCGCGCGTACGGGCAAACGGCCCCTGTTGCCGGCGACGGGGCTTCGTTCGTCGACGCGCTGGCTCGCACGTTCGACCCGCAGCTGTTCCCGACCTCGCCGGTCGCCCTCGCGTCGGAGGATCTCGCGGCGTGAAGCGCTTCGTCGCCGAATCGATCGTCGGAACGACGCTCGCGGGCACGCGTCGCTACCGGCTCTTGCAGCTCTTACGCAGCGGCGGCGTGGCGCACGTCTACCTCGCGGAGACCGATGCGCAGGAGAAGGTCGCGGTGAAGCTCCTTCGGCCGGAGCTCGAGACCCGTCGTGACGTCGTCGCGCGCTTCGAGCGCGAAGCCCTCGCCGCCTGCCGCATCCGCCACGAGAACGTGCTTCATGTCTTCGAGCCGGTGCAGCGCGCCGGGATGTTCGCGTTCTTCAGCGCGGAGCACCTCGTCGGCGTCGATCTCGCGGACGTTTTGGCGTCGCAGGGAAAGCTCCCGGCGTGGCGCGCCGTCCGAACCATCGTTCACGCGGCTGCCGGTCTCGGCGCGGCGCACGAAGCGGGTGTCGTTCACCGTGACGTGAAGCCCGAGAACATCTTCCTCGTGCATCTGCCCGACGGGCGCGAGCAGGTGAAGGTGCTCGACTTCGGATCAGCTTCACTCGCGAGTGATCCGAGCCCGCCGTTCGACAAACGCATCACGATGACGACGGAGGTCGTCGGCACGCCGGGCTATGCAGCCCCCGAGCAGGCGGAGGGCGAGCCGGTCCGGCCGTCGGCCGATCTCTACGCGCTCGGCGTCGTCCTCTACGAAGCGCTCTCAGGTAAGCCGCCGTTTGCAGCCACGAACTGGCTCGAGCTCTTGAGCTTGCACGCGCGCGTGCCGATCAAGATCCCGTCCGGGTTGTCTCCTGCGCTCTCGGCGGTGCTCGCCCGTTGCCTCGAGAAGAAGCCCGAGGATCGGTTCGCCGGCATGGCCGAGCTGGCCGACGCGCTGCGCGCCGTTCCAGAGCACAAGGGCTGATTCCATCGAGCTTTACCGTCGGTCAATGGGGTTGGTTGCCCCAGCAGCGCTCCTCTGCTATTCCGATCAGGTCGCCTGGGCGAAGCCCGGGTCCTTTCCATGAGTGATCGTTTCCGGCGCGAGGGTCGTTCACCCCGCGCAACAAACCTAGAGCGCGCCTCGAGCGCGCCTCCTGTCGCTGAGCACGCCTCCGGCGTGACCGATGTTGTCGAGCATGCCTCCGGCGTGACTGATGTTGCTGAGCACGCCTCCCGCGTGACCCTTTCCGAGCGCGCTACGGGCTCGCGTTTGTCCGACGAACCGCAAGCGGTCGCGGTGGACGCCGAAGAGTCTGCGCCCGCACCGAAGCGCCGAAAGCGAGCAACTCGAAGCACGCGACAATCCGACGTCGTCGTCGAGGCCCCGCCGATCGAGGCTCCGTCGATGGACGCTCGCTCGACCGACGACGAGCAGCCTTCGAAGAAGCGTCGCGCACGTCCGGCGTTCGACGAACCGGCCATCACGGTCGAAGACGCGCGCCCGCCCGCCTCGAGCCCCCAAGGCGGCGGACGCCGCGGGCGTCGTTCCGCTCCGCCGATCGACGAGCCGGCCACCGAAATCACCGCGATCGTCGAAGGCCCCGTTCATCCTCGGTACGCCGTCTCGCTCGACGAAGACCGCATCGATCCGGATGTGCAGAAGGTCGTTCGGCGCCTCGTTCGTCACGGCTACGAGGCCTACCTCGTCGGCGGCTGTGTCCGCGACCTGCTCCTCGGCGGAAAACCGAAGGACTTCGACGTCGCGACGAGCGCACGCCCCGAACAAGTTCGCGAGCTGTTCCGCAACTCGCGCGTCATCGGGCGCCGCTTCCGCCTCGTCCACGTGCTCTTCCACGGCGGCAAAGTCATCGAGGTCGCGACGTTCCGTCGCAACCCCAACGACGAGGTCGAAGAAGGCGACGGAACGGCCGCGAGCCTCCGCGCGCTCGGCTCGTCCGCGGAAGGTGGTCGTTCCGGCACCGCGGATCCGGCGCAGCTCCTGATTCGATCCGACAACGTTTTCGGTGAAGCGCACGAGGACGCGTCCCGTCGCGACTTCACCATCAACGCGCTCTTTTACGACGTAGAAGCGGGCCAAATCCTCGACTGGGTCGGCGGCCTCGCCGACATCGAGAAGCGCGTCGTAAACACGATCGGCGAGCCGCACGTTCGCTTCCGCGAGGATCCGGTCCGCATCCTGCGCGCGTTGAAGTTCGCCGGCCGGCTCGACCTCGGCATCCAGCCCGAAGCCTACGATGCGATCGTCGAGTGCCGCGGTGCGCTCGAGCTCGCAGCGCGCCCGCGCGTCGCGGAGGAAGTGCTCAAGCTCCTTCGCAGTGGAGGCGCTCGACGCACGATGTTCCTCGCGTGGGAGACGGGCGTCCTCGACGTGCTCTTGCCGGAGCTCTCCGCGCTCCTCTACGACTCGTTCCAGAGCTCCTCGCCGTCCTCCTCGGGTGAGCGCTTCTTCCGCCTCCTCGAGTTCATCGATCGCCGCACTGTCGAGCTCGGCCCGCGGGACGACACCGTGCTCTGGACGCTGCTGCTGCTCGAGCCGTTGAAAGAGGCGACCGAAGGAGCGCGCGACCGCAGCGTCGCGGCGATCGAGTTCCTCGATCCGCTCCTCGAGCGCCTCGCGATACCCCGTCGATTCGCCGACGGAATGCGTCGCATTTTGGCCGTCTTGCCGCGAATCTTGTCGGGCCGTGCAGGCCGCTTCGCGCGAACCGAGCTCTTCGATCTCGCGCTCGAGGTCGCGGAGGCCGATCTGTATGCGCGCGGCATGTCGCTCGAGCCGATCCGTGCGCTCCGGTCGACCGCCCGCCCCGCAGAGCCTTCGCGCTCGACGAACACCGGCGGCCGCGGCCACCGACCTTCGATGCACGCTCGCCCGCGTCCCACGCCGCGCCACTGATCAGTCTCGGCGTGAACGCCGGTTGACATGCGTCCCACTTTCTCGCGTTTGCGCGGCGGTTTCCTGCTGGTCCACACCCTGCATGGCGGACGGCCCATGACCTACGCCGGCACGCTTCGGGGTCTGATCTACTTCGTTCCGCTTTCGATCTTCACGTCGGGCTGTGTCGTGAGCTGTCACGACGGCAACGACGACTACGAGTGCGACAACGAGAAGTGCTGCGACGAGTACGGTTGCTACCCGTACGACGACGACGACGACGGCTACCCGGGCAACGGCGGTTACGCGAACACCACGAGCGGTTTCGGCGGTGCAGGGCAGGGTGGTGAGGGGGCCGCGGGTGGTGCGCCCCCGGCTTGCGACTCGAGCGTCATCGTTTGCGCCTGTACCGACTCGAGCGAGTGCAGCGCGGGTTACGCGTGTCTCGGCGGGCAGTGCCTCTCGCCGTGCACGTTCGACTACGAGTGCGGCGACGACCATGTGTGCGCCGATGGTCTCTGTGTCGCCGCCTGCGATGCCGAGACGCCTTGCCCCGCGGGCTCGTCTTGCTGGAACGGCGGCTGTATCGCCGATCCGACCTTTACCGAGTGTGCGGTCGACGAGGAGTGCAACGGCCTGTTCTGCGTGAACGGTCACTGCACGGTGCATTGCGATTCGAACGCGGCTTGCCCGGCCGGCGAGCTCTGCGATGCAGCGACCGGCGCATGTTTTGCCGATCCGTCACCCCAGCCGGTCTGCGACGACGCGACCCCGTGCAGCGGCGGCGGCCAGTCCTGCCTCGACGACGGCTTCTGCCATTACGGCTGTTCCACCGTCGAGGAGTGCAAGCTCATCGATTCGCGCTTCGACGCCTGTGACAACGGGGTGTGCAAGACGGACACGGAGCTGTCGCCGGCCTGCACCTACGAGAGCCCGTGTGCGGACGGGTCGCCCTGCGTCTCGAACGAGTGCGTCGTCCCGAAGCCCTGAAGCGACGCCGCGCGGGTTTGACGGCGTCGCGCGCCGCCGCTACTTCCAACAGCCATGTGGAAGCGGCTCGTCGCGCTCGCATCGATGCTCCTCGTGCTGTCGGCGTCGTTGCCGGCGCACGCGGAGAGCTTCGCCGTCATCGATCTGCAAGGCGCGCTCCTCCAGACCGAGGACGGTCTCAAGGTCCAGGTTCAGCTGAAGAAGCTGCAGGACCGCCGGCAGCAAGAGGTCGACACCAAGAAGACCGCCCTCGCTCGGCTGAAGAACGACATCGAGCGACAAGCCTCGTTCTTGAGCCGTGAAGCGCTCACCCGCCGCATGGAGCTCTGGCAAAGGGAAATGACCGAGTTCCAGACGCTCTTCATCGACTACTCGAAAGAGCTCGAGAAGAAGCAGGCGGAGCTCACGAAGCCCATCTTGCAGCGCATGTTCGCGCTCATCACCAAGCTCGCGCGGCAGGAAGGCTACGATCTCGTCATCGACAAACAGGCCGTGCCGTACTCACGTCCCGATCTCGACATCACGGATCGCGTCGTTCAGATGTACAACGCCGGCGAATCAGGCTGAGCCATGTCGGACCCGCAAGTAGAGCCCTCGAAGATCGACATTCACCGAATCCTGAGCATCCTGCCGCACCGTTACCCCTTCGTGATGGTCGACCGCATCACGGAGGTCGTCCCGAACAAGCACGTGCGCGGCCACAAGTGCGTCTCGTACAACGAGCCGTGGTTTCCCGGTCATTTCCCTCAGCGACCGATCATGCCCGGCGTCTTGATCCTCGAGGCGATGGCGCAAACGGGCGGCATCCTCGCGTACGCGAGCAACCCGTTCGACACGACGTCGAACCTCATGTTCTTCCTCGGCATCGACAAGGCGAAGTTTCGTCGCACCGTCGAGCCGGGTGATCGTCTCGACCTGTATGTCGAGTGCGTCCACCAGCGCTCGAACGTGTGGAAGCTCCGAGGCGAGGCCAGCGTGGACGGCAGCCTCTGCGCCGAAGCGGAGCTCCTCGCGTCGGTCGTCGATCGCCAGCCCTAGTCTCGCCGCTTTCAGTCGGCGAGCGCGTCTGCGCAGTCCTCGGGCGGCATCGCGCCCTCTTCGTAGTCGGCTTGGATCCAACCGACGACGCAACGATCCTCGACCTTGCCTTCGTTCCAGATGCGGCCGCCCTTGTGCTTCTCGGTGAGGCGCGGCTTTCGGACGAGGGTGAGCGAGTCGGGCGGTTGTTGTCCCGAGGTGACCGCTTCCATCTTCTCGGGCTCGAGGCCGCAGACGGCGAAGTAGTTTCGTTCGACCTCTTCGGCGGTCGTCGGCGAGCCGAGGTTGCCCGTGTAGAGGTCCTCGTCTTCGTCGTCGGGATTGAAGCGAAGCCCATATTGCCCGTAGAGGCGTAGCGGTCGCGCGGTGTTGCCGTGACAATCGAGGGTTCCGCATCGCTGCTCGAGGAGCGGCGACACCTTCTTGAAGTCCTCGAACGGAGGGCAGTCCACCGTCGGCGCGGCCGTCAGGCCTTCGACACAGCCTTGCGCCACCGCGAAGGTCGCGACCCCCGAGAGCACCGCGAGCGCTCCCCAGCGCGACGACGCTCGCGCCCGCTCGACGTTGCGCTTCATTGGGCCTCCTTCGGCGGCTCGCCGGGGCAGCTGCTCGGCACGGCCGGGTAGGGGTTCGACTGGATCTCGGTGGGGTCGTTGCAAAAGATCCAACCCGTCGAGTCGACTTGGGTCCCGCGCAGCGAATGGCACGTCGCGCAGGAGCCGTCGCGGCTGATCCAGCTGTTCATCGATCGAATTTTGGTCGACTCGAGCTTGTTGCCCGCACTGTCGTACGTCGGGCATCGAACCTCGACGGCGAGCGGGAACTGCGGAAGGTTGCCTTCCTTCTCCATGAAGAAGTTACCGATGCAGTTCGACGTCATCGTGTAGACGTCGCCGACCGCGTCGTAGACGACGACCTCCGCGCCCTCGACGGGCGTGAAGCTGTATTGGTCCGCGAAGATCGTCCCGCCGAGCACCATCTCGGGCGCGGCTCCGCCGTAGACGCCGTGGCAGAGGACACACGGCTGGCCGGGGCGATGGTGCTCACTCGCGGGAACGTTCGGAAGCTCGTCGCCCCAGAACTCGATCTGATCGTCGGCGATCGGGTTGCCACATCCGGCACCGAGCGCGAGGGCCAAGCTGATGAGGTTCGCGCGCTTCATTCGACCTCGACCTCCGCGCCGAGCGCTCCGAAGGCGCCGATGCGCTCGAGGATGTAGAGATGGTCGAGGTACCGCGTGTAGATGACGTCCCCCGAGAACCCGACCGACCAGTTCTTGTTCTCACCCAGGTGGACCTTGAAGCCGCCGCCGCCGTAGACGGAGAGGAGCGGGCCGAGCTCGCGGTCGCCGGTGCGGAAGTTGGGCAGCACGATCTGGCCGGCCTCTTGGCGAACGGGGTAGGCGAGCTGCCAGAAATCCGCGCCCGTTTGCGCGTGAAAGCGCACGTGCGGCCAGAACCGGAAGCGGTCGACGTCGACGAGGAACATGGCGTCCGTCGTCGTCGCTTTGACGCCCCAGGTGTCGAGATAGAGGCGCTCGTCGAGGCGGAGCGTTTGCGACTCGAGCCGGTGGGCGATCTTCGCGGCGAGCGCGAATCGATAACGCTCGGTCGGGAGCTGCTCGAGCGCGCGCACCTGGCTTCGGACGCGGTCGACCTCTTCGCGCACGAGGCCCGCCGGGATCTCCGACACGATCTCTTCGGAGAAGAGCGGGACGTATCGATACGGCTTCGACGTGTCGCCGGTCTGGAAGATGCCGGTGAAGCCGGTCGTGATGACCGTCGACTTGTCGGCGACGATGCTCACGCCCGCGTCGATGCTGTTCTGAATGATGACGCTGGAGAACGCGTCGAAGCTCGTCCCGCTGCGGCCCTGGATGTCGTAGCCGAAGCCGTACGCGAGGCTCGGCGTGACGCGTTTGTCGAGCAAGTCCACGGACGCGTTCGCGCCCGCGGCGACCGAGACGTAGTCGGGCTCGATCGATGCGCCGGTGCTGAGCCCGACACGCCAGTCGTCGATCTTCTTGCTGCCGAAGAGCGCCGGGACGTAGCGCGTCTCCGTCCAGCGCGGCGAGGCGGTCGCGACGATGTCGGTGGATGCCGTCGTCACCACGTCGACGAGGAAGCTTCCCCCGAGGGTCCAGCCGCCGGTCGGGCTGTCGACGGTGACGGCGACCGCCGGCGAGATCACGTCAGTGGAGTCGTTGTCGTGATAGCCCGAGAGCTCCGCGCCGATCTTCACGCTGACCGCGCGGCCGGTGCCTTGCCCGATGCACTCCGCGAGCTCTTCGCGGGACTTCGACTCTTCGAGGCACTTGAGGACGCGGTTGTCTTTCGCGACCGACGTCTGCGGCACGAGCTGAATGTCGATCTGCCGGCTGTCACCCTCGGAGAAGGTGAATTCGCGGTCGAAGACGAGCTTCTGTCCGTTGACCTTGCCCGACGCGCGAATGCGGCGCGGTCCGGGATCGATCGCCATTTCGACGCCGAGCTTGTCGTCCGGCACCTGCACGTCGTCGATCGAGACGACGACCTCCTCCGCGTTCGACGGCTTCTTGAAGCTCACGCGCGGCATCTTCGAGTCCATGAGCTCGAAGCGTTCCTTCGCGCGCTTCGCGATGTCCTTCAGCCCGAGCTCGGGCGCGTCCTTCGCGACGGCTTCGTAGTCGGCCTTCGCCTCGGTCCACTTGTTCGCGCTGTCCAGGCAGCTCGCGCGCAAGTAGCGCGTCGAGACGCGCTCTTCGGCGCGGTAGGAGTCGTCCGCGTAGCCGGCGCAGAGCATCCACTTCTTGGCCTCCTGCGCTTTCTCCGCTTCCTCGTGGTAGAAAAATGCCTCGGCGCTCTTCCAACCCTTCGGTGCTTTCATCCCACCGGGGTACTTCTTGCGCTCTTCCTCGGTGGGCGCGGGCTTGTCGCCGCGCGCGCTGTGCCAAGCATCGAGGATCGGACCCTTGTCGAAGCCTTTCAGGAGCGCGACCTTCGGGTCCTCTTTGACGGCGATGCGAAAGACTTCGACCGCGTCTTTCTGCTGATCGAGGCCGCCCGCGAGGACGGTGCCGACGCCGACGAGCACCTTCGCGCGAACCTTCGCGCTGCAGCTGCCTTGCTGGCAGACCTCCGACGCGAGCTGCAGCTTCTCGAGCGCTTCGACGAACTGCTTCTTCGAGTACTCCTCTTCGAAGACGCTCTGGATGAGGATCTCGACCTCGGCGTCGTTTGCGCTCGTGTCGGGGCCGGCCGCCTGTGCTTCGGGCGGCGCGATCAGCGCAGGGCCGAGCGAAGCCGAGAAGAACGCCGACGCCGCCAAGAGCGGCGAGAGCCTGAAGAGCGATCTCGAGTGTGTCTGGCGCGCTGGGCGACCTTCTCGTCTCAAATACACCGCAGTCCTAACGGGCGGATGCCGATCGGGGTTGTCGTCAGTTGCAGCCGCAGCCGCTGCCCGTACCGCCGCTTCCGCCGGTCGCGCCTTCGGAGATCGCGTGCAGGTGCTCTTCGCCCATCGTGCCCAGCGCGCCCGCTGCCATCGTGGGGTGAGCGAGCTTGCCGCGCTCGTACGGAGCGACCGCGGTGCAGCCCGTTGTCGCGACACTCGAAACCGCGACCGCCAGCACCGCCACCACGCGAAGCACGACGAGGCCGAGCTTGCGAGGCCGTCGACGAGGACCCTTCATCGCCCGCGAGTATATCCGCGTCGTCTCGAGAGCGTCAGACACCACCACCTGCTCCACCGGTACCTCCACCTTGGCCTCCGCCGCCTGCGTCACCGCCGCCTGCGCCACCGCCACCTTCGGCGCCGCCGCCCGCGCCTCCATCGAGCTTCATCCCGCAGCGCACCCACTCGTTGATGATCGCCTCGTGCTCGTCGTCTTCCGACGTCGCGGGATCGTCCGTGAGCCCGGCGGTCGGCGGCATCGCGCTCCCGCCGCCCACGCGTCCGAACAGGTTGCAGAGGATGAAGGCGTTGTCCGCGTCCTCTTTCACGTACGGCGCGCCGTTGTCACCGACGACGGCGGCGAGCGCTGCGTAGAGCTCGTCCGGCGTCGGCGTCTCCGCCAGAACCAGCGCGATCGAGCCCGTGCCCGTCTCGCCGTGACAAGCGGGGATCGTGCATCCGCCGCCGCTCGCGAGATCGAAGTTCGGCGCGACGAGGATCGGGTACACGTCGTCGCGGAACGTCACCGTGCAGTCGGTCGAGTCGAGCTCGACCACACATGCTTCCGACTTCGTTCGCTGCGGACCGCCGGGCGGACCGTAGGGACAGTTGTCGTTGCGATCCTCTTCGACCGTCTTGTCGGTACAGATCGCGTCACCGACGTCGCATGATGCCGCGAGCGCCGCGGAAGCGATGAGCGCCGTCACGAGCGCCCAGGCGACAAGCCCTTTCATTGCACGCGATCCTGCCTTTTCGAGCGCCGTTCTACAACCACCTCACGCGGCTCTCGGCCGAGCCATTGCTTGCCCACGGGGTAGACCTACCTCCACACCGTCCGGGCGGGCTTCGCGCGATCCGCGTTTCGATGCGGGCGTTGCGTGGGTGAAACGAGTCGAACGAGCCGAGCGAGCGGAAATGAAACCAGCCAAATGAAACGAGCCGAATCGAGGTTGCAGAGCCGAGCCGAACGCGAGCTCGCGAGCGTCTGAGAAGTACGTCGCAAGCGCTCGCCATCGCGCGCGCCTGTCGTAGTAGACTCCGCCCCAAACGAGTCTTCATCGCACGTTCGCGGTGGGACCTGGGCAACGCCCGAATGGGACGCCCGCTCCCCGACCGCCGATTCATAAGCTCGACTGAGCTTCCAAGGAGATCGCCACCCCATGACCATGAAAGCCGTGAAGCTCTATTCGAGCGCCATCATGCTCCTCGCGCTGGCCGGCTCCGGCTGTGCTTCCAGCGCCGCTCAAGGTGACGGCGCGGCAGAGCCCGCCTCCGGCGGCGGAAAGGCTGCCCCCGAGATAACCGCTTCGTTCGTCGTCGGTGACGGCCCGAAGAGCATCTCCGAGGCGAAGGGCAAGGTCGTCATCGTCGACTTCTGGGCGACGTATTGCGACCCCTGCAAGAAGTCCTTCCCCAAGTACCAAGAGCTGGTCGATCAGTTCGGCGGCGACCTCGCGGTCATCGCGGTGAGCGTCGACGAGCCGGGCGACGTCGGCGAGGACAAGCTGAAGGAGTTCGCCAACGAGACCGGCGTGAAGTTCCCGATCCTCTGGGACAAGGACCACAAGACCGCCGACCTCTACAAGCCGCCGAACATGCCGACCTCGTACGTCCTCGACAAGGAGGGCAACATTCGCCACGTCCACGCGAAGTACGAGAGCGGCGAAGAAGCGAAGATCGCCGACGAAGTCCGCAAGCTCCTCGGCCAGTGACGCCGTAGCGGTCCCTCGCGGTTCGATGCACGAGAGGGGTCGCCAAGAGCGCCAAGGAGCGGAAAGAGGAAGAAGAGGTTTGTTGGAAGAGGCAGAAAACCTGCCTCTTCTTCCTCTCTCTTCCCTTGGCGTCCCTCTTTGTCTTCGCTTGAGGCGCTACTCCGAGCGACCGGCGCCGCAGGTTTTGTTGCCTCGCGTGACGACGACGACGTCGTAGTCGTCGACGGGGATGTCGCGCGGGACGATGACGGAGCCTTCGAAGTTGCCGTCGGCGTCGGTGGAGAGGGAGCCGATCGGGCGCGGGGCCGCTTGGTCTTCGTGCCGTAGGACGACGTCCACGCGGACGTTGGCGCACGGCTGCTTGTCGCCGACGACCTTGCCTTTGACCTTGAGGCTCTTGCCGCGACGCACGGTCTTGTCGACGAGCTCCGCCTCGACCTTCGAGGCGGGCAGGTCGCTGCTCGTGCTCGTCGCATCGGGGCTGTTCGGATCGAGCGCCGAGGCACCGTTCGGATCCGGCGGGGCGTTCGGATCCGTCTGCCCGCCGTTCGCCGAAGCTTCGCGCTGCGCCAGGCCTTGGCCGGAGTTGTCCTGCGAGCCTTCCGGCCACGTGAACGGATCCTTGGGGGGCTGATGCTGCGGTCGCGTCGGATCGAGATCGTTGTCGAGATCGAGCGCCGCGCCGCCGAGGTCGATGCGATGCCACAAGACGGAGTCGAAAACCTCGACCCAGGCGTGCGCTTCGTTCGTCACCATGCGCGCCGGCATGCCCAGCTGCAGCGCCGTCACGAGGAACGCGAACGCGCGGTGACGACACACACCCTTCTTCGAAAGAGCGAGGTCGAGGTACATGTCGTTGTGGCTCTTCGGCGGATCGCTCGAAGGCTGAAAGCCACGGAAGTACTCGACCATCTTGGTGAGCGCGTCGCGCGGGCGCATCGATTTCGAGACGCCGATCGCCGCGAACACTTGCTCTGCCTGTGCGTCATGGCGCGCGAAGTCCGTCGGCATCTTGCGCGCGAGCTCGTCCCACGTGGCGTCGCGGAACTCCGACCCGAAGGTCGCGCGCGCGATCGCGAGCTGCATCACGACACGAACGCGTTTGCGCTCGGCGCCGCGCATGAACCAATTGTCCGCGCCGTCGCGTAGCAGCGACACCTGCGTCGTCGGCGATACGTGCATCTTCAGGATGCGCGCTCCGGGCCCGACGCTCGGGATCCGCACGAGCTCGTCGGGAAGAACCTCGACCGAAAAATCGCCGTAGAACGGCTCGTCGTCGGCGCCTGCGTCACCGCCCACCGTGATGAGGGAGGTCGACTTGTCGGCAACACGAAGCGTGTAGTCCGCGCTCAGCGAGTCGTAGGCGCGCAGTCGCTTGAAGGGCGCCGTCGAGGGAGAGAACGGATCTTCGTAGTTTTCGACGTTCGGCTGACTCGTATCGCGGTCGGGCTCGTACGTGCTGTCGGGCGTGTCGTCGGTCGTCCCGCCCGTGTACATCTTGTCGTTCTCGGGGGGCCGCTGGGGGTCGGGCGCCGTCGCGATGCCGCTCGGCGTCTCGATCGCCGCGGGGAGGTTGCCGTCGAGCGTCGTCGCCGCGAGCGAGACGTCCTCGTCCGGGTCGGGCGGGACGAAGACATGCAACGTGACGCCGTCCGCAGAAGCCACGGGCGCGACGGCGAATGCCACGAGGAGGGCCAGTGCCGGTATGGGACGCGCCGCTTTCGACATGGGTCCTCGGCATGAAAGCAGGTCCCGCCGAAAGTTCCACCCAAAGGCGCGCGGGATCAAATGGGCTTCGCCGAGGCCCCGGCTGCCCATCCCGAGCGGCGCTCTTGATAGAGCGCTTCCACCTCGGTTGCGGCTCGCACGAGCGCCCGCAGGTTCACGGACGGTGCGGTGGGCTCGGTGACTTCGAGCAGCCACTTCGCGGCGTCCACGGAGCTCGAGCAGACGCGCATCGGAATGCCCGGCAGTGCGAGGCGCGAGAGCGCGCTCACCGCGAGATCCATCGTCTTCGCGATGAAGCCGTCGAAGTCGACGATGGTCGCGGACGCTCGGATCGCGGGGCGAATCCGCACCATCGCGCGGCGGATGTTCGGCAAGTTCGACGCGAAGTCGACGCCCAGCGGAAAGCGCGGATCGGCTCGGTGCCTCGTCATGATCGCGATCGGCCCGCCATGCTCGGCCGCGGCGACCTCGACCCCGCGCGTCGTCGCTGCGAGCAGCTCGTCGTGCACGGGCCCGCCCCAGACCGAGAGCAGCCAGCCGCCGTAGCGAACGGAGAGTCCTTCGGGACGCTCGAGGATGATCGAGCCGTGGTCGGGCACTGCGTAGTTCATTCCAGGTTGAAGAATAGGACGCTGCGCCGCGGGCCCGCACCATCATCCTCGCGCGCACGAGGGCCGCCGCCGTTGCCTACATAGGGTTTGCGAGGGTTGGACCACGGTGCTAGGAAGCCCGATCCATGGGATCCCATGCATCGCCACCACAACGCGCCGAAGCCCCAAAACGCTCCGTGGAGCCACGCCCCGGGGAACCGCGTCGTGGGCGGCCCGAGGCCAGCGCAATCCTCGTGTCTTTGCGGCAAATCGTACGTCACCTCCGCGTCGCTGCTCGAGCCGCGGAGCAAGAGGTCGGTGTGCCGCCTGCGCAGCTCTTCGTGCTGTCGCAGCTCGCGGGCGCTCCCGCGGCGTCGATTCGCGAGCTCGCCGAGCGGACGCTGACGGACCCGAGCTCCGTTTCGGTCGTCCTCGCGAAGCTCGAGGCGAAGAAGCTCGTGGCTCGAGCGGCGGACGAGCGAGACCGGCGACGGTCGATCTTCACGCTCACGCCGAAGGGTCGAAGCGCGGTCGGACGCGCTCCGATGTTGCCTCAGGTTCGGTTGATCGCTGCGCTCGAAGCGCTGCCCGAAGGCCGGGCGCGCGCCATCGCGACTGCGCTCGATGATCTCGTGGCCGCCCTGGGCGCGGAGCACGTCGAACCGGTTCTTCTGTTCGAGGACGAGCCGCGCGCCGCGAAGAAGGGAGCGAACCGTGGATCGTGATCGGCTCGAAATGCGGGCAGGGCGCGGCCCGGCCTCGCAACGTGGGGGTCCGCTGCCCGTTGCTCCTTCGCTGACCCCGACGCTCGAGGGCATGGGCGCCGAACGCGGCGCCGGCAAGCCGCTCAGCGCGCGTGCGGTCGTCATTGCGTTTCTTGCTGCGGTGCTGGGGATCGTCCTCGCGCTCGTCGCGCAGACGCTCACGAGCTTGATCGGACTCATCACGAACTTCGCGTTTCACGGCAAGCTCGCCGCGGGCGAAGCGTCGCCGCTCGGGCACCAGCTCGGGTTCGCGGTCGTGCTCGTGCCCGTCGTCGGCGGCCTCGCGGTGGGCCTGATGGCGCGTTACGCCTCGAAGGCGATCCGCGGTCATGGGATCCCCGAGGCGATGGAGCAGGTGCTCTTGAACGAGAGCCGCATCCCCGTCCGCATGACGTTCTTGAAGCCACTTTCGGCGGCGATATCGATCGGAACAGGTGGACCCTTCGGCGCGGAAGGTCCGATCATCGCGACCGGCGGCGCGCTCGGGTCGTTCCTCGGCCAGCTGGTCAAGATGACGGCCGACGAACGAAAGACCCTCCTCGCTGCCGGCGCTGCTGCGGGCATGGCCGCGACGTTCGGCAGCCCCGTCTCCGCGGTGCTCCTCGCGGTCGAGCTCCTTCTCTTCGAGTACCGCGCGCGATCAATCGTCCCTGTCGCGCTCGCGGCGTCGGCTGCGACCGCCGCGCGCATCGCACTCGTCGGCTCGGCACCGGTGTTTCCGCTCCCGGAAGTGACGCTCCCCACCGGCTTCGCCGTGGGCGCGTACATCGCCGTCGGCGGCCTTCTCGGCTTTGCGTCGGTCGGCGTCACGCGGCTCGTCTACGCGGTCGAGGACGCCTTCGAGAAGCTGCCGATCCACTGGATGTGGTGGCCCGCGCTCGGCGGTATCGCTGTCGGTGTCATCGGCTACTTCGTGCCGAAAACGCTCGGCGTCGGGTACGTCAACATCGAGGACACGTTGACGGGTCACCTCGCGGGCGGCGCATTGTTCATCCTTGCGGGAGCAAAGTTCGTTTCGTGGGCGATCTCGCTCGGCAGCGGCACGTCCGGTGGCACCCTCGCGCCGCTCCTCACCGTCGGCGGCGCCGTCGGTGCGCTCACCACCTCGGTCGTCTCGCAGTGGTTTCCGGGGCACGGCATCGACCCGCGCATCGGCGCGCTCGTCGGCATGGCGGCGATGTTCGCAGGTGCGTCGCGCGCGCTCCTCGCGTCGGTGCTCTTCGCCTTCGAGTGCACGCGCCAGCCGATGGGCCTGTTGCCGCTGCTCGGTGGCTGCGCCGCGTCGTATCTCGTGTCGTGCCTGCTGATGAAGAACACCATCATGACCGAGAAGCTCGCGCGCCGCGGTGTTCGCGCGACCTCCGAGTACCAGGCGGACTTCCTCGACGGTCTACTGGTTTGCGATCACGCGACCACCGACGTCGTCACGCTCGACGGCGGCGAATCGATCGCTTCGGCGCGCGTGACGCTGACGAGCGACACCAACGCCGAAAAGCATCAGGGCTTTCCGGTCGTCGTCAAGGGCGAGCTCTTGGGTGTGGTCACGCGCCGAGAGGTGTTCAGGCTGGTCACCGACGACGGCGCGCCGCTCGCCTCGCTCGTGCGCCGAAGACCGGTCGCCGTGTACCCGGACAGCTCGCTCCGCGACGCTGCGGACGCGATGGCCGCTGCGTCCGTCGGTCGCATCGTCGTCGTCGATCGAAGCGCGCCGAAGAAGCTGCTCGGCATCCTGACGCGCAGCGATCTCTTGCTCGCGCACCAGCGCCGCATCGTGGCCTCGAGCAAGCGCGTCCAAGTCCGTAAGCCCACGCGCCCGTGGGAGCGGACTGCCTGATCGCCGGCGCCCGAAATGCGAAGAGCTCGGCGGGGCGCGAACCAGCCGAGCTCTTTCAGCGCGTAGGCGCGCGGCTCAGATGACGCCGAACTTCTTGCCGACCTTGCGGAACGCCTCGAGCGCGCGATCGAGCTGGGCTCGCTCGTGCGTCGCCATGTAGCTGGTTCGCAGGACCTGCTGCTTCGGCGGCACGCCCGGCGTGATGAACGGGTTCACGTAGATCGAGTAGTCGTCGAGCAGGCTCTTCCACATCATGACGGTGCGGAGATCCTGACGGATGTAGATCGGGATGACGGCCGTGTCGGTCGTGCCGAGCTCGAAGCCCATGCCTCGCAGCTCCGTGCGCATGTACGTGAAGTTCTCGCGCAGCTTCTCCTGACGCCACGGCTCTTCCTGCATGACCTCGAGCGCGGCCATCGCGGCGGCGACACACGGCGGTGCGGCGCTCGCTGCGAAGAGGAACGAGAAGGCGAAGTGCCGGATGTAGTCGAGCACCTTGCGGTCGCCGACCAGCCAACCGCCGATCGACGCGAGCGACTTCGAGAACGTGCCGCCGATGAGGTCGACCTGATCCGCGACGCCGGCGTGCGCGGGTGAGCCGCGGCCCTGCGGACCGAGCACGCCGAGGCCGTGTGCGTCGTCGACGAAGATGCGCGCCTTGTGCTTCTTCACCACCTCGACGAGGCCGGCGAGGTTCGCAATCTCACCCTGGGCACTGAAGACGCCGTCGGTGATGACCAGCGCGCCCTCTGCGTCTTCGACCTCGCTCAGCGCCTGATCGAGCGACTGCGGGTCGTTGTGTTTGTAGCGGATCATCCGGGCCTTGTTCGCCTGGCCGAGGCGCACGCCGTCGTAGATCGACGCGTGAACGTCCTTGTCGACGACCGCGACCGTGTTGCGGTTCGAGAGGAGCGCGGAGATGGTCGCGATGTTGACCTGGTAGCCGGTCGTGAAGACGAGGCCCGCTTCTTTTCCGTGGAATGCGGCGAGCTTGTT
The DNA here is from genome assembly GCA_013361525.1 of Polyangiaceae bacterium. Classification (GTDB taxonomy): domain Bacteria; phylum Myxococcota_A; class Polyangia; order Polyangiales; family Polyangiaceae; genus Xiheicaenibacterium. Next base: position 20,516 of record JABFXY010000147.1, on the reverse strand, counting down.
CTCGAGCTCCTCGTGCAGGCGCATCGAGCCGTTCACGAGGCGCGAGCCGGTCATGCTCGTGCCGTACTTGTCGATCGCGGCCTTCGCGGCGTCGCGGACCTTCGGGTGTGTCGTCAGGCCGAGGTAGTTGTTCGACCCCAGCATGATGACCTCGCGGCCTTCGAGCTGCGCGATCGGTCCATTGTTGAAATCGAGCGGCCGGAAGAACGGGTAGACGCCCATCGCGCGGGCGTTGTCGGCCGTCATGAACTTGTAACACTTGTCGAAGACGTCCTTGCCGCCGACCTTGGCGAGGCTCGCGCGGTCCGCCATCGATTGGGCGAGGTCGGCCTCGGACGCGTTGCGCGGTCCTACAGGCTTGGGTGCCGGACGGGTCTCGACGGTCTCGAGCCCACCGCCGGCCGACATCGAAACGGGCGCGTGCCCGTTCGAGCCGTTCGCACCGTGCGAGGAGGCGTGCGCAGCGTTCGTCTTCGATTCGGAGGCTGTGCCGTTCGACTCGGCCCATTGGACGCCCGGCTTCACCTTCGAGCCGTCGACGACGTCGGCGTCGTTGCCGTCGAGTGCGGGGTCGATGTTCGGCAACGCGTGGCCATCGCGGAGCACCACCAGCGCTTGCGCTGCGAGCTCTTTCGCGGCCGACAGGCGGTTCCTCGCGTCGAGGACGCCGTTCGTCACCTTCATCACGCGGTCGTCGCTGAGCAGCCGAAGCACCGTCTTCGAGCTACCAAATCGTTCCAACAGGCTCATTCCGTTCCTCGGGGGCAGGACGTAGGCCGTCAGCAAGGAGGAGGCCAGGGTAATCGCGCTCGAAATCGCTCGATTCATGCCGCGGAGCGCGAATGTTCCTACGCGGGCACGATTCCACATGGCGGTCGGAAACAACCCGCTGGCAGCCGCGCCTTGTCGCGTCCATACCGGCGTCATGGACTACGACGAGCTTGCGCGCGGCGTGCTCCGTGCGCTCCGCGGAAAGCGGTCCCAGCTCGCCTTCAGTAGACGCCTCGGTTACTCGACGAACGTCGCATACGCGTGGGAGTCGGGTCGGCGTTCCCCGACCGCGGCGGAGACGCTTCGAGCGGCCGTAAAAGTCGGCGTCGACGTTCGCGGTGCGCTGACCCCGTTTTTCCAGCGCGTGCTCCCCGAGGAGCTGAAGACGCTCGATCCGGACAGCCCCGCGTTCGTCGCGGCGCTTCTTCGCGACGTTCGCGGCACCGCTTCGATGGAGGTGCTCGCATCGCGCACCGACCTCAGCCGATCGGCGATCAGCCGGATCCTCTCCGGAAAGACGGAGCCGCGGCTTCCGGTGTTCCTGCGCCTCGTCGACGTCGCGTCGCGCAGGCTCCTCGACATGCTCGCCGGCCTCGTCGACATGGGATCGATCCCCGCGGCACAGGACGAATGGCGTCGGGTCGAAGCGCTGCGCCGTCTCGCGCACACGAACCCTCTGTCGGAGGCCGTCCCGCGTTTCCTCGAGCTCGACCAGTACGCGAAGCTCGCGCGGCATCGTCCGGGATGGATCGCCGAGCGCCTCGGCATCTCGCGTGAGGACGAAGAGCGCACGCTGCGCGATCTCGAAGCCGCGGGGGTCGTGCGCTGGGACGGCGTTCGCTGGCTGCTCGACCGCCAGCGCTCCGTCGACACCACGCGCTTCGATCGCCGCGCCGCCGCGCGCCTCGGTATGCACTGGACCGAAGAGGCGCGCAGCCGCATCGCCGCCGGCGGCGAAGGCCAGTTCGCGTACTTGGTGTTCACCACCGACGACGAGACGCTCGCCGCGATCCAAGAGCTTCGGCTTCGCTTCTTCCGCGAGCTACGTGCGCTCGTCGCCGCGTCCTCGAAGAACCGCCGCGTCGCGGTCGCGAACGTGAACCTCTTCCCGATCGACGTTGGTGCGCGGGACGACGGAGAGCGAAGCTAGCCCGAGCCGCCAACCTGGGTGGCAAAAGACGTCTACCTGATGTCAGTACAAATTGCACAGGCAATGGCGCCGGTGTAGAAACTTTTTGCGAGATATGCGGCGCGTTCTGGTCGTGGACGACGAGGAGAACCTTCGCCTGGTCGTGCGCACCTTCCTGCGGCGCGACGGCTACGAGGTGGAGACTGCCTCCGGCGGTGAAGAGGCGCTTCGCCTCATCGAGACATTCGGCCCCGACTTCATCCTCACGGACGTGCGGATGCCGAAGATGGGCGGGATGGACCTCTTGCAGACGCTCAAGGCGAAGGGCAGCGACATCACCGTCATCCTGATGAGCGCCTACGGCAGCCTCGACCTCGCGATCGAGGCCATCAAGGCCGGCGCCTATGACTACATCCCGAAGCCCTTCAAACCCGAAGAGCTGCTCCTCACCCTGCGCAAAGCGGAAGAGCGCGAGAGCCTGCGCCGTGAGAACCGCGCGCTGAAACAAGAGATCCGCGACAAGGCCCGATTCGAGGAGCTGCTCGCGAAGAGCTCGGAGATGCAGGCTGTTTTCAAAACGGTCGCCAAGATTGCCGACTTCAAGACCACGGCGCTCATCACCGGTGAGAGCGGTGTCGGCAAAGAGCTCGTCGCCCGAGCGCTCCACCACCGCTCGAGCCGCAAAAAAGCCCCATTCGTACCCGTCAATTGCGGCGCCATTCCGGAGCAACTCCTCGAGAGCGAGCTGTTCGGCTATCGCCGCGGCGCGTTTACCGACGCCGTCGCCGACCGCGCGGGCCTGTTCGAACAGGCCCACGGAGGCACGCTCCTCCTCGACGAGATCGGCGAGCTGCCCCTGCCCCTGCAGGTGAAGCTGCTTCGCGTCCTTCAGGAAGAGACGATTCGGCGTCTCGGCGACAACAAGGACATCAAGGTCGACGTGCGCATTCTCGCCGCGACACACCGCGATCTTGCGGCGGAGACGGCGGCCGGGCGCTTCCGCGAAGACCTCTTTTATCGAATCAACGTGCTCACGATCCGCATTCCTCCATTGCGTGAGCGCCGCGAGGACATCCCCATCCTCATCGACCATTTCATCGCGCGGAACAACGCGCGTCTCCAGACCCAGATCCGTGGCGTTTCGCCCGAGGCGCGAAAGCTCCTCATGGAATACAGCTGGCCAGGCAACGTTCGCGAGCTGGAGAACACCATCGAGCGGGCGCTGGTCCTCTGCGAGGGGGAGCTCGTCACCGTCGACGACCTACCCGACAGGATTCGGGAAGCGCACGATCCGGTGCAGATGCAGCTGGCGAGCGGCGAGCTCTCGATCAAGAAGACGACCCACGCGATCGAGGCCATCCTGATCCGCCGTGCCCTCGAGAAGACGAAGGGCAACCGCACGAAAGCCGCGGAGCTTCTCGAGATCAGCCACCGCGCGCTGCTCTACAAAATCAAAGACTACGCGATCGACCTCTAGCGACGCGCCCTGCCGCCGGAATAATTCAACGGCGCTGTGATCAAGCGGCACGCTGCGCTGCACGGGGTGACATCCCGGCCACGTGTGCGTCAGGCCGAGCGAGCGAGCCGAGCGGCCTCCCCGCGACGGGTTCTCGGAAGAAACGCGCAAGCTAGGTAGCGGGCATACCGGTTGCGAAAGTCGCCCAAGGGAACGCCCCACTGGCTTCCCCGCTCGACTGGCCTCACCGCCACACGGTCCTCGTCGCCCTTCGCGCACGACGGCTGCCCGCGGCCGGGGTGTCGTGCGCCCCGCGCCATTGGGCCATTCGAACGGCGAACAACCTCACGACAGGGATCGAGCATGAACAAACTGCTATTGGCATTCGCGGCGATCTCCGCTGCGTCGGCGTGCGCTTCCGAGGAGCCAGAGAGCCCACCGAATCAATCGGAGGAAGCCGCCACCGACGCACCGACCGTTCCTTCGACACGCGGCCCGGGTGGAACCTGCTGGGCCGAGGAATGCTTCGATGTCACCGCGCGAGATATGGTCTCGTTCATCGCGGTCGAAGCCCAGAAGTGCGAGCGGCGAGCGAATGTCGAAATCGAGCTGTTCGACGATCACGGTCACCTCGTGACGAACGGCCTGTCGCCGATGGCGACGCGGGTATCGACCTGTGATGTCCCCAGTGGCATTCCGCATTTCAGCGGCCTCGGGGCCAAGCATTACCGCGTCTGCGTTCGTCAAGAAGGGGTTGGCTCGCTGGGCGACGTCCGCATTACGACGCGGGCCGACGGCCAATGCCGTGTTGCTCTTCACGAGGGCACCTGTGGCCCCTGCAGCGATGGTGTCGGCGGAAGCACCGGCGGTGAAGGCGCCAATGGCCAAGGCGGAAGCACCGGCGGTGAAGGTGCCAATGGCCAAGGCGGAAGCACCGGCGGTGAAGGTGCCAATGGCCAAGGCGGAAGCACCGGTGGCGAAGGCGGCGACGGAACCGGCGGCAGCACCGGTGGCGAAGGCGGCTCCCCCGGCACGGCCGGCGGCTGCCCCACGGGCTGACGCGCTTATGCCGGAAGATGCCAGAGATCGAACAGGAAGACGGGAAGTTTGGAAGATCTGAATATAAAAATATTCTGAGCTTCCTGTCTTCCCGACTTCCTGTTTCTCTGCGTACCGACGCTTCATACTTTAGCGCCGCTCCAAATGCGGTTCAGTTCCAATCGGGGGTCAGATCGCCGGACCCATCGGTCGTCACCGCTGTGCCGTCGTACTGCGTGCGCCACCCCTTGGGGTGTGGCACGCCGTAGTAGTCATTCAGGAATTGGGCTTCCGGCATGACCATTTGTTTCGGGACGTTCCCGATGAATTGTGGATCCCGGATGAGGACGCTGCGTGTCCCGTCCGCGTTGGTGATGACGCCATCGACGACAACTGCGTGCCACGCTCGGTCGATGCCCTCGGCGTCGAGGTGGTCGAGGCAGACGATGGCCGGGTCGCCAGTCTTCGTTGCGGCGGCGAGCTCGTCGACGGTCATCGCCCGACGGCCGGCGGCGTCCTTCACGCCGTTCTGCCGCAGGAGCTCGCCGAGCGACGCCATGCCTGTCCCGCGCATCGGGTGATACCCGAGCATCATTTCCGAGGACTGTTTACGTAACGCCGCCTCGCCGAGGTCGCGGCCGGTTTTGGTCTCGATGACCATTCTGCACGAGGCGATGGCGCACGAGCGCGGTTCTTCCTGCCCATGAAGTCTGCGTACGCGGTTGTCCGTTATAACGACGAGCGTTTCGGTTTGCCCGCGCCCGATCTCGGTGAGTGGGGTGCTCTCGGTCCGCGTATAGGGCAGCAACTTGATATCGGAGGCAGGCGCGGGCGCCGGCGGCACGTCGGGAGGTACCTCCGGCGCGCCCGTCTGAATCGGTGATCGCGCAGATACCTCAGTAAGCGCTGATGGGCCGTTATGACGCTCGACGGCCACGAGCGGTTCAGCGCTCGCGCGCGTGTACGACGTCGTCGAAACGCGGAGCTCCGGCGGCCCGGAGATCGGCTTCGCGGCCCCGGGCGTACGTGCTCGTTGGGCCTTTTCCGCCCCGGCGGCCTCCTCGGCGCGAAGCATGGCGCGGCCCGCCTCGCTCAGCGTTCCGATCCGCCCGCCGATTCGCTGCGCACCGAGCGCTCCGGCTCGACCGCCGAGCCCGCCCGCGAGAAATCCTCCGCCGACGCCCCACAGCCGTGCCTCGAACTCGGACGTGCCGAGCGCGCGCGCCGATCGCTCGGCGAGCTCCGTTCCAGCAGCTCCGCCGGCCACCGGGGCGAGCACACGCACACCTGCGGCAGGCCACGCGGCCCAGCCACTCCAGCCCGCAGCCATGTAGCCCGAAGCAAGGCCTCCAGTCATCAACGTGAGGCCGCCGAACAACAGCCCTTGAAGGATGAGTGGGGCATTGCCAGCTTCGTGTTTTCGCTCATTTTCCGGAATGACCGATCCAGAGTCGCCGCCGATGAAGGTGCGCACACTGGTGCGGATGAGCTTTCCTCCACATTGGGTCTCCTCGCCGATCCTTGCGAGTGGCATCCGATTCACGAATACCGTCGCCGCGCCGGTCGCGACGACGTCGTCGTCATGACCAACCGTATCGACCCCCGCGCGAGCGGCCTCTTTGCCTTCGATGAAGGTGTCCTCGGAGCCCGACTCGACGACACTGCAGCTCGGACCGTCGGATTGGGCCTCGCCGAGATGAAGGCCCAAAAGGCCTCCGCCCGCGATCGTCGCCATGGCGCCTCCGGCCGCGAGCATCGCTCCGCTCGCTGTGATGGTCGCCCCGGCCGCTATCGCTGCGACGCCGCCGGTCGCGACGGTCACCACGATCGCGCCCGCGATGCAGAGACCAAGCTTCATCCACTCAACGGCCTTGGTATGGCCGACTTCGTCACCTAGGCGCGCGGCAAGCTCCACGGGCATGTCGAACGTACCTTTTCGGTTCTACATCGCGAACTACGTAAATCGTTGTTCAACACTACAAATAAGGAAACTTGAACGTTCCCGCCCGAAGGGCGAGCTCGTCGCTTGCGCTGACGACCCGCTCGGTCGTGCCGGTGATATGCCAGCGCTCGACCGCCCCGGAGACTGCAAAGTAAGAAAAATCGAGTGTCCATGACCCGCGTGTTTCATGGAGGATCGGATCGGTGCACGCACGTACGAAGAGCTCACGGCGCTCGGCTTGCGTGTGTTCGGCCGCGCGGGGTCGATGAGGCGCCAGATAGGTCCACGTATCGATTGCCGACTTCTGCTCTTCGAGAAATCTGCGTGAAGCCACGAGCCCTCGCGGGTCGACGAGCAGTGCATGTACGGTTGCGGCGAGCGCCGCCGGCTCGACACCCCAGGGAAGGTCCACGTCTTCGGCCTTGAGGAGCTCGTTCATCGCAGCGAGCCGGGCGGCGCGGTTTTCTTCCGGGCGGGCGGCCGGTGAGTCCACGAAACGAAACACGGTGTCATCGGGGCCGACGGCGATCAGCCCGCAATCGCGATCCCAAGTTTCGACGTAGAATATCTCGCGGCGCCTGCACCAACGAAACTCCTTCGTCACGTCGACTGCGCTCGTTTTCGAGACAGGGATGCCCCACGCCTCCGTCGCGACCCGGGCGGCCGTGCTTTTGTTATCCATGTTGTGTTCCTCGCGCCGCTTCGAGCACGAGGTTACTCGGGTGTGGGCTCATGGGCGGGCCTCGACAGCTCTTTTTCTGCCATGTCGCGCACTGCGTGCCGCGGGTGCGCTTTCAGCGCGTCGAACGTGGCAAGGGGCAATGGCAAATGGCCAATGGCCGTCTCTGCATATGCGCCGGGCGGCGTCACGACGAGGTCCAACGGTGAAAGTACATAGGCCGGCTCGATCGTGTCGCCGCCGCCCGTCGGCGGCGCGGGCCGATCCGGAGTCTCCGAGGGGGCGAGGCTCTTCGTGTGAACTGTCGCCCCGACAGGATGTTCGCCGAGCGCCGAAGGACCACAATTGATCTCGCAGGTGCCGCCTTCCACGGCGTCCGCGCGAATACGGCCGCCGGTGAGCTGAATACCGAGCACCGCGTCCAGGAAGATGGCTCCACCCTTCAAGGTGATCGTCGCCCCTGCGCCGGTCGTCAGGACGATCTCGTCGTGGCGAATTTGGATTCCGCACCCGTTCGGGCCGACCACCGTCGTGTGCGCTTCCATCGCAGAGACCAGATCCATGCGGCCGACGAACGTGGCGCGGTCGGCGCCGACGTGGGTGATCTGCTGCTCGCCGACGCGCGCGATCTGTGTGCCGCCGATATTCGACGTCTGATGTGCGCCCACCGTCCACGTCTCGGACGCGCCCACACTCGTTGTCTTGTTGCCGAGCACCGTGGACGCGTAACCGTTCTTGACGACTTCCGTGTAGTTCTTCTCCGCCTGCAGGTGAATCAGCTCTTGGCCTTTGGCGTCTTCGAACATCAGCTCGTTGAAGCCGTTTGCTCCCTTGGAGCTCGAGCTCTTCCACCCGCTACGGGTCTTGTGAGCCGGTAGCTTGTACGGCACCGGATTCGCGGCGTTGAAGACGCGCCCGACGATGACCGGTTGATCCGGATCACCCTCGAAAAACTCGACGAGGACCTCCTGGCCGACGCGTGGAATGGCTGTCAGGCCATATGCGCTTCCCGCCCAGCCTTGGCTCACGCGCATCCAACACGAGCTCTTTTCATCGAGCTTGTTTTCGCGGTCCCAATGAAACTGCACGCGGCACCGCCCATATTCGTCCGTGTGGATTTCGGTGTCCCGCGGCCCGCACACCACTGCGCTCTGGACGCCGGAGATATGCGGTTTGGGCGTCTTCCGCGGCGGCACGTACGGATCGGCTGCGAAGAGCGCCTCGATCTCGTAGGTCCACTCGTTCCTGTCGCCGGACAACTTGCTCGTTGCGACGAGCAGACCCGACGTTGCGCTGATGTCGGTCCGCGGATGACCGTCGATCCCGAACACGGTGCCGGGCGCGAGCTCGAGCAGGTTGGAGGCGAGATCCACGCGTCGCCGTCCCGCGCGCTCCGCGACGAGCCTTCGCTCGGCGAGCTTCTTCGCCTCCTCCGCGTCGTAGCGGGCAATGCCGCGATCGTCCGCGGCGGGGGTCGACGATGCGCCACCCGGTTCATAGACGAACACACCCGGTTCGAACGAGTAGCGCTCGTACGCCACCTCGCTGTCACGGCCTTTGACTTTGCCTTCGGCGACGAGCGGCCGGTCCGGCGGGACGCGGAAGTCGTGGCTTCGCACGGTGACGGCTCCCGGCCGAGCATCTTGGCGTAGCCGGACCTTGGTTACGAATGTTTGGTGTACATCGCGGTGCACACTGTCGGTGAATCGAACGCGACGCGGGCTCGAGTCCGAGGCGGATGGCGGCATCTCGGGGCGATCGGTGAGAACGAGCCGCGTCTCGTTCTCCGCCTTCCACTCGGTGGTATCGTCCTTCGGCGGGTCTTTCGCGAAGCAGTAGGTAATGCCCGCCGCCTCGAGGAGCCGCGAGACGAAGGCGAAGTCCGTCTCACGGTATTGCACGCAATACTCGAGCGCCGGGTACTTCGCACGGAGCTCGAGCCTCGGCTCGATAGCGAGCTCTTTCAAGACCTGGAGCACGATGTCCGGGATGGTGACATGCTGAAAGATGCGGCAATTGTCTCGAAGCGTCGCGCGCCAGAGCGACGGCACGATCCGCATCGAATAGGTCGACAATCCCTCCGGCTCGACGCGGATCATCGACGCGGTCGAGCAGATGCCATTGAAGGTTCGCGTCTGAAAGCTCCCCGGCGCGATCTCGGCATCTACTCGGAACGCGGCGCCCGCCGTCACGATGGTATCCAGATCGAGATCGTGGTCGGGCGTGCGGACCGTCAGGTCCACCTCGAAGAGCTGCGAGAGGCCTTCGCGTACGGTGAACGCGCGGACATCGAGGGAGTGCTCGCCGCGGGCAAGCGCGATTCGATAGCGCGGCGCTGACAGACGCGAGTGAATCATAAGCAAGGTCCTTCAAACCGGATCGGCTGGCTGCGCGCGCGACGGCCGCTTTCGGAGATCTTCGCAACGATGCGCGCGCGGTCCCCCGTGGCAGCTTTTGTGCCAGGTGCGTCCGCGACAGATAGCCGGGGATTGTTGCAGCGCCTGCGACGTCGCGGACCGCAGTGCGGTCTAACGAGCCCCGCCCGTGCCCCGCCGGCGCCCCCCGCCGCTACAGCCTCAACCCGCCCGTCTTGATCCCATCGAACGCGGTGTCATCCAAGACCTGATAGGTCTTGTGCCGGTCGTCGCGATAGAAGAGGTGATCGTTGACGGCGTGGGGATCGAATCCTTCGCGCTGGAGATCGTTCTTCTTCAGCTTGAAGGTCGCCGTCATGTTCTGCTCGGACAGCAGCCGAACGAACAGCGGCGCCGCATAAGGCGGTAGCGCGCGCATCACGTGCTCGTAAAACCGATCGGGAGAGAAGTGTGCGCCAGGCGAAAGTGACAGGGCCGCCATTCCGGCGCGGCCGTCGGCGCCGGGGACGCTGACGCCATAGACGTTCGCCATTTCGACGCCGTCGTGCCGGCCACAGACGTCACCGACCTCGATGGTCGATACGTTTTCCCCCTTCCAGCGGAAGGTGTCGCCGATGCGGTCGACGAAATAGTAAAAGCCGAGCCAATCGCGCCGCAAAAGATCGCCGGATCGGAAATAGGCATCGCCCCGCTCTTTCACGTTGCGAAGGATCTTCGCGTCCGTCGAAGCATCACCGAGATAACCCTCGAAGCGCATCGTCACCCGCGACGGATCGATCCGGCCGAGCAGCTCGCCGACCTCACCGGCTTTGCACTCGACGCACAGACCCTGCGCGTCGCGGACGTGTGTATCGGCGCGCTGATCGAACTTCGCGAGGAATGCATTGTTGAGCCACGGGATCGGCGGCATGCGCCCGACCGAGCCTTCGAGGCCGAACACGTTCGTCATGTTCACGTTGCCCTCGGTCGCGCCGTAAAACTCGTTCACGATGCCGGGGCGGAAGCGGTCTACGAAACCCTTCCATACGTCGGGCCGCATTCCGTTTCCGACGATGCGGGTCAGACGGTGCGCGCGCTCGCGCGGGTGGGGAGGGGCATTGAGCAGATAACGGCAGACCTCGCCGATGTACACGAATGCGGTCGCGCCGCTGTCGCAGACCTCGTCCCAAAAGCGCGAGACCGACAACTTGCGGGAGAGCGCGAGCGTCGCACCCGTAAGCACCGAGCTGCCCGCGCCGATGAGAAACCCCGACGAGTGAAAGAGCGGCAAACACACGTAGAGGACGTCGCGCTCGGACAGGCCCAACGAAAACCGGCCGAAGCCGTAGGCCGCAGTAAACGCCCGCGCGTGGCTGATTTTTCCCGCTTTGGGCAGGCCGGTGGTGCCGCTCGTGAAGATGTAGGCGTAGACGTCGTCGCCGAGCGTGACGGCGGGTTGGATCTCGGGCGCGGGCTCGGCGTCGAGGGCCGGCAGCTCGTAGGCGCCGGACACATCCTCCATCCCGTGGCCTTGGCGCGTCTCCTCCCAGAGCAGCGTCACGGCGCGCGCCTCGGGCGCCTCCTCGAGCGCCGCGCGCAGAACCGGCAGGTGCTCGCGGCCGGCGATGATCGCGCGCGGATTCGTCTGCGAGATCGCGTGCGCGAGCCCTTTGCCCGTGAGGTTGGTGTTCACCAAGCTCACCACCGCGCCGAGCCTCGCGATCGCCCACGCGTTCACGAGAAACTGCGGGTGGTTGTTCATCATCAGCGCGACCGCGTCACCGCGCCGAACACCGGGCCTCGAGGCCGTCGACGCGGCCAGCGTGCGGGCGCGCCGGCGAACGCGCCGCTCGAGCTCGCCGAAGGTGATCCGCTCGCGCTCGAACAACAAGAACGTTCGGTCGGGATCTTTCTTCGCCCACGCTTCGAGCAGCGACGAGATGTTCGCCGGACCGACCGGGTCCTGAAAAAGGATCTCCGCGACGCCTCGCGCCCGCGAAGGCAGCGTCGTCGCGAAGGTGAGTAGCTTCTTCGTCCGCTCTTTCATGGGCCCCCCGACCGGCTAGCCGAGCTTCTTCACGAAATAGAATTCGACGCTCGCGCTCTTGTCGTGAAGATCCCGCGTCGTGTGGCTCTTTTCGTAGCCCCGCCTCGCATAAAAGCCGTGTGCGGTCACGAAGCGCGTGTCGCTCCACATCTCGATGTAACGAGCGTCCAGCTCGCGTGCGGCGCCCTCGACCAGATCGAGGATCTTGCCGCCGAGCCCGCCGGTGCGCGCTCTTCGATGGACGTAGAGCTTGCGCAGCTCGATGCCGCGTCCGACAACGTTGGCGTCGGGCGGCCCGCTGGAGACGTCGTTCACCGTATAACCGCCCATTGCGACGATCCTGCCCGCCGCCTCGTCTTCGGCGACCCAGAAGCGACCGCCGCGCTCGCCCGCCCAGGAAGCGAGCCGCCTGAGCTCTGGCAGCTCGCCCTCGACGTCGAGCACACACCCTGCATATTCGCCGAACACCGAGCCGATCAGCTCGATGAGATCCAGCGCATCTTCGTCGTTTGCTTCGCGGATCCGTGTCATCGGTGAGCTCGCTGTTGCTCTCCTCGGACGGCGGATACTACCCTCGGCACCTCGTGACATTCGACTACGATCTGGTCGTCATCGGTTCGGGGCCCGCCGGCGAGCGCGGCGCCGTCACCGCAGCTTCCCTCGGGAAGCGGGTGCTCGTGGTCGAGAAGGCGGCGGAGCCGGGCGGTGCGGCGGTCCACACGGGCACGCTTCCGTCCAAGACGCTGCGTGAAACGGCGCTGTTTCTGTCCGGGCGCGACCAGCGCGAGGTCTACGGCGTCGGCGTCACCATCGACGACGACCTCTTCGTCCCGAAGCTCTTGTCCCGCAAAGCCGCGGTGAAGCGCCTCGAGGTGGAGCGCATCCGGCGCGCGTTCAAGGACGCCGGCGTCGAGCTCGTGCGCGGTTCCGCGCGCGTCTCGGGAGCGAACAAGGTTCACATCGATCTCGTCGCGAGCCCGCCCTCGGGTGCTTCGCATCGCGAGGTCTCGGCCGAGTTCATCCTCGTCGCGACCGGCTCGTACCCGCATCGGCCGCCGGAGATGCCCTGGGATGATCCGCAGGTCGAGGACAGCGACACCATCCTCGACCTCGACCTCATGCCCGCGCGCCTCGTCGTCATCGGCGCCGGCGTGATCGGCTGCGAATACGCAGCGATGTTCGCCGCGCTCGGCGTGCGGGTGACGCTGGTCGACAAGCGCAACGAGCTTTTGGCGTTCCTCGACCGCGACATGAGCGAAGCGCTCCGCGTGTCGTTCGTCTCCATGGGGATCGACGTTCGCCTCGAGGACGCGCAGGAGCGCGTGCGCCGCGACGGCGATCACATCGTCGTCGAGCTGAAGCGCGGCGGCAGCGTCCCGTGCGACATGCTCCTCTTCTGCGGCGGACGGAGCGGCGCGACGAACGGCCTCGGGTTGGAAGAGGCGGGGGTGAAGCTCGGCCTCCGCGGCAGTATCGAGGTCGACGCCCACTATCGATCGAGCGTCCCGCACATCCTCGCGGCCGGCGATGTCATCGGCTTCCCCGCGCTAGCATCGACCTCGATGGAGCAGGGGCGTCTCGCCGTCCTCTACGCGTTCGGAAAACAGGACGAGATCGCGCTGTCGAGCTGCTCCAGCGCCGACGTCGCGAAAATGCGGCTTCCGTACGGCATCTATACGATCCCGGAGGTGTCGTGTGTCGGCTTCTCCGAGGAGGACGCGATTGCGGAAGGGCGCGAGGTCGTCGTCGGAAAGGGCGATTTCGAGCACAACGCTCGCGCGAAGATCAACGGCTTCTCCCAAGGCTTCGTGAAGCTCGTCTTCGACAAGAAGACGCGTGTTTGCATCGGCGCACACGCCATCGGCGATCGTGCGACCGAGCTCATCCATATCGGTCAAGCGTGCGTCGCGCTCGGCGGGACGGTCGACACCATGAGCGGTATGGTCTTCAACTATCCGACGCTCTCCGAGTGCTTCAAGCACGCGGCGCGCGACGCGCTCTCTCGCTGGCTATGAAGAAAAACTACGTCCTCGACACCAACGTCGTCCTCCACGATCCCCGAGCCATCTTCAAGTTCGAGGACAACGACGTCATCCTCCCAATCTTCGTCATCGAAGAGATCGATCAGTTCAAACGCGAAGGAACGGAGCGCGGGCGCAATGCGCGCACGATTTCGCGTCTGCTCGACGATCAGCGGCAGAGCGATCGTTCCCTCGCGCGCGGCGTCTCGCTCGACGGCGGGGGCAACCTCCGAATCTGGATCCCCGAGAAGCGGCCCCAGCTCGCCGTCGGCTTCGACAAACACTCGGTCGACCAGGCGTTGCTCCAGACGGCGATCGACGTTCGCGACAGCGACCGCACGAAGCCGACCGTGTTCGTCACGATGGATACGAACCTCCGCATTCGTGCCGACGCGCTCGGTATCACCTCGGAGACTTACGAGAACCAGCGCGTCGAAGACGAGGCGCTCGAGCAGCCGTTCTTCGATCTCGACCTCGAAGGATCGGCGATCGACGCCTTCTTCCAGGACGGACAGGTCGCGCCTCCGCTCACACCGGCGCTCTATCCGAACGCGGCCGTCATGTTGCGCGATCGCACCTCTCCGGGACACACCGCGCTCGGCCGCTTCGACGGCGCGAAGAACATGATCGTGAGCCTCCGCGTCGCGCGCGAAGGTGTCCTCGGGATTCGGCCTCGCAACCGGGAGCAGAGCTTCGCGCTCGACGTTCTGCTCGACGACTCGATTCGCCTCGTCACCCTCCTCGGTAAAGCTGGCACCGGCAAAACGCTGCTCGCCATTGCCGCCGGTTTGAAGCGCACGACGGAGGAGCAGACGTATTCGCGCCTCGTGGTCTCGCGCCCCATCATGCCGCTCGGCCGCGACATCGGCTTTTTGCCGGGCGACGTCGACGAAAAGCTCAACCCCTGGATGCAGCCGATCTTCGACAACCTCGAGTACTTGTATTCGAGCGGAGGCGGCGGAAAGAATGGTCGCAGCACGCGCGGCTTCCTCGAGCTGCTCGAGAGCGGAACCATTCAGGTCGAGCCGCTCACCTACATTCGCGGTCGCAGCCTGCCGAACCAATACCTCATCGTCGACGAGGCGCAGAACCTCACGCCGCACGAGGTGAAGACGATCATCACGCGCTGTGGTGAGGGGACGAAGATCGTGCTGACCGGCGATCCGCAGCAGATCGACAACCCCTACGTCGACCACGCCTCCAACGGCCTGTCGGTCGTCGCCGAGCGTTTCAAGCGCGAGCGTATCGCGGCGCACGTCGTCCTCTCGAAGGGCGAGCGCAGCGAGCTCGCCGAGCTCGCCGCCAACCTGCTGTAGAAACCGGCGCGCTTCGTGCCTGCTCTTGTTCTTGGAGCAAGGGCACCATGCAGCGACCTCCCATTCAGACGACCTCGCCGCTACGGCGGCGAGAGGACGTCGACCCTCGGTTGCGCGTGCTGAGCCGCGAGCCGTTGACGGCCGAGACACCGCTCGTCCATCACCACGCGCCGCTGACCCCGAACGACGTCTTCTACGTGCGCAATCATTTCGCCGTTCCGAAGATCGGGGCGGCGGACTACCGCCTCGCTATCTCCGGCGAAGTCCTACGGCCGCTCGTGCTCGACTATCGCGTTCTTCGGGCGATGCCGTGTCGGTCCCTGACCGTCACCCTCGAATGTGCGGGAAATGGACGCTCGGACGTCCAACCGCCGACGCCCGGAGAACCGTGGGGCTATGGCGCCGTCGGCACGGCCGAATGGACCGGCGTCCCATTGCGCGACGTGCTCGCGATGGCGCGCCTCGCGCCCGAATGCCGTGAGGTCGTCTTCGAGGGCGCAGACAGCGGACACGTGCAGGGCCATTCGGATCGAATGCCGTTTGCGCGGAGTCTGCCGCGGGAGGTCGCCCTCGACCCGGCCACGCTCCTCGCATTCGAGATGAACGGCGAGCCGCTCTCACACAATCACGGATTCCCCATTCGGCTGATCGTTCCGGGCGTATACGGGGTGGCCTCGGTGAAATGGCTGCGCCGAATCGAGGCTATCGCCGGCCATTTCGACGGATATTTTCAAGGCGAGCGATATGTCGTGGTTCGTCCCGGGCAAAAAGAATTGGAGCCGCTCGGGCACATGCGGGTCCGCGCCGTGATGGTGACCCCGCTCGAAGGGGCGAGCCTTCGGCGCGGCCCTCACGAGATCGAGGGCTATGCCTGGTCCGGCGCGGGGCCGATCGAGCGGGTGGAGGTCAGCAGCGACGGCGGCGCGACCTGGGATCGGGCGGCGCTTCGGGAGACGCCGTCGCCCTACGCGTGGGTCGGTTGGCGCTACGAATGGCGCGCAGAGGAGCGAGGCGAATTCGCGCTTTGCAGTCGAGCGTTCGACACGTCGGGCGCCACACAGCCCGAGGCCGCCGAGTGGAATCGCTTCGGCTACGCCAACAATGCGATTCAAACCGTCACGGTGTCGGTTCGCTGAGCGCACACTCCATCGCGTCCGCGTGTCGCGACCAGCCTCGCACCGAGGGGCAAAACGTTACGATCGTGTGGCACTTCGCATGCAGTCCCCCCTGTGGAGGACTGTCATGCATCATCTCCTGAGTCCCAAGGTCCACGGAATCATCGATTACCTCGCTGTGGCAATGCTCGCCGTTGCTCCTGCGTTGTTCGGATTCGCGGGGATCGCTGCGTATCTCTGTTATGCGTCCGCCGTCGGATTGCTCGGTTTGAGCCTCCTCACCGCGTATCCGCTCGGCATCGCGCACGTCATCCCGTTTACGATTCACGGCGGGATCGAGGTCGGAATGACCTTGGCGCTCGTCGCGGCGCCGTGGCTGTTCGGCTTCTCGGACGTGCCTGCGGCTCGAAACTTCTTCCTCATTTCCGGCGTCGCCCTCGGTGCGGTCTACCTGGCGACGAACTACAAGGCCGCCGATTCCTACCGGAAGGAGCGTCCGATCGCGGTCACCCGCGAGAGCTACGGTTGGCGCACGTGATTCGGCTCGCCGCGGACGGATCCCGCGGCGGCCTCGATCGCGCGCGCCAGTGCCACCGCTGCACGCACTCGCCGCGGCGGAGCACCACACCGAGCACGCGACGGCGTCGAAATCGCCGTCGCGTGCACCTTTTCGAGGACGGCGCGAAACTTGGAATCGAGCGAGCATGCAGCGCCCGCCCGCTCCACCGGCGACGGTGCCTCGGCCGTCCTACCGGCCCCGGTGCTCGAGGATCATCGTCGATGCCGCCAATCGCCACGCCGTCGTCGACGGCCACTCGTATGGTCTCGTCGCGTTGAGCAAGACGTCCTGGCGCGTCGTCGACTTAGAGACCAACGAGTCCAGTTGGTTTCGCTTAGCCGCGGATCCGGATGGGGGAGGGTGGATCGTTCGCGAGGCAGAGGGGGAGCACGCGGCGTCGGTCGGAGCGGCCTGGGTCTGGAGCTGCCAGCAGATATCGAAGAGCCCGCTGCCGCCCAGACCGCCCTTTCACTGAGCTTTGGATCAATAGCCTGCCGTGAGGACGTAGGGCTCGCAGGCGCCGCCGCCCGGCGCGCGCACGCTGACGTAGAACTGCCCGGAGTCTTCCTCGGTGCCGAGGCATTGCATGTCCCAATAGACGTTGAACGTCGAAGGGTCGCCCGTCCAACAGCAGCCGGCGAGGCCGTTTTCGCTCGACGACGCGAGCCCCGTGCAATCACCGGTCGCGTTCGTTCCATTCGAGCATTGCACATAGACGCATAGCTCGATCGACGTCGCCTCGGTGTCGACCGACGCGTCGAAGATGTCGGTCACGAGCGTGTCGTCGTCACCGTAGAACGTCCACCAATCGGTGTCGTCGCCGTCCAGGAAGCCGCAGGTCGCGCCATAGCGAACGAGGCTCTGCGCGCCGCCGATTGCGTCGTTGGTGGGCTCCCCCGGGCCCTCGCTGCCGCACGAATCGGGGTTGTCTGGAATGCAATTGAGGACACAAGCTCCGCCGTTGCAGACACCATTGGAACCGCAGAGCGCTCCGTCCTCCATCGGCGTGTACGTCGTCGCGCCGTCGGGGCCGCACGCATCCGCGGTGCAATCGTTGTTGTCCGTCGCCGGGTCGAGTGGCTCTTGCATCGTCACGCCGTTCGGCGCCGTGCCGTCGCATTGGATGCTCGCGCAATCGCCGGGGACCTGGTTCTCGGGCGGCGCGAGACCTGCCGGCGCCACCGCGCTCACGCAGGTATCGTCGACGCAAGACCACGTCGAGCAGGTCTGCTGGCCGTACGCCGCGACGCAATCGGCTGGCTGCGTGCACTCGCACCCGGCGGAGGCATCGAGGCGCGTCGAGACCTGACACGAGCCGTAGACGCACTCGGCGACGGTGCACGAGCTGTCGTCGTTATCGAGGTCTTCGCAATCGTCGTTGGTTTCACACTCCGGATCGGGGGGATCGTATTCGTCCGCGCAATCGTCGGTGAAGAAACAGCCGCCGAGCGGAACGAGCCACAGAACCGAAAACAACGACCACAACCCACGGCGCGGGGACGAGGAACGAAGCATGGCGATGGCTCATCGCAACGCTCGTGCCGCGGCGTTCTTGGGGCGGACGAGAGGAACCGCGAAGACGCGAAGGGCAGAAAGAGCGCGCAAAGAGGAGGAGAGGAAAAGGCGTCTTTTCATCGAATGATCTGCTCTTCTTCGCGCTCTTCTTCTTCTCTTTGCGTCTTTGCGGTTTGTCTGCGCGGGGCGGTGCGTTCGAAAGCTGCGGCCGCGAAGGGAGGTGCGCAGATTTCGGGGGGAGCGCCGCGAAACGTGCCGATCGGATCCGTTGGATCGTCGGCGCGGAGGTTTGTGGGCGCGGTGCGATTGCGCCCGGGGTAAGGTCGCGACCGACGAAATGGTCGAGGACGCGTGATGAGCAGCGAGGCGTGGATTCGCGCCTGTTTGGTGCGCGATTCAATTCTGCGCACCGCGTCCATGCGCGTGCCGCTGCTTCCCATCTTCACGCCCGACAACTTCGAATCGCAGGTTCAACGGGTCGAGTCGGACCTGCGGGCGAAGCGCGCGACAAAGCTCGAGTTTACGTACGCACGTCCGCCGCTGGCCGAGCTCGGTTTGGCGCTGCAGCTCGGGGAGCTCGCCTCCGCGTGGCGCGACGAAGACCCGCTCGGCGCTCTTTATGCCGACAAGGCGGAGGAAATCGCGCTCGAGGCGCGGTTGTGTGCAATGCGGCACGAGGCAGAGGCCGCCGCGCTCGCGGCTATGCGGTTCCAGGCGCCCGACCATTTCGCCGAGCGCGCCGATCGGCTCGCGCGCACGTGGATCGACGTTGCTCCGATCGCACGGACGGCGCCCGACGCGTGCGACATGGTCGTCTCGGACGACGAGACCGATCCGCGGTCGCTGCTGTGTCGCATGAAGGAGGAGGTCGGTGCGCGTCGCCTCCCATTCCGCGTGACGGTCGCGCGGTCGCTCGCTCCGCTCGCCGCCGTGGGAGACGGGACGATTCAAATCGCGCCCGGCCGGCGGCTGTCGCCGGAGGACGTCGAGCGCACGGTTCATCACGAGATCGAAGGGCACGTGGTCCCGAGCGCCCGCGCGATGCGAGCGCCGATCGGGCTGCTACGCATCGGAACCGCGCGTGGCTCGGACCATCAAGAAGGGTGGGCCCTGCTGGCGGAAGAGCGCGCCAGCCATCTGTCCGAGCGGCGCAGGCTGGAGATCGGCCTCAGGCACCTCGCTTCCCGCGGCGCTCATCATGGCTCGCCGTTCGCCGACACGGCGCACGAGCTCGCACGCCATTGCGACGCCACCGACCTCGTCGCGCGCAGCGTCTGTCGCGCTTACCGGGGCGGCGGCCTCGGCCGCGAGGCGGCGTATCTACCGGCGCTCCTCGAGGTGAAGAGCGCCTTTGCCGACGACCCGTCGCTCGAGCCCGTCCTCACCTCGGGCCGAGTGTCGCTGGCGGCGGCGCGGGTGCTTGCCGCCGTTCTCGAATTCAACTGAGAGAAGAGGGGTCGCCAAGGGCGCCAAGGGCAGAAGGAGAAAGAGGAGGGAGAGAGTTTGTTCTTCAACCGACAAACCTCTTCTTCCTCTCTCTGCCCTTGGCGCTCTTGGCGACCCCTCTCTGAACTCGGGATCGCCGTAGCGATCAGCTCTTTGCCGCAGCGGTGATCGGCACGAAGGTGCCCTGCACGACGCGCTCTTTCTTCGGCGGCACTTCGCCCGGGTAGACGGTCACCTTCGCTTCGCCGATGGTCTGACCGCGCGGCTCGACCCACTCTTGCCGCTCTTTCACCCATTCGAGCACCGCGGCTTTCGCCTCTTCGGTAATGGGGCGGTCGTCGAGGTGATCCGTCTTCGACAGCTCCGCCTCGTCGTAGCGATAACGAAGCTCCATGGGGCGCGTGGGCGGGGCCTTCTTCGCCTCGTCGCGGAGCTTCTGCGCGGCCTCTTCCGCCTCGCGACGGCGGGCTTCCGCGCGGACCTCGCGCTCCTTCGCGGCCTTCTCTTCGAGGCGCGCGACGAGTGCCTTCTCGTCGTCGTCGAGCGGCCGCATCGCCGCCTTCATGCGGTCGTTGTCCTCCCTCGAGAGCCCCTCGAACACGACCCCGAGCACCTCGACGAACCGCGGCCTCTGCCCGAGCCACGCAATGGCCTCGTCGATCGATGCGTGCTCGATCGTGCGCCCCTCTCCATCGTCCAGATCGCGCAAGCGCAACATCACCTTCGACATGCCCGCATCATCGCCGCATCGTCGAAGCCAGAGCAACGCTGAAGAAAACCGCAAAGACGCGAAGATGAGAAAAAGGGCGCAAAGGAGAGGAGTTCAATCCTCTTGCCCTTTGCGCCCTCTCTCTTCGCTTTGTGTCTTTGTGGTTTCTCGGTGTGTCTCTATCGGACTCGACGCTGCCGCTTACTTGCGGCGGCGGCGCATCATCGCGAGGCCGATCAGCGCAGCGATCGTCGCCGCGGCGCCGTTGCTGTTGCTCGAGCCGGTGTCCGTCGTCGCGCAGCGGATGAGGCCGCCGCCTTCCGGCAGGATGACCACGCCGGAGTCGCCGCCCTGACCGCCGTTGCCGCCGGTTGCGCCGCCGCCGACATTGCCGCTGCCGCCGGTCGCGCCGCCGCCTT
>JABFXY010000159.1 GCA_013361525.1 Polyangiaceae bacterium | reverse complement strand
CCGTTCGCGTTCCCGCTCCGGCCCCCGCTCGCATCATCGAGCCGCGAGTCCCCGTGGTGCAGCCGCTCACCGAGTCGCAGCGCGAAGCCCTGCGCGCGTCGCCCTTTGCGGCGCTCGGCCTCGACGAGCGCATCGTTCGCGCCTTCGTCGAAGAGGGCTACGAGGAGCCCACGCCGATCCAGCGCGCGGTGATCGAGCCCGCGCTCGATGAGCGCGACGTCCTCGCGTGCGCGCAAACCGGCACCGGCAAGACCGCTGGCTTCGTCGCTCCGATCCTTCAGAACCTGATCTCGGAGGAGCGGGGTCGCGAGATCCGCGCGCTCATCCTGGCGCCGACGCGAGAGCTCGCGGCGCAGATCGGAGAGCGGATCCAGGTCTACGGAGCGCACCTCAGGATTCGGCACGTCGTCATCTACGGCGGCGTCGGTCAGCACCAGCAGGAGATCGCGCTGCGCTCCGGCCCGGAGATCCTCGTCGCCACGCCGGGCCGTCTGCTCGACTTGATGAACCAACGCCTGGTCGACTTGAGCGGCCTCAGGCATTTCGTGTTGGACGAAGCGGATCGAATGCTCGACATGGGCTTCATCCACGACGTTCGGCGCGTGATCGCGGCCTTGCCGCGCGATCGCCAGACGATGCTGTTCTCCGCCACGATTCCGCCATCCGTCGCCACGCTGGCGCAGGGGATGCTGTTCGATCCGGTCCGCGTATCCATCACGCCTGCTGTCACGACGGCCGTCGGGGTGACGCAGTCGGTGCTCTTCGTGTCGCGCGATCGGAAGCGGGCCGCCCTCGAGGAGCTGCTCCTCCGCGATCGATCGATCGCCCAGGCGATCGTATTCACGAGGACGAAGCACGGCGCGAACCGGTTGGCGGAGCAGCTCTCGCGCGCCGGCATAGGAGCGCTCGCCATTCACGGCAACAAGTCGCAAGGCGCGCGGGTGCGCGCCCTCGGCTCGTTCCGCGACGGATCCACCCGCGTCCTCGTGGCCACCGATCTCGCCGCTCGTGGGATCGACGTGGACGGGCTCTCGCACGTGATCAACTACGAGCTCCCGAACGTGCCCGAGAGTTATGTTCATCGCATCGGACGCACCGGCCGCGCCGGGGCGGACGGCATCGCGATCTCGTTCTGCGACGAAGGAGAGCGCGATCTCCTCGCCGACATCGAGCGGTTCATCCGCCGGCGCATTCCGCGATTGGAACCCAGCGCTCCGGCGCGGGCGACGAGCCCGGTCGGACCCCGTTAAACGGCAACAAGGTCGAGACGCCGTCAGTCCACAGGAAGCGGCTTAACGCCCGCCTCCGTCAACGAGAAGAGCTCGAACGTCAGAGGCTTCTTGGCGGCGCCTTCGTGTTTGAGGATCATCGCGCGCATCGCTGCGCGCGATTCGACAGTCCCACAAGGAAACAGCAGCAGTGCGGCCCGGTGGGGGATGCTTGCACAGACGCTGTCGCCCGCGAAGTGAGTGGCCGCGATTGACCGGAGTTTGGGTAGCAGGATCGCGGTCGCGGCGGCCCAATGGCCACCGATGACGATGAATGGCAGATCGGCGGGTCCCTTCTCGAACAGCTTCATCGAGATGGTCCCGTTCGCGAGCAGTTTCTCGAGGTTTCGTAGCGCTCGCGACCGCGCGTCCTCCCAGGGAAGCGCGAGCGGCTCCAGGTCTTGGACGGTGATATTGCGGACGACGCCGTTGAAGTCCGCGACCAGCGCGACGCTGATCCCGTGGCCGAGTGGCTGTGTCGGTGAGTCAGACGACGACTGGTGCTCGAGATAAGCCTCGGGAACGAGGTACGGATACACCTGTTCGGAATCGAGCGCGGGTTCGGTGGGCATCGTGGCCGGGGAGGATACCGCCCTTTGCGGCGGGCTGGGTTGGTCGGGCGTGGGAGCGCAACCGGCTAAGGCGAGACTGATCCCGAGAGCGAACAGGTGACGGTGCATGGCGTTCGCTCAACGTAGGCGTGCGCGGGAGCTATCTCAACTAGCCGGCCTTGCTTGCGATAGTCCCGCCGGATGAGGACTCTACGCCCCGGCGAAGCGCGCGACCTTGCGCGCTCTCTGCCCGGCCTGCAGGCGACGGAGCACCTCGCGCTGCACATATGCCGCGCACGCCGCCGAAACGGAGGCGCCGCGAGGCAACGATGTCGCGCGGGCCATCACACGGCTGAGGGCGCCGGGCACGCCCATCGAGGTCGGGCCCACCTCGACCCTGCGAGCCCTCGGCGAGCTCGACCGTGGCAAGTCGATCGACCTCCAAGGCAGCTACGGCCGCATGGACTTCGACCCGACAACCGGCGAGTCGCCCGCGGACTATGCATTTCTGTGTGTACACGCGCCCGTCGGTAGTGAGCGCGTCGAAAGCATCGAGTCTGGTCTCGTCTAAGACGCCGCGTCGCGAGCCGTGCGCGGGAGCTTCGACTGCGCAACCTCGCGCTGAGGGTGGCGAAGGGCCGGCGGCGGAGGGGCGAATGAATCGGGTGGATGCAACCGCTATCCTGCATACGTGACGGGGGTAATTGAATTCGGGAGAGTTACGACACTGCGGTATCCCCTCGCGATTTGAGGCTCCTGAGGGCACGCGAGCGGAGCCGGCGCAGCTGAATGCCTGAGTGCTTATCGGGGGGCAGTCGTGCCTACGGTTGAAATCGATTCCATACGCTCCATTCCTCTTCGTCGTAACCGTGGCGTCTGAGATGGGACCAGACTTTGCGCGACAGGACGGAGTGGTGCCAAAACCCGGGTACTCCGAGCGCGGATCTGGGGCCCAACCGGCTGAAGTACCGAGCAACCGTGCGCACCGACGGGTCCACCCTCGCGATCCGCTCCAAAAGCCCAGTGATGAGCTCGCCCAGAGCTTGTCCGCCCGGACTCTCCGCCCAGTCGCGGTCACGGTGGGCCCAGTACGTGGTGGCCACTCCTCCGCCAGGGAAAGCCCGCAACAGCTCATATCCGATGTCCGACCCCTCCTTTGGGTACTTGTCGCTCTGGCGTGCGACAGCCTTTTCGAGTTGCAAGGTTTCGACATCGACAAGAACGAGGAACTCGGGAAGCTCGCGCGGATGCTCGGCGAACTGGTCTTCGACCGCCCGGACGCGCTCAATGAAGGACTTGCCCGAGCCGGTCACGTCGCGCCAGGAATGTCCAAGCGCTAAAAGCCCCAGAATGGGCGGCTCATTGAGTTCGTCGTGCAGATTCGCCCGTCGGTCGCGCGTTCTGCGTTTGATGCGCGCTGCGCGCGAAAAGAAATCTCGAAGGTGAACCGTCTTGAGCGTCAACTTGCATTCGAAAGCGGCAACGACCCCGCCACGAAAATAGAGCTTCTGATTTAGCATCGCGCGTGGGTAAGCCGGGTGGAGAACGAGCACATCGAGTTGCGGCGATGTCTCGCCGTCGTCGTCGAGCAGTCGGCCTTTGGTCACGACTTGGTAGGCGGGCGGGAGCCAATGACGGAGGAATTCGGCCCATACCTCCTCAACCTGGTCGCCCGCGGTGCCGGGATCTTCGCTCGCACGCCGGCGAATGCGAGCGTAGTCGCTTGCCATCCTCCGGCGAGTTTCGGCCATGAATTGGAAGAATTCGTGCGGAGGGGCTCCCATAGTGGCACCGGCTGGAAACGGCAAAGCGTAGCGCGAGTTCGAGATTCGAGACAGCGCACATGTCTGCTGAACTTATCGCCGTCGCACCTGCGGGTGCCAGAGGAAAGCGCGAAACGCGCCGAGCGACCAGCATGTGCGACGCGAGGTTAGGCGCCCGCCCTCTCGCGGGTTCGGGGCGCAAAAAGCGCAATCTGCAGCAACGTCAGCACGGCAATCGCTGCCGCCTTACGATCCATCGTGGCGGGATCGGCAACTCCGTGCGCGACGGTGTGGCGCGACACGTAGGAAGCCGTAGCTCCTGGCGCGAAGTGGCGAAAGCAAAAGGCGTCCAGGAACTCGCGAAAACGCGTCGGCATCAGGTGAATGGCGTCGTCGGACGGGGTTGCGGCGCCGATGAGCTCCTGTACTCGGAACGAGTTTGCGCC
Organism: Polyangiaceae bacterium; assembly: GCA_013361525.1. Lineage (GTDB taxonomy): Bacteria > Myxococcota_A > Polyangia > Polyangiales > Polyangiaceae > Xiheicaenibacterium. Next base: position 45,733 of record JABFXY010000159.1, on the reverse strand, counting down.
CGCACCCAACCGGAGTGAACGCAGCACTCCCTCTATTCGAGGGTAGAGTATGGACGTCGCACTAATGTAGTCACCCGAGGCGAACCGCTCGAACCCTCGTTCGATCGCTTCCAGGTGCGGCTGGAACGTGGAGTGGTTGAAGAGCGCTGAACCCTTGGTCGCGGCGTCCCGGAGGTCGGTATCGAGGCTGCCATCGGCGAGAAGTTCCTGCACCGGCCATCCCGACTCGGCATGGGCGATAATGCGCTGCACGCTCGCGGCCCGCAGGTAGGAGAACGGAAACCAACCCTCGGAGAGTAGCCGCTGCCAGCCCTCCAGGGAGAGCCGTGTGCGATGCTGAAAGAGGAGCTGAGCCTGCTGGAGCCCGAGAAGGCGTTCGAGATCATACGTGCGCTCAGTAGGCGGAAGATGCAGAGGCGAAAAATCGAAATAGAGCGAGCGCCGCCACCCGTGCGATAGCAACGACACGACCGCATCGTGCGGGTGTGCTGGGCCAGGCAGCATTAGCCGATCAACATCGAGAATATCGTCAAGCATGACCATCGCTCCGGCCTGGACATTGTCACGGGCGCGCGCGAACGCGCGGAGCGGTTCATTGATGTAAGCCGTCGCTGAGAGATCGGCACGGACAACGACAAACAGTGTACCTATTCCGCAGGGGTTAGGCAGATTCGGAATGCGCGAAAATAGCCCATCGTGCATCTGCTCGATGCGTGTCAGAAAAGGGACCCCGTCCTCGGAGCTAACGAAGTCACGAAAGATCACTGGGGCCATCTCCCCGGGGCGTGTGGACGCCTCCGCGAACCCCGCCAGATGGTCAGAAAGGTGGAAGTCAGTGATCATCGAACGGAAGGACGACAGCGGGGTCCGTCAACTGACGAGGCTGCACAGTACAGGTGATCAGCGCCTCGGCGATAGGCACGCAGCGAGGCGCTGACCGCCTGCGGTTGGAGCGCGATACTATATGTGTGCGGCACCGGTGCCCAGGACAGTTGTGAGCGACTCGACGATCCGATCGCGGTCCGTCGACGTGAGACACACGCGACACCACTCCGTGGCGACTGTTTCCCACACACTCACGGAGCTCTTTAGAATCCGGTCACCAACCAACACGGACCAGCGGTGAAAATCTGAGGCGAGTAGTGCATCGTCTAGATAGGTGTGGAGATCGCCCGCACCGATACCAAAGCGCTCGTGTAGCTTCGCCCAAGACTGCTCCTTGAGCCCACCAAAGACGACCTTTTCTGGGGCGTGATCTCCCGGTAGCTTGATACAGCCTTGGGTAGCGTCGGTATCGCCGTCAACAACGGCGATACCCTTGTGCGGCAGCTTGCGAGCATGGGCGAGCTCGCCCATCATTCGCACCACGTTCGCGGGGCCAACCGGGGATATTCTGATCCTGGCGAGAAGCGATGCACCGTTCGCATGTTGCGCAATGATCTCCCGCAGCCAGACCTCCGCGGTACGGTCCTCGACGTACACGTACGCTTCTGGATGAACGAGCTCGTCAAGACGAGTTAACGCGAACTCCGGGCTGACTCCGTAGAGAACGTCAGGACCGTCGGGCGTCGGAATCAGTAGCACGCGAGCTTCTGGCGGCAGCTCCTCGAGCACGTAGGGGCTGTGCGTCGACACAATTACTTGGGTTCGCTTCAGCCTGCAGAACTCCAGGAGAAACTTAACCAGTCGACGTTGCGCTCTGGGATGCAGCGATGCTTCCACTTCGTCGATGATTACAACGGAGTTGCTCGGAACTGCTTGGAGAGCCTGTAGCAGATCAAGAGTTGTGTCCTCGCCGGCTCCTTGATGGAACTGCGAAATTTCGCCAAATTCACGCTTTAGCAGACCGACAGCTCGCTTTTCATTTACATCGGGCTTCGCGAACCGAGCGTTAGCGTATGAACGGCCCAGCACATAAGAGAGCTTTTGCCGGTAGGTGTCTGAAAGATCCTCTGTCGCAATCTCACCTGCGGCGAGGCGCGCCACTTTCGCGTATCCCGCAGTGTTGTCCAAGGGCAGCGTACGCGCTACGTCGAACCAAAACACGCTGCGCCCGTAGCGCTTCTCCGGGAAGCTCCAACGCTCCGACGGTTTGCGGATGTTGAATCGGTGAGTCTGATCTCCGGTGCGAATCTGGAAGCCGAGGTCGACACCCTGGATCTTGTCCCAGTGCGTCTCCAGAAAGAACGCGGACGGGTAGTACGCCTTCTCCTTCGCTTTGGGATCGTACGCACTTGCGGCGACCTTGAGTACGGTGCTCTTGCCGGAGCCGTTCTCGCCGACTACTGCGACAACCGGAAACTTGAAGTCGACGGACTGGCCCTTCCAACCGCGGAGGCCCTTGATCTCCACACGCTCGAGGAACTGAGGCCAAAGGCCGCCCTGAAACTGGTCTCGAATCCGAGTGATTTCGGTGGAATCCATGGCCCCCCTCTTGCGCGTATGCGCAGCGTAGAGGCGTTCAGCAGCGGGTGCAAGACGGAGTCAGCGAGTCGAGCGAGTTGGCGACCGGTGCGACGGTCTGCACCAACGCGCCGTTGACCAGCACCGCCCGTAACCCCCGCAGCGAGCTAGGTTTTCGACGGCTCCCCAGGGCGGACATCGGCTGGAATCTCGCATCCCGCTTTGCCCAGCCTCTCTTGAAGGCGGCTGACCACCCCATCGCCCTTATCCGCGGCACTGGCGATAACATTACGTGCATGCTCGGCCCAGGGCTCGGATCGCCCAGCGGCGGCTACTAGCCCGTCAAAGACTTCAGGGAGATCAGCGCACGTCATCGCTGCCGCCACGGCGGCGCTGAAATGCTCCTCAGATTGCAGGTGTGACACCACAAATGTTGACCATGCCACGTCAGAGGAGCCGGAGTTGGCAATTTTTCGCAACGTGCGAGACACCAAGTTGCGCGCCGTTGTCCCCCTTGCGTATTCCGTGAGCCCGCAAACGCGAATCATTGTGGAAATCGGCACGGACTTGCGCTCCTTCGGATATCTAACAAACGATAGCTGGCGAGAAAGGAGCAATTTGGCGAGTTCGCGCACGATCGGAACCGATCGCGTTAATCGCTTGCGGAATTCAATATTGTAAACCTCGATACCATAGGGTGTTGGCAGCGGCGTGTTGTTGAATTTTCGTCTTTGGAGATGCGATACCTTGTCCCGGAGCTTGTTGAGCTCCTCCCGTACCAGCTTGGGCGTAAACCCGGCCTCGAATAGTTCGGGATGCGCCTTCGAGATCTTTTGAAGCATGCTCTCGAGTATTGGTGCCGCCTCACCCTCGCCGGTGCGCACCCTGAAGGTGGCGCCAGAACCTTGGGTGTCAGTCAGATCGGCCTCGATATTGAGGAACAATCGCTGGTACTCCGCGGCAAGTTGAACCACGTCGCCGTTGCTGTATGCGGCGAGTTCGTCGCGTAGCGCCCAGGCTTTCGCAAAGGTATCGCTCTCCAGTTCGATCGGTGCGAGCGCATCATCGACGCCCTCTGCGCGAGCTGAGCCTGGCTTAGGGTGACCCATCACGCTCATCGTTGTAGTGGTACCGTCGAAGAATTCCCGCAGAATGCTTACGGCAACTTCTGACGGCAACGAGTCGGATACTAGATCGTCGTAGTCCGTTGGCGCGCCAGCTGCGCGAAGTGTAGCAAGCACGTGGTCAAGTATCAGTCGAGCCTTCGTGAACTCGGGTAGGTCGTAGGTGCTCCCTTCGTGCCATTGAAGATGAGGCTCGCGCGACGCCCATCGGCTTTGATCTTCGATAGTCACAACTATCTCTACGGTTGTCAGACGGCGATGGCCGTCGTTTCCAACGATGCGCCCACGCAAGACGACTTCCTTGGCGCCGCCGCACGGATCGAAGCTCGTGTCGCGTATCAAGCCGGCGCTGCAGATAACGTCGAACGAAAAGCTCACCGCGCACGATTTGGTTGCCATCGCATGCAGAACGGTGGCGAGATCGATGGCAGGGTCAGCGAAGCGAGTCTGCAACTCGGCCTGCGATGACAGACTTCCCGACTCAATATCGGACAGCGCCGCACGCGCCGCGGGGTCGGCGCACAACCAATGCCGCAATTTCTTGGCGCGTGAAGTGTGTGCGTCACCGGTCGAAGGCTCTTCTCTGAGCGAGGCTCTGAAGCGGTGCCAAACGGCAGAACGCTCAATTTCGGATCGTTGGGGAGCGGGGGCTGCTTGTAGGACTTCACCATTTTTACGATTCTGACGCCATATGCGAGAAAGCGCACTCAACCCTCGCATGAGCGCAGACTCGACGAGTTCCTCCGGCGACCGCGAGAGCGGCTGCACAGAGTCACGAACAATCCGTGTCGCGTTTTCGGAGAGAGTAACGGTGAGCCGATTCTGGTCTGTCATCGTTGCCTTCCTCGGGGCATCACTGATGGAGCGCGAGCCACGCGCGCGACCTTATTGGGAGCCGACCTGTCGCCCGTGAACTCGTGGGTTGGATCGGCCTCGTCAACGTATCGACGTTCACGCGCGAGCGCCAGCGCGAGGGTGCGCCGCAACCGACAGACGGGGTCGGTCAGGTGCGACGCCCCGTTTGGTAGCACCCGCAAAGTCGCCGATACCTGCGGTCGCGGTGACACCCGAGATGAGGTCTACGAAGGCGGGGGGAGCCTGGCCAGCGGGTCGTCCGCGAATAGCGATCTGTGAAGAACTGGCAGGTTCCCAGTGTGCCGGTCGATGGAATCGCCATGGCCGTGGCTGATCGCCCAGGCTGAAAGGTGGTTCCAGATGTGGCCGATGTGTCCGAGCGCGTCTGACAGAAGCAACTGGGCTGTTTCGTTCGCGGCCGCGCCGAACAGGAGCTCCGCACGCGGAACGGGGTGTCCGCCCAGCTCGCAATGGTAGCGATAGTCCTGATTCCGGAAGCGACCATTGGATGCCCGGCGTAGCCGTGCAGGCCTGAAGAATTCCTCGCGCTCTTCGTGTGTGCTGCGAAGCCACCGCTCTGCGTCGCGATCGCGCGTTTCGAATGCCCAAGCCAAGTACTCGACCTCTGTCAATTGCCTGAGGAGGGCGGCCGCGGCGTAATGTCGTCGTTCTGCGAACAACGAAGCGCAGCCGCCTATCAGCTCCGAGGCGACGCGAAGCAAGAGGGCCACAGCAACTGTCTCATCGCTCCCGTTCCCGGTGGGCGAAAGACCTTTCAGGCGATCTGTCCCGAGCAGACGGCCGGCGACGTCGAGCTCCACGCCTAGTTCCTCGAGCGTTCTTGCAGCCAAGCGGGCCAGTTCAAAACGTCGGCTCACGAGAACGGGATCAGCCGCGGCAGTTCGAACTAGCTTGCGAAATTCGTCGATATCGCTCACGGAACACCATACATTGCGGTAGGGACGTACCACGGCCATCGAGCCTGACTGAGATGACGCTCAACTGCGCAACTAGATTTAGCACGAAGAGCCTAACCCGTGAAAGATCGTGCCGTAGCTTGCACTTAATCATTTCAAGACGTTCCAGGGCGCGCTCTCGCGTCATCTCAGGTTCGCAGGATTCGTGAGACAGCCGGATAAAGAAACGAGAGTGAGCCCACACGCGGACGGCGCCAACTCCGGCCGCGCGTGGATCGCGGACCCGATGACCTGCGAAATCGCCCCGTCCGCCTCGGTAGGAACGCGAGCTCCTGCTCTACGAGAGTTGCCAACCGAGGCGTTCTTTTGGGGACTACTGAATCGTAATCGAGCACCCACAAGAGACCTCGGCACACTTCTCGCGAGTACCCGGCGGCAGTCACGCGGCCCTTCCGCCCTTCTCGCAGGCTCCCTCGGACGCCATCCGGCCATGACCGAGATCGGTTCGTCGGCGAGGCTCTCCGCTTCCTTGGTCAGATCCGCGCAAACCATGCGCCTGCGGTTCACGCGCCCCTTCCATCCGCGCCGCGTGGAAGAGCTAGCTCATCCCGCGTGCCCGCTTGATCTCCGCCCGCGTCATGGGCCCCCGCATGAACGACATAGCCCACCGCGGCTGGAGAAAAACGGTCCCCGACTTCGACCGAACATCCCTCATCAAGAACCACCTCGGCGCGAGCCTCTTCAGCAATCCCGCGAGCTGCGCAGCCTCTTCCCCCGCGTTCCCGACCAGTCCATCAAGGACCCGCGCACGATCCGCATCCGTCTGCAGCCTGCCCAGGCACCACAACCCCGCGTTGGATAGCGAGCGGTAATCGAGATCCATCGGGTTCTGCGTCGCGATGACGACACCGACGCCGAACGCTCGCGCCTGCTTCATCAACGCGACGAGCGGGCGCTTGGTGGGCGGTGACGCCGGATGCGGCGGCAGGAAGCCGTACACCTCATCGAACACGATGAGCCCGCGGAGCTGCTGCGACCCGGGCAAGCCCCGCACCCAGGTCAGGATCTCCTCTAGGACGACGCCGAGGACGAGCTCGCGCTCGTCGTCGTCGAGGTGCGCGACGCTGACGATCGTGACCGGCGTCTTCGCTGGGTGCTCGGGGGTCGTGAGGATTGGCGCCATCCACTCGGCGACGTCGAGCGTCGCGCCCTGGCGCCAGCTCGCGAACGACGGCGAAGCGAGCAGCGCATTCAGCGCCGCCGCGAGCTCGCGGCGCGCGCGCTTGGCGATGAAGTCGTCGACCGAGAGCGCGCCGATCGAGTCGATGGGGGGCTCGACGATCTCGGGTAGGAGCGCGCCGATCTCCGCGGACTCACCGCGCATCAGTCGACGCTCGGCGAGGACCGACAGGAATACGTGCTCGCGGCTGCGCGCGGGGTCGGCGTCGCGCCCGAGCAATCGCAAGACAAGCGAGATCGCCGCCGACAATGCGCTGCGCGCGCCTTCGACGTCATTGTCCCAGCGCGACGAGCGGCGCTCGAGCGAGGAGAGCACGTGCAAGCACTCGCCCGCGTCGGCGCCCGGCGTGAGCACGCGGACATGTGAGGACGCACGATAGGCCGCGAGCTCGGCCTCGCGAATGCCCCACGCGCTCAACCCCACGCGGCGCTCCTCGGCGAGCTTCATCGCGAGCTCTTCGCGCGCGTTGGGACCTTTGGCCTTCGGGCCCGGCTCAACCCACGGCACGAGCGACGCGGCGTTGAAGTCGGGGAACGCGAGGAGGAGATTCGTGAGATCCCCTTTGACGTCGATGACGACGACAGGCACGGACGACCGCACTGCCTCCTCCACAAGCACGGTCACGAGCCCTGATTTGCCACTACCAGTCATCCCGAGAATGACGGCGTGCGTGGTCAGGTGATGGGCCGGCAATTCGTGGCGGCGCAGTGCGGATTGATTGAGCGCGGACGTCGCGCCCAGGAAGAAGCCTTCCTCGGAAGGAGCATTCATGATCTCGATCCTCCTGGGCGCGCCGTTGTCGCTTACCCGATGAGCGGGCTACCACCAGGGAGCCCCGGAATGCCCGCTACGGGCGCAGTCGCGGGCTGCTCGACGGGGGCCGGAGCGGCGGGATCCGCCGACACCGGTGCAGTCGGATCCGCGGCCGTCTCCTCCTCCGTGCTGCGGCGCGCGTTGGACGCCATGACCGCCTGGCGGAGACCCGGGAAGAGCGCCGCCTCGCTCGGGCTCTTGTGGAAGATGAAGTCCGCGGCGGACTTGAGATGAGCGTACGTGGCGACGAGCTGCGTCCACGCACGATTGCGCAGATCGGCCGTCTCGTTGCCGCGATCCTCGTTGAGCTGCGCGACGATCTCGTTCGCGATTCCGCGGAGCCGTACCTCGTCGTCCGGGCGGAAGTTCATCGGATCGGCGGCGGCGAGCTTCTCTTTGTGGACGCTGATGTGGCCTGCGAGCCGCGCCAGATCGCTCGCGAGATCGACCCAGCCCGTCCCGAGCGCGATATCCTTGAGCTCCGCCTCCATCCGCGGATTTTCACCGAGGTGATACGTGAGCATCCTGAGCACGCGCGCTCGGGCCTTCGTCCCCTCCTCGGCGAGGCGGAGATCGACCTTCGCGTCGGACTTCGTCGCCTGGATGCTTCGCACGCGCGAGTCGAGATACCAGAGCGTCCATGCCTGCTCACGCAGCATCTCGAGCGTGTTGTCGCCCAGGTAGGCCCCGAGGCCGGCGAACGCTTGTGAACGGCTCGGCACATTCTGTGCTGCTTTGACGAACTGGAGCGCAGTCAGCGCTGCGCGAGAAGCGTCGCAGTTCGGGGTCGTGACAGCCCCCGGATCCATCGCGCGCAGGGAAGGCGCCCGCTTGGAGAATGCGCCTTCGCCGATCTGAGGATCGAAGCTGAAAGGTTTGTCAGCTTGGTCGGTCGGGAGCGCCGGTGCCCTGACGAGGGTGCCGCCTCCATCATTCGGAAGATTGCTCTGAGACATGTTTACCTCCTGTCGCGTGCGGAAGACGTCGCCGCCGAGGGATGAATTCCCCGGTGCCCCCCCCATCCAACCGCGACTCACGAGACTTGAGTCACCGCCCGGGCTGAAGCGTAGACACCAAATCGTCCCCGGTAGCGACTTGGATTTATTTAGTGGTCGGTTGCCGCGGCTTCCATCCCTGAACAGTCAGCGATGGATCGGATTCCCCTCGGGACGACCACGACGCGCGAAGCTGCCCAATGCTGAGCGCCGCGAGGTGGTAATACGGAGTAATGTTCCGCCCGCCAGCGCTATCGGCATATCGATGCCCGAACCCATAAAGTCGGCACGAGCGGCGACGAGCGGACACGCATTTTGAGCGGTCGCGCGAAATTGTAGGCGGCCGTCAAAAACGGGGAGGCGCCCGAGCTAGGATTTCTCGGGCTTCACCGCACGGCGCGGTCCGGGACGGCTGCTGCCGACCGAGTCCGCCCCTGCGTGCGCTCGCGGCGGGTGGTCATGGTTCGAAATCGCCGCTGGGTACGGTCGCGGCGAGGGGCCGATCTGCGAAATCGCCGCCGGCCGCGTTCACGGCGCAGGCTCGTCTCGGGAAACCGCCGCCCGGCACGCTCGCGGCGGTACCCCGACCTTCGACGATCGCCGCTCGGCACGGTCGCGGCAGCTTGAAGCCAGCTGAAATCGCCCCGGCCTGCGGTCGCGGGAGCTTGTGGAAGGCCGGATTCGCCGCTGCTCGCGGCCCCGGCGCCTTGTCGCCGACCGAAACCGCCGCCCTGCGCGCCGTCAGCAACTCGGCCGCGACCGAAACGAGCGGCTCGAGCGGCCGCGGCAGCTTGCGGGTGACTGAAACCGCCGCTCGGGGCGGTCCCGGCGGTCGGCAAGGACGCCGATCGACCGCCCGGAGCGCTCTTTTCGCGGATTTCGGCTCACTGTACGTCCGTGACCCCGACGCGGCTGGTGCGCGCCCGCTTCGCCTTGGGTTTCGCCTCTGCTTCCGCCGCGGTCTCCACCTTTGAGCTCCGCGGTCCCTTCGCAGAAATCACGGCCGACCGAAGCGGAGGAAACAAGGCGAGATCCATCACCGCGACAGAGGACGGCGGGTGTGGAGAAGCCGCGGGCGCTACTGTACGTTCGGGCAACCAAAGGCTGAATTTGAACACTACCGCGCAAATCTCTGGGCTCGTCGCACTCGCATTGGCTTTTGGCTGTGCGAACGATCCTCATTCGACGCAAGCTTCTTCAGCCTCGTCGTCCATACCGTCGAACGCCGCTTCGACCAATCCATCCTCCGATTCCGTGTCCGGGCCCTCAGCGTCGGCGACGTCGTCGTCCTCGACGTTCCCATTGTCACCGGCAGAGGTGCAACTGCGACTGACGGAATACCAATCCCGCGTCTCATCAGCTGGCCGGTATGAATCCGAGCTGGTGCCGAACATAATCAGCCTCTGTTGGCGAGACCCCGCGCGTACCTCCCCGGTGCCGATTCCCACGTCTTCGGCGATTCCTGATGCTCCTCCGGGGTCGCCCGAGCAGTGCGGCGCCGTGCTTGAGCTCCTCGAGACCATTGTGTCGAGCCCATCGTCTCACCCAGACGCGAGGCGCTCGGCCCTGTTCGGCATTGGCCATATTGCGCGTACCGGACCTCAAAAGGCGCGCGCACGCGCCTTCCTCCAGCGTTTTGACAAGAATGACGGCTCCGCCATCAGCAACCAGGCGCGTGCGAGCATTCGCGACCTCGAATCGGAAGAGTAGGCGACGAGTTCAGAGCTGACACTTGCCGCCGCGGCAGCGGATCTCGAAGTCGTCTTCGATGCGACGGTCAGCTCGTCGGAAGAGCTCATCCGGACGTCGCGCATGCGCAGTGGAGCTGGATTGTCCGAGCCGCCGCTCTCAATGCGCGACGCCCAATGGATTCGGCGAGCCCACCCGCAAGATCAGGTGGCGAGCAAGTCCGATGCAGACTTCGTGATGGGCTTTGCTGTCCTTGGACTCGAGCGTCCTGCCGTCTCCGTTGCGCGGGAGTAGGTGCACCCGAAGCGAAACACGACTCACCGAGTCTCGAACGGCGTCATCGGTTCGCGTGAAGTAATCCTCGATCAGCGCGCGCGCTCCGTCGCTCTCCTCGTTCGCTCGTTCGTGATCGATTCCGCCGACTCTGGCGGTGCCGCCGAGAGCCCCGAGCGCGTACGCCGCGACCCCGCCGAAAACCGTATGCGCGAGGCGTACCACCGGCGTCTCGGTCTTCGGTGCAGCCTCGTTCGCGCTCATGAAGTCGCGGAACGAGAGCTCGCCGGTCACCCGCATGGCGGTGCGGTGCACCTCTCGCGGCGTGTCGTGCCAGACCGTGCGCTCGGTCACGACCACCGTGACCTCGGCTGGCCCCGGCTTCGATCGTGTCACACCCTCGACTAGCCGCAGCAACGATAGGTTGCTCAGAAGCTCGCCGGGGACCAAGTGCAACAATGGCTCCGTGATCGAGTCATGAAAGAGGCCATTGATGCTGGACACGCCACGAAGCGTGAAACCATCGGCCCACTTCGCGCAGCGATCGAACCAGATAACCGTGTCCGGCGGCACGAGACGGTCGTCCTTGATGAGCCGCTTCGTACGCGAGTGCAAATCCGTGGGGCGGGTCATCCGAGCTCCGCCTCTGCCGGCTTCGATTCGAAGAGGGGAGGGCCGTCGAGCGCTGCAGCGATGTGCGCCCCGAAGGCCATCATGGCGTTCCAATGGGTCAAGCGATCTTCGAGTGATAGCACGCCCATCTGTTCGTCGCGGGGGAGCACGTGAAGCTGCAGCGATACGGAGGCGGTCGTCGCTCGATGATCCGAGGCACACTCGAGGAAACTATCAAGCAAGCGCCGCCCTGCCGCGCAGGCCTCGGCGCATTGCTCGCGATCGGGACCCGCGAGTCGCTCCTCCGTCGCAAGCGCCCCGGTCAAGAACGCCGCGATCAGCCCAAAGGTCCATCGTGAGAGCTCGTCCTCCGCCGGGACATCGCGATTGGGCAGCTCCGGCGTGAGCGTGAACTCGTTGAGGGACAGCTGTGCGCCGACCTTCATCGCGAGCACGTGAAAGGGCTGCGCCTGCTCGTCGAAGAAATGCTCTTCGCCATTCGTGGGCAGAATCGTCTCTGCCGGCGCTTTCCCCTGAATGCAGGACTCGAAGAGCGAGCTGAGCGCCGGTCCGATCGAGATCATGTCGCTGAGCTCTTCGACCAATTCATGGATCAGGAAGCTCGGAAGCAACGCCTCGATGCGAGCGGCTGCCCGGGTCGCGACGAAATCACCCCATTCGAGCGTGACCTCGAGATCCGCGTCCTCCTCGGCGGAGGACTCCGGAGGGCGCGTGCTCATTTCGTGTGCATGCGCCAACAGCGACGGATGAAGGTTCGGGACGGTCTTCAACGTTGCCCCCTCGTCGATGGCAGGTCTCGCGATCGACGTTCGCACTCCATCAAAGGGGGGAGGGTTGGTCAACGCGCGGCGTCCGGCTGCGCGCGAAAACGCCGTGAGGTTTGAAAGGCTCGAGCGGGCGAGCTTGCCCTCACGGCTTCACCGAGGATCTCGGGTCCGTGTCCCCGCCTCTTCCGGAAGCGTTCGGGAGACAGCGACGTGCGTCGTGACTGCGCTCCTCGGTGGTCGTCCGCGAGGCCTCCTGTAGGGCGGTCGAACGCGGCTTGCCGTGCACTTGGCTTGCAGAAGGGACCGTGGGACAAAATGGCATCGAACACTCCGGTCGAGCACCCGCACGACGCTCCTAGCTAGTCTCTCGATGAGATTCGTAAGTCACCATCTTCGATGGTGAGGCTGTCCGCAGTCCGCTCGACGCGCTTGCGGACCCGGCTGGCCGCGGCAAGGCCCGTATGAACCCCGCACGCGAGGTCCTCGGCGCGAATGATCAGAAGCCGAGCTGTGCCGGGTTGGGCCGGGAGGCGGTCTTGGGCCGTTGCCCTGGTTGTCGCGTTAGACTGGTCTACCGTTCTGGAGTTCTGCGGACCTCGGATGAAGGGCCGGTGGCGACGACCGGAATGGCGGAATGACTGGGAAACCGGTTCCTTGAAGGTTGTCTTCACCGGCTAGATGGATCGTGATAAATCGAGTTGGGCAGACAGAGAGCGCGAGTACCTTGAATCAAAAACACCTCCCGATGCTTTCGCAGCTCCGCCAAACGCCCACCTGGAAGCTCGCGCGACAGCACGCCCGAGCCGCGTTGCAGGGCAATCGCACCCCCGCTGGTGCTGCCAATGCAGCGGCGCGGGTGGGCGGGCAGGTCGATGAAGTTGTTCGCGGAATCATGCGGCCGCCGGCGTGCGCGCGCGGGTGCTCCTACTGTTGCCACGTGCGTGTCGATGTCTCAATTGCGGAAATTGCACGACTTGTCGTCGCTCTTCGAAAACGACTTTCCTCCGAACAGATCGACGAGCTTCGCAATCGGGCCCGGGTGGCAGCAAACGGAGCCCGCGGCACGACTCCCCTTACCTATCCGACTCAGCCATGTTCGCTACTCATCGAAGGCGAATGCTCGGCCCACGATGTCCGCCCATTGGCTTGCCGTCGGGAGCACTCGTTTGAGGTGGATTCGTGTCGAGAGGCTTTCGAAACAGGCGAGGACATTGAGGGGGAAGTGGATCTCCGCGTTCGAGCAGAAGCCTCACTGATTCAAGCCGCGCTAGAGGAAGCCCTCAAAGCGGCAGGCTTCCCGGTTGGTTCCTATGAACTCCAACAGGCGCTTTCGCTGGCGCTCGAGAACGCGTCAGCGCTCGACGAATGGGCAAAGGGGGTTGATCGATTCGAATCTGCACGCACGGGCGAAGGCTTGCTCGACGCCATCGCGGGGGGCGACATCTAACACCGACCGAGACAACGCGGCCCAAAGGTGGCGGCCGAGTTTCGAATAGCGAGAACGACATATTGGGATGCCGGCAACCCGGGGCGTCCCGCGGGGGCTGCCCAACAAGGTGTTGCAGCAGACGATCGCCGTCGCTCGCTTCGCTCACTCTGGCGCTCGCTGCTGAACACCGATACGTTAGGCAGACCTTTGGTGCTTCCCCCATGGACGAACGTACCCGCACTCGAGCATACTTTTACTGGAAGAATAAGAGTGGACGCGCGGCGGGCGACCCGCTCTCAGACTGGGCCGAAGCCGTGGCCGACGAAGCGTTTCTCGGCTCGCTACCAGGTCGGCAGCGATGGCAGCATACGGTCGTCGATCAAAACAAGTTGCGAGACACCACTCTTCTCCAACCCAGCAAGGGTCCGTTCCTCATCCCAGACGTCGCACTCGCCGAATTGTTCAAGGGTACATCCTGGCAATACGTTGCTGAGCGCAGCCTAAAACTGCTGGCACAAGACCCAACCTCCGTCGATGTTGCGTGGTCGGTCGGCCACGTCTTCCGCCAAGAAATGGCGTCCGGCGAACTCGGCGACTTGGTCGACTCGCTTGCGACCGACGCCTTTCGAGATTTCTTGCTGAAGGTCAAGGCGTCACCCGCGCGCGCATTCAATGAATACTCCACCCGCATTCAGTCGGGCCGGCACCTCGCCTCCACACAACACTTCGACGGTCCCCGAAACAAGCAACTTGTCGTCAACGTTCGAGAGGCATGGCTCCAAGAGCTCAAGCCCGATGAGGTGCGCGCGCTGCGGCAGCCCGGCGGTTTCGAGTCAGACCTTGCGCGTCGGTTGTTGTCAGACGACAACATGTTGAAAACGATCAAGCTGATGCTTGTTAATGCCGGTTACCAAGATGGCAGGGCCAACGCACTTGCGTACTTTCCCAGCTTCACAGGGGCCCATTGTCTCGGTCTCGTGGCTCTTGCACTTCAATGGATTGCGCGCGGTGGCCTCGACGCGACGACTTCCGATGCCGTGCTAACGAATGATATTGCCGATCTCGACTACGTCGTGTTCAGCCTGTTTTGTGCTGACTACGCTACGACGGAGAAGCGAATGCTGACACTCAGGGACGTTCTCTGCCGCGCGCTCGGGTCGTTGTGGACTCGGAACGCGGAGCACCTGCTCATCGCCCACAAGGCGTCCGTCAGGCAGGGGACTGCCTAACCTCGTCTTGCGGTCGTCCAACCACAATCGCTCGCCCTTCGGACTCGCTCTTGCGGTCGCCGCTGAGCGCCGATGCGTTGGCAGACAGAAGCCTTGACGTATCGACTCATTACTACCTTCGAAAGCTGGGTCACCCGCGCAGACTGGTACGAGTATGCGGCTGGGCATCCGCAATTTGTGCCGCACCCGCTCGTCGACCGCTCGCAATGCACCGATCCGTTTCTCGATCAACTTCGCCCGATCGAATCCGCGCGCCCGCTGCTGACCGGAATCTGCCGTCGACGAGTCAACTATCCACCGGACGGTTCAATTATCTACGTAACTCGAGTCGACCGTCGGGTCCTCAGCCGGCTTGAGCGGGAAGCGCCTTCCAGCCGCGGTTCGGTATACTTCTTCGTCGCTGCTCTTTCGACTTATCAAATCCACACTTCGCACTCCGCGGCCGCAGCGACCTTCGCTCCGAATCTCTATGGGCCAGCGTCCTCTCAGACCGCCTTTCCGCCGAATCTCGCGCACGCGAGCTATCCTGGCGGCTATCCACTCGAATCCTGCATCACCCACGACGTCTCGGTTACTCCCGCGGCTGCGCACACGCCCGATTCTGCCACCGCGTACATGCACAAGAGACACTACAACCAATATCGTCTTCGCGCGCGCGGCCTGCCCGTAGCTGAGTGTCGCTTCATCGAAGGACTCCGCTTTCTCGACCTGCGGACAGCCCCCCTTCTTTCACCTGCCGCGTGGGGCGGAACGCCCATGGGCCGACCCGGCCTTCGACTCGAAGCGGGCGCCTTTAAATCGCGTGATGGCCATTGCGCGTGCGTAAGTAGCCTGGCGCATGCCGGATGCTGTCCAACAGGGTGTTGCAGCAGACGGTCGCCGACGGTCGCCGTTCGGGCTCCCTCTGGCGCTCGCTGCTGAACAGCAGTACGTTCAGCCAGAGCAAACTCGGTCAGGCGGGGCCCCGCCCGCCGTCTACTCGGCAACCTGCATCGGAGCGCCCCGTGGACGTACTCTTCGATACTAGCGCCCTGTCCAATCTGCTGGAGCAACGGGCTCCCCATCGATTCGCGGCCTTATTCCTGCGTGCCTTTCCCAGCGGTCGCGTCCTCGTGCCTCTTGAAGCTCTCGCCGAGCGATCCTCGCAGGTCAATATCTCAGTGGTTGAAGGTCGGGTGCGGGCCCTCTCGAAGCTTGCAACTGCTCTGAAGGAGAGCTTCGCGATCTCGCCTGGCGGAACGGAAGTGGTTCGGGAACTTGAGCACGCTGGCGCCCTAGTTCGGGCGCCGGTTCTCGCGCAAAGAGAACAGGACGAGATTCTCGACCACTACGCTTCCGAAGGATTCTCCAAAACACATCCGCCAGTAGCTCGACGGCTTCGCGAGGGTCTCCGGAAGGACAATGCGGCTGCAATGCTCGCGAAACTAAAGGCTGCGATCGCCCAGCGCATTCCGACCAGGCCTACCCCCGCCGAGCTCGACGAGTACATGGCGGACTTCTGCGCTCGCCTCTTCAAGCCTGACGGGCACTTCCTGCGATTGGTCGCCGTTGACGCCCAGCACGCGGAAGCGATCCGGACCTGCCCGAGTGGCTACCCCGCCGCTACGACGCTCATCGGCTACAGTGAGTTTCACTTTATCAGCGCAGCCTTTCGTGGAATGTCGCACGGCGCCCATACGGAGGTACTCGGAAAGCCATCCGCCAATGACCTGGTCGACGCCACGATCGCCGCGGCCGCAGCCCACTCGGAGCTACTCATCACGGACGACCGAGCGATGCGGGCGCGGGTGAATGCACTTGGCGAAATGTTCGATCTCCCAACCCGCGCCCAGACGCTGGAGACCTTCATGGCGCATCTCGAGGCCAACCAGCACGCGGGCTTCGCCTGGCTAACAAGGCGCTGCACCTGACGGTCGCCCTTCGGGCGAGACCAGCGATCCCGCGTCCGCTTCATCAAAGGGGGAGAGGTGGTCAACGCGCGACGATCACGTCTCAGCGATCGGCGCGCCTCCGATTTCGCCTATTACGTAGGTCGCCCCGTCGGCGGCAAAAGAGCCAGCTCCCAATCATTGATGTGCAACGTGTGCAGCGGCATGAGCACATTCCGCTCACCGTGCGGACCCGATACGCGCACGCGCGGTCCGGGTGAGATCGGCGACACGACCTCGACGAAGTAGCTGAGCTCGCCGGCGCTACGCGTGAGTCGCGCGACGAAGGGGACGGGGAGCCGGAAGAGCGGGACGTCGTTTGAGAGTGCCCCGCCGACGGTCGCGACGTGACGGTGCAGCGCGAAGGTGCGGCCGATCGCTCGCTGGTATCCGGACCGCACCAGAAGGCGCGGAACCGTGGATGCGCTGTCCTTCGGCGAGGTCATTGCGTCGTAGTCGGGCGGGATGCCGACGCCGTCGGCCGTTGGAGGAACGAGCATGAAGGTATAGGGGCCGACCGTGAACATGGCGTACGGCTTGATTGGACCGCTCGCGGGCGCAGGTTTCTCGGTGCAAACGACGCAGGCCCACTCATCCTCGAGCGTCTCGGCGAGCATCAACATGCCGACGCCTTGCAACCGCACATCGGGATCGTCGGTGCCGAGTCTCAGATAGCCGCGCGCGCCGCTCATCACGAGACCCTCGCGCCTTGTGACGAGCGGGATGCGCATCATGCGTGAATGCGCAGGACCATCGATCTGAACCAAGCTCGGAACGGTCAACGCGGAATCGAGGGGCACAAACGTTGGGAGCGCCTGACGAACGTCCATCGATTCGCGAACGTTGACATGAATGGTCCACGCGAATCCACGTGCGATGTCGAGGACGCACCCTGACGATTCCTTGGAGCGCACGCGACGCAATCGGCGACAATCCGCGCCGATGTCGAAGGACGACCAGGCTTACGGCGGCAGCAAGCCGAGCGCACCCGCGGTGACCGCGCGCGGTACGCAGGTCGTGAACGCTCGAACGGCGCGTGGGACGCAGGTGCTGGGCGGTTCTCCTGTGGTGGAGGCGAAGCCTGACGCTTCGGTCAAGCTTGGCGTCGCTCGCAAAGGGCGAGATGCCGAAGGGCTGAAGGTCGACGTCGCGAAGGCTGATCCGCGCCGCATGCCGACGCGGGTAGCGCCGCGGCGGGCGGCGCCTCAGCCGACGAGCGAACAGCCGGCGCAACAGGGGCCGACGCGCACACAGTGGTGGGCTGCAGCGCTTGGCCTGCTTGTGACCCTGCTGCTCGGTGCCGCTGTCCTTTGGTTCATAGCGCACAGGCAGCGCGCGGGCGCTCCGTGAGGACGAGCCGCCGCGTTGTACGACGCCAGGTCGAACCCTGGTAGACTCGGACCCCTCTCGATGTCGCCTCCCGGTCTCGACGCCAGCAAAGTGATCTTGGGCAAATACCGCGTCCTCGGCGTTCTGGGCCGGGGCGGTATGGGCGCCGTGTTCGAGGTCGAGCACACGACCACGCTCAAGCGCTGCGCGATCAAGGTCATGCTGGCGGACCAAGATCCCGAGACGCGCGCTCGCTTCATTCAGGAAGCCCGCGCCGCGTGCACGTTCGACCATCCGGCGATCGTCCCCGTTCACGACGTCGTCGAGCGCCGCGGGCAGGTGCTCATCGTGATGGATCTGCTGAAGGGCAAATCCCTCGGCGAGATGCTGCAGCACCATCTGGAGCTCCAGGAACGGCAGATCAAGCACCTATCGGTCGAGCGCGCTTGCAAGCTCCTGTTCCCGATCGTGTCTGCGCTCGGGGCATTGCACGAGCAGAACTTCGTTCATCGCGACATCAAGCCCGACAACGTCTTCGTCTCCGAAGGCGATCGCACGTTCCTGTTGGATCTCGGCATCGTGAAGGACGCCGCGGCGAACGGGCAGAACGATGGCCGACGGTTGACGCAGTCGGCAGCGGGGACGCCGCTCTACATGGCCCCCGAGCAGGTGTTCGGCAATGTCGACCACCGCGTCGACATCTGGGCGCTCGGGATGGTGTTCTACGAAATCCTCACGGGCGATGCGCCGATGATGCGCAATACGCTCGAGGACATCCACCGAGCGATCATCGGTGAGGAGCCGATTCGACCGATCCGAGAGCTGAACCCGGACGTGCCCGAATGGCTCGCCACGTTGATCCATTCGATGATGCAGCGCGATCTGAAGCTGCGGCCGCAAGAGATGGCCCCGATCTACGACGCGCTCGTGCCCCACGTCGATCGCGTGCTCGTCGAGATGTATCCGCGGCCCAAGCCGCCCGGGTCCGTCGAGCGCCGCTCGGTTCCGACGCCGATCTCCACGCCAACGCCGGCACCCGTAGCGAAAGCGAAGCTCGCGCTGGACACGGGGATGCCGGAGGTGTCGAGACAGTCGGCTACGGGCGCGATGACGACGAGCGCGCGCGACCGCCAGAAGGCGGGGCTTCCGCGCGAGGGACGGTTGGGCATGATCGCCGTCGGTACCGCGGTGGTCGCGATCGTCGGCATCGGCGGCTACTTCGGCTGGACGAAGTACATGGCGCAGAAGACGTCCGCGTCCTCCGCGAAGCCAATCCCTGCCGAGACGAGCTCCGCAGCATCGCCGGCCGTCAGCGCGACTGCCACAGCCGAACCGAGCGTGACGGTCGCGCCGACCGCCGAGACCGCCGCAACGAGCGCGTCGGCCGCCGTCGAGTCCGCGGCTCCGAAGAGCACTGTGCCCGTCCGAACTGGTTGGAGACCTGCGGGCGGAGCGACGTCCGGCACTTCGGCGCCCACGCATCCAACGACGACTGCACCGCCGCCGCCACCTGCGACGACCCCGACGGCGACCTCGACCGGGCTATGGATCCCGTTCGACCCGACAAGGAAGAAGGAGCAATAGACGCATGAACCTGCGCATCAAACGCGCGGTCGCGCTGGCTTTCGCAGCAGCGCTCCTCTTGCCGCCCGCAGCCGCGAGCGCGGAGGAACCGGTCGATGTCTTCTTCCGCGAAGGTGCGGAAGCCTCGCGCGCCGGCAACGTGCCGCTCGCCTACGAGAAGTTCCGGGCGGCGTGGGCGCTCAAGCAGACCTACGACATCGCAGCGAACCTCGGCTTCGCGGAGCTCGCGCTCGGCAAGAAGCGCGACGCCGCGGAGCACCTGGAGTTCGCGTTGCGCAACTTCCCCCCGATGGGGGATACCAGCCAGAGAAGCGCGCTCGAGCAAAAGCTCGAAGAGGTCCGCAAAGAGGTCGGCGAGCTGACTATCAGCTCCGCGACCGGCGCGGCGATCGAGGTCAACGGGACCGTCGTCGGTACTTGCCCGCTTCCAGGCCGCATCTTCGTCGAGCCCGGTCAGCAGATCATCGTCGCGAAGAAGCCGGGCGTGGGTGAGGGGAAGATCGTCGTCAGCGTCCGCGTCGGCGAAGCACAAGAGGTGCGGGTCGAGCTGATCCTCTCGAAGGATGACAAGCAGACGCCATCGAACCCGCGCCCGACGTGGCCTGGATTCGCGGGCCTCGGTGTCGGCGCGGCCGGCATCGGCGTCGGCATCGCGGGGTTCGTGCTGATGGCGCAAAAGCAGTCCGAGATGGACGAGATCGCGGTCGGTATGCCCGCGGGCTCATGCTTCGAAGCGAATCCCGCGTGCGACGAGATTCAGGACGGCCTCGACACCGCTGCCAGCTTTCGATCGATGGGTATCGCCGGCGTGGTCATCGGCGGTGCGGCCGCCATCTTCGGGACCATTTATCTCTCTGCGCCGAACCCGGGCACCGAAGAGTCAGCAACGGCGCAGATCCAGCCCTGGTTTGGACCGGGCACGGGTGGCGTCTCGGTATCCGGCACGTTCTAGCGGTCAGAAAAAAGAACGCGAGTTGCACTTTTTAGGCAACTGGCGCCGCGTTCTCTCGACAACACGGCATGGGAAAGGACCGCGCCTCCCGTGCTGTGACGTTTTTGTGTCTGCGATTGACTAGCGATGAGCGCGAGGACTCCGCGCCGACGTCGCAATGGGAAGTGAGGCTTCGAAACCGCGATCTCCGCGCGGGCGAACATCGATGACGCGCGCGCGTGAACGCTGTGTCGAGTGTCTCCGCCGAAGCGGTAACATGCAGGCCAACCCAGATAAGGAGCCTGACGGAACGTGCGGGGAGGAGCTTTGAACGCCGAGGCGCAGATGCCTCCGCCGGTGCTGAAGCCCGGCGATGTCGTCGGCAGCTACCAGATTGTCGAGCCGATCGGGCGCGGCGGAATGGGGCAGGTATTCCTCGCTCGCCATCGCTCCATTCCGGGCCGAAAGGCTGCAATCAAAGTCGCGCTGACGGCAGGCGCGAGCGCGCGGGCAAAGGCCGACTTCCAAAACGAGATCGACACGATGAGTCGGGTGCGTCACCCGAACGTCGTCGAGCTCTATGACGCGGGCCAGCTCGATGACGGCACCTCTTGGATGGTGCTCGAGTACATCGAGGGGCGGCCCTTGAACGAGCTCGTGCGCGACGAGGGCCGGCTCCTCATCGAAGACGCGCTCCTCATCGGCGCTGAGATCGCGGACGGCGTGGCCGCCGCGCATGCGGTCGGCATCCTCCATCGCGACATCAAGCCCAGCAACGTGATCATCACGCCCGACGATCAAGTGAAGGTCGTCGACTTCGGCATTGCCAAAGCGCTTCGCGACAAATCTTCGCTGGACGCGGTGTCGACGCAGGTCGGGTACGTGAAGGGGACGACCGCGTTCCTGGCGCCCGAGGTGCTTCTGCCAATCCCGGGCGTGAAGCCGGGCATGCGGCAAGACATCTTCGCGCTCGGCGTGCTCTTGTACATCGCGCTCGCGGGCAGGCACCCGTTCGCCGACGAGGATGGTTCGCTGGCGCCCGGCGAGATCCTCGCGCAGCGGATCATCATGCTGAAAGAGGTGCCGCTCTCGAAGGTGCTCTTCGGCTTCCCGGAAGATGTCGCGCAGCTCGTCGGGAAGATGATGAAGAAGGCGCCGAGCGAGCGCCACGCGACGATGACGGACGTCGCGGGCGATATCCGCGCTTGTCGCGACCGATTCTTGGGGAGTCCGGAGGGCTCCAAACCCCAGCTCCGATCGATTGCGTCGCGGCGCGCCGCTCGCGCGCGCATGACGGCGGAAGCCGCGGAGGGGACGCTGCCTCGCGCAGCCGAGCCCACGAATCCGCGTCGCGGAGGCACGGTGCTGGATCGGCCCGCCGAGGCCCACGAAATGGCGGATCTGTCGCCGCTCATCGCCGAGCGCAACGCGGCGTATGCCCGGCCCGCGGCGAAAGGGCGCGACGCGCCTCCCGCCGCGAAGCCCGTCTCTGGCCCACGACAACGCAAGCTGTTGGACGACCCGCTCGCTGCGTTTGTCGGCCCCGAGACGGAGGATGGCGATTCCGACGAGCCGTTCAACTTCGACGAGCCGGTGCGTGCTCAGGCCAGTAAATCCGGGGCTTCCGCGCGGCAGCCCGGCGCGGTGCCCCCGACCGAAACCAACTTCGTTCCACCGACCGAGCTCCAGGGCCAGATGGCCTGCGCCGCGCTCGAGCAGGAACTTGCGGGGATCGACATCCCCGCCCTGGACCAGCAGACCGGGCCAGACTTTGCGGGCTCGGGCGGCATCGGGCAGGATGCGCCCGCAGCTCGTCCCCTTTGGCGCCGGCCACTGGTCGTCGCCGGCCTCCTCCTCTGGATCGCGGTCTTTGTTCTTCTGTACCTCGTCGTGCGGCGCTGACTGAAACGGTGGAAGCAGCATGAGCACCTCCAAAACGGAAACCCCCAAGCCCGCTTCTCCAGGCGTCAACGGCGTGTCTCCCACGACGACAGCCGACGGTTACGAACGCCCCTCTCGGCCGACCAAAGCGCTGCCGCGACCAGCGCAGCGCTTCGCCGACGATCCCCCCGAAGCTGCACCCGCACCCGCAGCGACCGCCGATCAGGGGGGCGCTGTGGCGCCGTCTGCGCCAGCGGACCTCGCGCCGCCTTCTCCGCCAGCGGAGGTCGCACCCGTGCCCTCGACCGCGGGGGAAGCGCTCGATCTTCCGCCCGAGTCGCACGACGACGAACAGGCCAGGAAAGCACATGGCCTCGAGAGGGTCCTCGACAACTTCGTCGACGATCCCCGCAGATCGGCGATGGCGGCGCGCGCGACAACCACGTCGACGAGGAACTACCAGCCCCCGAAGGAATACCCCTTCTTCAAGCTCATGATCTTCGCGACGGGTTTCGTCACGGGCGCGACCTTCGTCGCAGCGGGCGTCGGCATCTTCGGCTGGTTCCAGCAGCGGCCTCCCGCGAAGGAGGCGTCGAACACCGGGGTCGTCGCAGCGCCGACGCAGACCGCGGAGTTGCGGGATGTGCCTCCGCCTTCCGAGACAACGGCCGCTGCGACCGACGCTACCTCGGCACCCGCGACGGCGGAGCCTGCAAAAACGGTCGTCACCATCATAAAAACTGTCACCGCTCCGAGCGTGCCGGTGAAGACAGCAGGTACGGCAACGGTCGAGACGGCCCCGACGGTCACCTCTGCTCCACCGCCGACAGCCGCGACCTCCTCGAAATGGGATCCCCGAGAAAACTGACATGACAGCAAGGCTTCGAGACAACGAGACTGGGCGCGCCCGCATGGCGGCTCGATTCGTATTGGCCGCCGCGCTGCTGTTTCCCGCGACCGCCCTCGCCCAGACCGAAAGCCCCCCGCCCCAGCGCGCGCCGCTCAGCGACCAAGCTCGCGTCGCCATCATGACCGAAGGGATCGCCGCTCTCGAAAAGAAAGACTGGCAGGTCTGCCGGGAGAAAGTGCTGCGCGCCTGGGAGTCTCAGAAAGGCCTCCAAACAGCGGCGATCTTGGGCCTCTGCGAAGAGGGCCTCGGCCTCAACGCCGAAGCCGCGGAGCACCTCGACTACTTCCGCAAGAACGACGACCAGAAGAACGCCGAGCGCACGAAGACCGTCGAAGAGGCGTGGTACCGCGTGAAGCCGAAGGTAGCCATCCTCGACGTCTCGACCAACGCCCCCGAGGCTGAGGTCCGCATCAATGGTCGCGCCATCGGCCGAGCGCCGCAGACGCTCTACATGACGCCCGGATCGCTCGTGGTCGAGCTAACCGCGAAAGGCTTCAAGGACACCAAGCGGACGATGACGATGGATCCCGGCTCCAAGCAGGCGATGCAGATCGCGATGGAGCCACAGGCAGTAGAAGAACGCTCCATCGTCGCCCCCGTCGCTTTGGGCGTCAGCGCCGCAGTCGTCCTCGGCGCGGGCATCGGCATGTTGGTCGCCGGCCTTCAGCAAAAAGGGGACGTCGACCCGACCTGCGCCGACCAGACGTGCGTCGATGAACAACAGAGCGACCTCGACACCGCCAGCGGCCTCACGATCGGCGGTGGCATTGCGATCGGTATCGGCGCCGCCCTCGGCGTCGGCAGCGTCCTGTCATGGGTTCTCCCCGGCTCCAGCGAGTCCGATACCAAACCCACGCAAGCCGCGACCATTCGCCTGCAGCCAAGCTTCGGCCCCACGACCGGCCTCAGCGCAATCGTGACCTTCTGAGCTTCCTTGGAGATCGGCAATGAAGAGCTTGACCAAAGCGATCCTCGTTATCGCCCTCACGCCCGGCTGCTGGGACTATTGCGAAGAGAATCCCGCGGCGCCGTTTTGTAGCCAGGAGGGTGGTGGCGGTTCGGGCGGAGCTCCCGTTGGAGGTAACCCGAATACGGGCGGAGCCGGCGGGGAACAGGGCGGGGCAGGTGGAACAGGCGGGACCGTCGATCCTGGTTGCGTTCCGACCGAGGGCGAAGCCCTAGGCGCGGACTGCGGGGTCTACGTCCAACTGGGCGCAACGGGCGCCGGGACCCAGGCGGAGCCGATCGGAACCATTAATGCGGCGATTGGCGCTTTGGGCGACAAAACGCGCATCTATGTGTGCGGCGAGGACGTCTTTCCGGAGAGCGTCAATCTTCCTGCCGGCGTGTCGCTGTATGGCGGCTTCTCGTGCGACGGCTGGACGTACTCTGCGACGAATCCCAAGCCGACAGTGTTTGGTGCCGCTGACACCATTGCATTGAAGATCGAGGGTGAGGGCGTCTCGACGGTCCAATCGATGCGCATTCAGGCGGACGATGCAGCCACGGCCGGTCGCTCCAGCATCGCAATGCTGGTTGCGCAGGCTCAAGTGGACATCGTTGAGTGCGAGATCGTTGCGGGCATTGGCGCGGAAGGCGCGCCGGGTGCCCTTGTTGCCAAGGAGCCGACGCCAGGAGCCGCAAATGGTCTTGGTGGAATGATGGGCTGCCAAGGGTCTGGGACCAATCTCAACGGTGGGTCTGCCGGTCAGCTGACTTGCGACGCGTCCCCTCGCGACGGAGGGGACGGCGGAAAGGGTACGACCGCCGGGGACGGTCTCGCGGGTATCCCCGGCAACCCCGTGGGCGCGAGCAACGTCGGTGGGAAGCCGGAGACAACGATGGCTCCGACTGCTTGCGGCAACGGCGGCGAAGGCGATCCTGGCAACGCCGGCGATCCCGGTCTCGGTGCGTCCGAGGACGACCTAGGACAGCTAACCTCAACTGGATTTACCGGCGCCGCTGGGCAAGCAGGCCTGTCCGCTGGCACGCATGGTCAAGGTGGTGGTGGCGGTGGCGGAGCCAACGCATGCGGCGGAGCCGGACCGTCTGGTGGCGGAGGCGGTGCCGGTGGATGTGGCGGCGCGGCCGGAGCCGCGGGCTCCGGCGGTGGTGGCAGCTTCGCCTTGGTGTCTATCGACGCCATTGTCACGCTCACGGATGCTTTGCTGACAGCTGCCGCTGGCGGTTCCGGTGGTGCGGGCGACGCCGGTCAGGAAGGAATGGACGGCGGTACCGGAGGGAATCCCGGCAATGGCGGCGGCGCCTGCTCCGGAGGTCCCGGCGGCAAGGGAGGCCGTGGTGGCGCGGGGGGTGGCGGACGAGGAGGCCCGAGCGTGGGTATCGCCTACGTCGGAGACGCCCCCGACGAGAGCGGGTCCGTGGAGATCACCATTGCGGAAGCTCCGGCTGCTGGCGGCGATGGTGGTGGAGGAAATGTCACGGGCAACGGTGCCGACGGAGTTCACGAGCTCCGGCAGGAGTGGCCGTAGTCGATTGCGATCCCGGCCTCGCGCCCACGCGCAGTAGCGATTCGGCGGGATACAAGCGGGCGCGTAACGTCACGCGCTCCGCGGACCGGCGTCGCTGATGGAGCTGCGGCGCCGAGTTGCGTGACAACACTGGCGGCCACGTATCTCAACTTTCGGTGTCCATGCTCCCGACCGGACGGTGAACAGGAACCCATGACCTTGAAGCTGCGGTCCCAATGAAGCCGAGCGCTTTCTCAATCGAGGTTCCGGACATCGGTGAGCCGCTCGCCATTGCCGAGCTGCGCGGTCGTGAAGCCCTATCGAAACCGTACACCTTCGATCTCGACGTCGTGGCCTACGAGAGCACCGACGTCACAGGCTTGTTGGCGAGCCCGGCCCGCGTCCGCTTGGATGTCGGCGGGAAGGCTCGGTACATCCACGGTCAAGTCGAGCGCATTCGGCGAGGTGCTGTCCTCGCTGGTGGCAAGCGGATCATCGCGTTGCGGCTCGTGCCACGCATTCAGCGCCTGATACGCAGAAAGACAAGCCGGATCTTTCAGGACCTTACGACCCGAGAGATCGTCGGGCGCATCTTCGACGAGCATCGGCTTCCGTGGCGCGCGCAGCTTTCCCGCGGCTACCTCACGCGTGAGATCTGCATACAACACGACGAGACCGATCTCGCGTTCGTAACCAGGCTGCTCGCCGAAGAGGGGATCTCGTTCCGCTTCGAGGCGCCGGCGATCGACGAACCTGTCGACACCGCGGAGACGGTGGTGCTCTTCGACGAGGCCGCCCGGTATCGCGAGCTCCCCGATGGGTCGATGCTCGCATATCGCGGCCAATCGGGCGCAGAAGACGGTCTGGTTCGGGAAGAGCACCACGTCTCCCGTTTCGTCGACGAGCGTCGCGAGGTGCCCCAGGGAGTTGTCCTGCGCGCCTTCGACTTCCAGCGCCCGGCCGAGGTTCTAGACCGGCGCGCGCAGGCGGCGCGTGGGGCCTCCGCATTCGTTCAAGAGGACCACGGCCCGAATGGCGAAATGCAGGTGGAGCCGCAATCGCCATCTCTCGTGCTCGACCAGGTTCGACGCCGCGCCCAGAAGCAGCGCGGTTCCAGCATTTGCGCGAGGCTCTCGCCCGGCGACTGGTTCGAGCTCGACGATCACGACGACCCTGGGCTGAACGGTCCGTACGCGATCACCGCAGTTCGCCACCGCGCGCGCACCCAGCCCGATGGCCAATCGAATGCCTACGAGAACGACTTCACGACGGTCGCCAAGGGCACGCTGCTGCGCCCCCCGCGGCCGCCACGTCGCGTGCGGCAATCGCTCGAGACCGCCGTCGTCACCGGGCCTGCTGGCGAGGAGATCTACACGGACGATCTAGGCCGTATCAAAGTTCAGTTTCACTGGGACCTTGACGGTCGGCACGACGAGTGGACCTCCTGCTGGATTCGCACGTCGCAGAGCTGGGCAGGCTCGGGTTGGGGCGCGCAATTCATTCCGCGAATTGGCATGGAGGTCCTGGTCGCCTTTCTCGGCGGTGATCCGGACCGTCCAGTTGTCATTGGCTGCCTGTCGAATACCACGCACCAACCAGCGTTTCAGTTGCCGGGCAACAAGACGCGGACGGGTTGGAAGAGCCGCTCGACACCCGACAATGAGCAGGCCGGTTCGAGCGAGATCTACTTCGAGGACTCGGCGGGTGCGGAGCGCGTGGCCATCGTCGCGCACCGGAACTTCGATATCTCCGTCAAGAACGAGATGCACACCGTCGTTACCGGCGAGAGCCTGGTCGAGATTGCGGAAGACCACGATATGCGCATCGGAGGCTCTCATCACCTTGAGGTCGAGGGCACGTCCAAGACCGTCTTCCGAGGTGGCGCCGAGCTGGAGGTCGAACGGGACTTCGAGGAGCGCGTCTCCGGAGATCGATCGTGGCATGTCGAGCAAGATCTCCATTGCGAAGTGAAAGGCTCGCAAAAGTCGATGACGACCGGACAACGGAAGGAAACCGTCCTGGGTCCGTGGACGGCTGAAGCCGAGTCGAAGTACACGCTCGTCGTCGGCTCTCCGCAGACTCCCGGCCACGCGGAAGTTCAGGTTCGCGGCACGAGCGTACACACGACCGAGGGGTCCGCCGTCATCGAGTCTCACGAGTCGCTTACGCTCATTTGTGGGGAGAGCCGGATCGAGATGAGACCCGAGGGGATCACCATTGTGGCGCCGGCTCTCTCCCTTCGAGGAAAGAAGGTAACGGTTGAAGGCGACGGCCCGGCGATGCGCCTCGACGACCGCGCCGAAATCGTCTCGGATGAAGTAAAGGTCTACGGAAAGGAATCGATCCTCGAGCTGGGCACTGAAGCGACGCTCAAGGGCAAGAAGATCCAGTTTGCGTCTGGTCAGCCGCGTCCTCAGCAAACGGGCGAAGAAGAGGACCCGACGAAACAGAAGCTCAAGCTTCGATTCACGGACGAGTTCTTCGAGCCATACGCATCGAAGCATTACGAGCTACGCTCCGAAGGCGTGAAGCTCGAAGGCACCACGAACGCCGAGGGTGAGCTCGAGGCGGAGGTGCCCAAGACTGCCAAAGTCGCGCACATCGAGATCTGGACGGACGGATTCCCCACGGGGCCACGACGCCCATACCTCATTCAGATCGGACAGATCCCCGATGTGAACACGCTCCCGGGCGTTCGCACGCGGTTGAAGAACCTCGGCTATTTCGAGGGCCCGATCGACGGGGACGAGCTCGACCCAGCGACGTATTCCGCGCTCATCGAGTTCCAGCGCGATCATCAGCTCGAGCTGACGGGGAAGGCCGACCCGCCGACGAAGGCGACGTTGGTCGACAGACATCGTAACTAAGTCGAGACGCGAACATGCCCGACGCCAACGCTGCACCTGGAACCCAGACCGAAGTCTCGGCCAGCGCGCCGAACAAGGATCGTCCGCCGCGCCTCGCTGCCTGCATCAACGAGCAGACGGTCAAACCAGACCGTACGCCGAACGGCGACGGGACGTGGGCGCTCGCGCCCGGCCAAGCAGCAGACTCGGACGCGCTCGTCGACGTCATCCGCTGGACCTGCGAGATGCTCGAGAACACCGCGAACTGGAATGCGGTGTGGAACACACCCGCCGGCGAACATCCGAACCCGACGGAGCTGGCCGCAAACCCGCAGGGCAAGTACGAGGAAGAATGGGCGAAGCTCATTGAACAGCTCTTTCTCGGAGCGGCATATAGCGGCCCGGACATTGCGGCGCAGTTCCCGAGCTCCGGCAAGGTGGGCTCATCAGCAATGGTGTACATCTATAGCCGATTCTTCGAGCGCGACTCGAGCGGAGCGCTGAGCACCGAGGACCCCGCCCATTCGCTCCTGGTGGCTTGCCAGACCCTGACGACCTATGGCGCCCTCGCCCGAGGCGTAAAGCTCGACCCGGAGCTTGCTCGCGCCGGAATTCCAGCGAGCCAAGCGGCCAGCTCGCTGCCGATCTTCTCGAACCGCTGGTACTCGCCGGCGCCAATCAAGATGTTCGGAACGAACAAGGAGCTGCCCTACATCAAAGTAACGTCGTCGGAGGCGCACGACCCGGAGAAGATGAGCACTCTGTCGTCCGAGTTCGGCGGCGGGACGATCTATACCTACAACCCAGCCCGGTTCACCGAATTCATCCTCGCCGAAGCTCGCAAAGAGGATCTGCTCCTCGACCAAAAAGGTGAGCCGATACTCGACGAGGCAGGACACGCGAAGGTCGACCCGCGGGTCTCCCAACGGCGGATCTTGGAAGCGCAGCAAAAGACGAAGGATCAGGATAAGGCGCGGCAAGGTGCTCAAGACCTGTTCGATCGGGCGACCGGGCAGCCCAAACGGACGGTCGAGCCCACGCCGGTGATGGAGGGGGTCGAGCGCAACGCCGGGGCAGCGGCCGGTGCCACGGGCACCTACAAGGCGAAGCTGCCCATGAATGTTCAGCTCGATGGCTCCCACGTCGCGATGGTGCTTCGTCGCTTCACGACCTCCACGGGCAAGCCGGCTGTCCAGCTGCTCGATACGACCTCACATGCGGGCCCGGGCGCCGCCGGGGCGGGAGGGGCGAGCGGCTCGCTCATGTTCAGCCGTATCGCGGACAACGGCGGAATCTACGCCGGAGAAGCTTTCCACACGGTGCCGGCGCACAAGACCGCCAACTTCGTCGGTCTGGGCGTCCTCCCGACCATCGCAGAGCCTGAAAAGACGCTCGCGAACATCCGGCGCGCTCGTCCGGTCGGGCTCGGACGACTGGTCGTCGCCAAGCGTGAAGGCGCCCCTGATTGGCGCGGCGTCGCCGCGAACCCGATAGGGCCCGACGATATATACTTCATCAGCAAGATGGTCCGTCTCTGGGGGGAGGAGCCCGAGCAGAACTATAGCCTCTCGCGCCTTCTGTGGTCGCTCCGCAATACACCTTATCGGCGAGAGCTTCAGGCGTTTTGGATCGCGTACTCTCCGCGGTGGGCGCTCGCGGAGGTCATGTGGGAAAAGGGGACCCGCAGCCTATCTCTCGAGGAGATTGCGACGGAGGCTATCAGCCGCGCAAATAAGTACCCCAGTAAGAAGGAGACCGAGATCACGGCGCTCAATGCGGGGCGAGACATGCGAGCCGTCGCCGTCCTCAGCCACGACGAGCAAGGAAACGCGCTCGAGCTGTGGAGAGACCACTGCCTGAAGACGTCTGGACAGGGAGCCCCGCCGAAAATCATCCGCGAGCTGTTCGTCGACACCGGTGCGCTGCCGCTCAGTCACATCCTGAAGAATCGGGACGAGAAGCTGAAGGCGTTTCTCGATGAGAACAACCGTCGCGCGAAGCGCCGGAACGAGATCGTGAAAGAAATGACTTCTCTTAATGCGAAGGCTGCTAGAGGGGATGCGGAAGCCGCCGCAAAGTTGAAGACCCTCAAAGCAGAGTTCGATGAGTTAGGCAGTTCTTCTTTCTCCGAGAGGGACGATTGGGAGGAGTTTGCGCGGGCGCCGACCAAACTGAAGCATCCGGTATTCTCCGTTCGCCTCGACCCCTTCGCTTCGTACACCAATCCGGCGGTGAGGGAGCTTCCGCTCTCGGCGTTTCTCCTACCGAAGCTCCTTCGCTGACGTGAGCGTGCGACGACTCTCTCTCCTTTCTCCCGACTCAGGTAACAAATGCGCACTTTGCTGGGTCCTCGAACTCGAGATGCTCTACTGCTGACCTTTGGCCTCGTGGGATGCAACGGAGGCAATCCGCCCGAGGCCCTCGCGCCCAAGGCCTCCGCCGTGGCCCCACAGAACCAGAGCGCCGATGCAACCCAGAGCGCGGAGGTCCCTCTGCCGATGTCGGCGTCCGCACCGGTCACGGACGATGGGCCGCCGCCGGGCTCGCCGCGGCCTACGGCGGAAGAATGGGCCGCCGCGAAGGACGTAAACATGGCAAAGGTTCGCCGCCACCCCCAATGCACCATCAAGGGGGTGCGGGAATGGCTGCGCATTGAGTGTGTCAACGTGCTTCGTCCGATTATGCGCCTCACCGGGCTCGAGAAGGATAAGGACTACTTTGAGTCAGGGGCCCCTTTAGGCGCCAACGGCTTCTTGGACGTGCTGGAACTGAGGGTGGATCCAGGTAGGGTCTTTATTACAGAAGGACTCCAGCCCACCAGTCTGCTCTATATCGCGCGCCCGTCCGACGAGCCCGCTCCAACCGACGTTCGGCTGGCTCTCGCGACTCCCGGGACGAGCCCCGTCGTCACTCGTCCGGTCGAACCGATCCCGGAGATTCGAGCGAACGAGACGAGCAAGAGGCCGCGGGACGGAGATTGGGAAAAGGGGGTGTCCGTCAATACGGCGGACTCGAAACGGCAGGCAAACGAATGCGACTTGCGGGTGCTCGGGGATTGGCTTCGCGTCCGTTGCGGACCCCTGCCGGGACATGTCGAGTCCGGTTTTGGCCCCGGGAAGGGGCTAGGACAGAAAGGTCGCGACTTTTTCGAGTCGAGCGAGGAGTACCTCGAGCTGCGCGTCTACGTGGCCGAGCTCGTCATTCACCTGCGCCGGCCGATGAACGCCCTGCAGATCGTAGATGTCGTCCCTTGGCGTACGTTGAAGATCACGTGGCCTGCCGACGAGCCTCGCCCCACGGAGATCTCACTCACGAAGCCCGAGCCCGGTCAGACGATGGCAGCTCGCGCCAAGTTGCAGGAGCAATTTGACGAGTAGGTTCGACTCGTGACCCCGTGAGAGGTTATGGAGGAGTAGGGCATGAAAGAAGCAGAAGCCGACGTTCCGCTGTCGCTCGAGCGCTTCGCCGAGGCGAGCGCGTATCTCGCGGAGTATGCGACGACGGAGCGTCCGCGTCTTCTCGCCGGGCTCGGAGTCGATCCGATGCAGTTCGCCGCTGCGCAGGCATACTGGAGTCGCGCGATCGGTGAGGGCATTGCGAAGGGTGAACCGACTGGAGCCTTGATGTTCGCACGCGTTTACGGCCAGGTTGAACGAGAGGTTCGACTTCGGCGTCCTTCCGTCGGTGAGGTGCGGTCGCAGGTCGGCGACCGGCGCGCGAGCACGAAGCCCAGCGTCGAGCCGCGCAAAATGAGACCGCTTCCCGCCCAGGTCGCGTCTCCGGAGGACTTGAGCGCCGCGGTCGACAAGGCTGGACCGAACGTCGTCGTTCCGAGCTACCTACGAGAGGGAGCCGTTTCGCCCGGCGCGCCGCTTGGCGGGCCGAAGGCGGGCCATCCCGGAGTGCCTCCAGCCCCCCCGGCGCCTCTCTCCGTGAATCCGGACGAGACGGCGCAGGTGGACGGCCGCAAAGTCCTCGAGGCACTTCGCAGTCGCGGTATCCCCTTCGACGAAAAGGCACCTGCCGTTCTACCCGCCGCGACACCCATTACTGGCGAGCAGAGCGGTGAAACGGCCGTCGTCGATGGCACCAACGTCCGCGCAGCGCTGGTTGCTCGCGGCATCCTCTCGTCGACTGGTGAGCTCGTCGAGCGCGCGCCCCAAACCATCGAAGAAAGAGTGTCAGCGCCGCCGGCTTCGGCACCTGTCGGCCCGCTCCCCTTCGAGCGCTTCGTCAGGTATCGCATCGAGTTGCACCGGGGCGTGAGCTTCGAGGCGGTCGCGGCGAAGATGTCGCTCACGATCGCCCAACTCGCAGCAGCGGAAGGCTACTGGCGGGGTCGGATGGAGAGCGAGGCGCACGTACGGCAAGCCTTCGAGTCGATGTGGAACGAGCGCGTCGGCACGAGATGAGGGCGGTTGCGCTACACCGTCGTAGCGTCGCGTCGTTCATCCAAGGCGCGCTTGGCCCCGCGCGCTTGACGCTTCGCTATTCGGCAATGAGGGCACCGATTGTTGCTGGCCGTGCGCGCCGCGATCTTCGCTGACCAAGCGTGCTTTGCGTTTCGTGAGCACTGCCACCACGCGAATCGCGCCGAGGCTCCGTGCACATCCCGCGGTGTGAGCCCGCCGTTCTTCGAGCGGTGCCATTCTGCCGCAATCAAAGGGTAGCGGCTCGCGAGACAGTTTTGGCTCGTTACCACCGAGCCCGCGCAAACGGGACACCCTCTTCCTTTGACGCGCGTGATGATGCCGGTCGTCCATTCATGGGCTGGCACCCTCGAACATCGCCACACGACCTTGCGCTGGACTCCGCTTCCGACGTCGTCGGGTGTCAGCGGGTCGTTCTTGGTGGGGTGCCACTCTTCGGCGAGATGAGGATGAGTTTCGCGAAGTGGCTTCCGGGGATGGTTTGGGTAGCAGATGAGACATCGGCCGCCGCGCGCGCGACTCCGCACCGTTGCTCTCCACGCGTGGGACGGGTCCCGCGTGCACTGCCACCATACCGTCACATCGCTGAGGGCGCCGACCCTCGTCGCGCAGAGATCGCGGTTACGGGTAGGGTGCCACTCAGCCGCGAGCTCGGGCCGTAAGAGAGCGAGCGACCTGCTCGTCGAGCGCGTCGAGCGTGCGCAAGCCGCACAGCCACGCGAGGCGCTGACTCTCGACCTGACGACGTTCAAGATGCTGGCCCGAAACGCGTGGGCCGGATCCGACGGACAACGCCACCAGACCAATCTGGCGCTGCCCGGAGTTACATCGTCCGGCGTGAGCGCGTCATTCTTGGTTGGGTGCCAGCACGCGGCGACTTCCGGATACCGCGCTGAGAGGGAGCTCGTAGGCCCAGCGCGATGACCCGTCCCACACCGCGAGCACCCAGGCCGCGCGAGTCGGTCTCTGACCGCCATCACGGAGACGTGGTTGGGGTCATTGGAGCACTGCCAGTAAACGAGGCGAGTGCTCGACGGCTCGACGTCGCCCGGTGTCACGGTGCCGTTCTTCGACGGGTGCCACTGGGCCGCGATCGCCGGGAACGTCGCGGCGAGGGACGCGCTGGGCGCGGCCGACCACGATAGGAGCCGAGCCAGCTCGGACCGGGATGCTGAGGACTTCACCTGGACGCCCAGCGCCGCGGCCAATTGCGCGAGCAATGGCCGAGGCAGCACGGACAGGAGAGCTTCGGACGTCGGCATCGGAGTGGGTGCGACCTTCGCGCGCGGCCTGAAGGGTTGCCGACAAAAAGCGACGCCGGCCAAAAATAGTTAGCAACTGGCGGCGGAGGTTGTCGACAACCCTACGAACCGTCGGGTGCTGGGTCGCGTCGCCCTCCAACCGATCTCGGCCTGGTGCCCCGCGGTTCGTTCGTAGCCCGGGATCCGCCATGCCGAACGAAACACGCATTCCATCCGCTTCTTGGACACGCGCCGGCCTGATGCCGCCGTCAGAAGCCGCAACGGGGCAACGCCTGCGATCCGAGCACCGCCTCGGCGCGCGAGAAAGCGTGTCCATGGCTCAGGTAGCGCGCCGACATTAGCCCGCGGCCAGCACTTCGGCGTCGCGCCACATCAACGCGTTTGGGAGGACCATGACGAGTTCTGCGAAAGACCTTGAAGGGCCGGCTCATCTTCTCGAGACGGTGCACGTGCCCGAGCACGTCGCGACGTTCAAGAGCGGACGCGCGGTGTTCGTGAGCACTGAGCCGGAGGAAGTCGTGCACATCGCCGCCGCCGATGGGCGTATCGAGCTCTCGATCCGCTTCGACAAGGACGGCCCGGTGCTCGCGTTCGAGGCCGCCTCGATGCGACTCGCCGCGAAGAGGATCGCTGTCGAGTGCGATCAACTGGAGACCAATGTGCGAGGGGACATGCGGGAGAACGTCCGCGGTCGCCGGATCGCGACCTCGCTCGGGCCGACGCTCATCGCCGGGCGCGACGTCGACATCACCGCCGAGGGCGGTGAGCTTCGAGCGAGCTCCCAAGACGACCTCCACATCAACGGCAAGAACGTCCTCATCAACTGCTGAGGGAATGACCGATGCTCAATGTGAAGCTGTCGATCGACGACGTCGATCAGGATCTCCTCGTTGTTGCCTACAAGTACCGCGACGAGCTGTCGCAGCCGTTCGAACTCGAAATCGAAGCGCTATTTGCAGAGTCCGCGCTCGACTTCGAGGCTCTGTTGGGCGCGCCTACACGGGCGAGGTTTCTCGATGAGCCGTTCATGCCGGCCGTCTACGGGATTATCTATGAGATGGAGCAGCTCACGAAGGACGTTCGTGGCCGCTCCCACTACCGCATTCGAATCGTGCCTCCGTTCGCGCTTCTCGCGCATCGGATCGGGCACCGAATCGAGCAAGACAAGAGCCTGATCGATATTGCGAAGGCTGTCGCGGCCTCCTGCGGTGAAGCGCCCGAGTTGAAGCTCTCGCAAACCTACCCTCCGCGGGAGTACACCGTGCAATACGGCGAAGCGGACCTGGCCTTCGCGCAGCGAATGCTCGCCGAAGCAGGCGTCGGCTTCTTCTACGATCACGGAGCGAAGAGCGTCCTGACGCTCTTCGACGATCTTTCGGCCGCGATCCAAACCAAGGCGAACGTGCCGTATCGGCCCGAAGAGGGCCGAATCGAAGGCGAGCCCCATGTTCACTTCACCAATACGTCGGCCCGTCTTCGCCCCGGCCGGGTCTCGCTCTCCGATTACGACTACGAGCGCCCCCAGCTCGACCTGTCGGGCGAGCAACAGCCAGGCGCTTCGCGGAAGATCGAGCCAGCGCTCGAGCTCTTCGAGGTCGAGATCGGTGATCCGAAAAATGAAGGCCAGACCAAGCAGCTCGCGAGACGAATTCTCGAGGGGCTTCGTGTGCGGGCGACGACCAGCGAGATCCATTCGAGCTTCGCCCTCCCGGCGGGAAGCGAGCTGATTCTGCGCGATGCCCCGCGACCTGATCTCGCCGAGCCGCTCGTCGTGTTGTCGAGCGAGACGAGCATCCGAAAGTTCGAGGGCGAGCAGAACACCTACAGCCGAATTACGGTCATTCCCAAGAAGGTAGCGTTCCGACCGGCTCGCGTTCCGAAGCCGAGGATTTGGGGCACGCAAACCGCCTTCGTCGTCGGTGAACGCGGCGAGGAGATCGACGTCGACGATCAGGGGCGCGTGAAGGTCGTGTTCCATTGGGACCGACGCGGCATTCGCGACGGTGCGCCTACGCGCCGCATTCGTGTCTCCCAAGCATGGGCGGGGCCGGGCTACGGGCTCATGACCATCCCGCGCATCGGTGATGAAGTCGTCGTTTCGTATCTCGACGGCGACCCGGACGAGCCGCTCATCGTCGGTCGCGTCCATAACAAGAAGGCGCCTCCGCCGCTTCAGCTACCAGCGCAAAAGACGCAGTCGATTTGGAAGTCGAAATCGACGCCCGGCGCAGAGGGGGCGAACCATATCCTCTTGGAGGACCAAGCCGGCGAAGAGCTCCTCGAGCTATCCGGCCAGCGCGACGTCCACGTCCACGCCAATCGCAATTATTCGCGGACTGTCGGCCAAGACGAGACGCGCGTCATCGGCGGGCACTCGGAAGAGGACATCAAGAGCTACCACAACTTCCATGTCGGCGGCCCCGAGATGATCAAGATCGACGGTCCGCAGAGCGTATCCATCGGGCCGATGCAGACCATTGATGTGGCCGGCGTGCAGATGACCACCGTTGGCGGTCATCAAGGCATGAAGAGCGCCATGATGAGCGTGGAATCAGGGCCAATCGGCATCACAGGCACGACCATTACGACGACTGGAAGCGCGGAGATTGGCTCGGCTGCTCCGGTGATCGCGATGGATGCGTCGGCCATGCTCTCAGGGACCGCACCTCAAATCACGCTAGACGCTACGACCACCGCGACCATTCACGCGCCGATCGCGACCATTACCGGCGATGGCATCGCGGCGCTCGGCTCGCTCGGATCCACGACCGTGATGGGCACGACCATCACAATCAGCGGCGGAAGTAGCATCGACATCGGCGCTGGCGGGACGATCATCGTGTCGGCCGCAAAGGTCGCCGTAAACGGGGCCGCGCAGGTGGATGTCTCGGCCGCCGGTATGGTCAACATCAGCGGCACCGGCGCGGTCAACGTCACGGGCGGAAGCGTCAACATCAATTGAGGGGGAGCGATGACGACCTCATCCAATCAAAGGACGATGACCGTCGAGCGTTTTGCGTGGATAACCGCGTATATCGGGTATTTCGAGCAGGAGCGAACGCCGGCAGTGCTCGAGGCGCTTGGCGTGGCGCAGCAGGAGTTCAATGCGGCGGCACGTGAGCACAATCGGCGGATGGCAGAGGCGCTCGTGAAGGGCAATTCGGTCGCCGCCAAGCAGTTCGCGGATGAACTGGTGATCGCGAGAATGAAGCTGAAGGAGGACAAGCCGACGCTCGAAGATGTGCGCGCAATGTATGCGACGAAGGCCCGGCAGCTGGAAGCGGCAGCTCGAGCCTCGACGCCGTCGGCGCCGCCTCCGACTGCCCAGTCGAAGGCGGACGCACTGCCGAACCCCGACGAGACGGTGATGATGAGGGCTTACTTGCCCAATGTCGTGCTGCCATTCCAGCGCGGTTCGGAGCCCAAGCCACCGGCACCCGCATCGCCGCCGAGCCGCACGCCGGATCTCGAAGGTGGCTCCACGGTTCTGGCCCCGATTCCGGTGCTGCCGAAGCCTGCGTTGCCCTTCGCCAGCCCGCCGCCGGCTCCGCCGTCGCAGGTGAAGCCGGGGTTCGAGTCCGAAGACACGCTGCCGGTCCCACCCCCGCCGAAGAAGAGCTGACGTGGGATTCACGCAAGGAACCTCTCGCGCTCTCCAGCAGATCGGCGAGTACCAGAACCGGCAGAAGCCGGTGCCCGTCACGCCTGCGACCAGCGGACGCTCGAGCGACCTCGCCCGGGAGCCACAGGAGCAGCAGAAGCCCCCCGCAAAGCCCTCGGGCGGTGACGGCGGCAAAGGTAGCGAGGGCTGCTGGGGTCTCGTCGGCAAGGGCTTCGCGACCGCGCTGAAGTACGAGAAGCAGCTCTCCGAATACGCGTCGACCATTCCCTACGCGGGAATGCCCGCCTCGCGGAAGTTCGACAACATCATGGGGATCCCGCATGCGCACGGGCATCCGCCAAATGCTCCGCCGCCGCCGCCCCAGCCGCTTCCCTCAGCTGGACCGATTCTCCCGATCCCGTACGTGTCGTGCGCCGACAAGACGCTGATCAACGGGTCCTCGGCAGCGCGCTGTGGCGACCTCGGCGCGAGCGTTTGGTGTGGCAGTTACGCGCCGGTGATCGAGGTCTTTATGGGCTCGGCGTCGGTGTGGATCGAATCCGCACGCGCCGCTCGTGCGCTCGACGTCACGAACCATTGCACGCTCAAGCCGCCGAAGCCGACCACCGACCCTGCGATCTACTTGCCGGTGGGAGTTGTGGCGAGCGGCTCCGGCAACGTCTTCATCGGCGGCGTTCAGATGCCATCCCTCATGGGTCTGGCCCTGGGCGCGGCGGTCAAGACGGCCGCGAAGGCGGTCCGGATCGGCCTCAAGGCGGCGAAGCAGGTCGCCAAGACGGGCTATCTCGCGGGCCGCGCGATGATCAACGCGGCCTTGAAGCGCCTCGCGCGTAACTCGACGTTCTTTACGCTGCTGCGTTTTCAGCGGTTCGCCCGTATCGTCGGCGACGAGGCGTTCAAGAAGGGCGTGATGGCTGACCTCAAGAAGATCGCGTCGACGAAGTGGGGGCGAAACAAACTCAATTCGCTGGCGAATAAGGGTCAAAGGCTGGAAATAAAATCGGTGTCGTCAATCGCGCCAGATCGCCCGATGATGCCGATTGATGACCTTCCAAAGGGGCCGTGTGCCTGGCCGGACAACTTTAACTGCCAGCCAAAGTACGTGGACGCGCCAAATAGTCCGTGGTGGGATAACCGCGGTCGAAATGTCTTACCGATGCCGGATAGCCCGGGGCCCGGCTCGGGATCGACGGTCTACTATGACCCTGGCCAATCGACGCCGCTCTATTCTGGCGGTCAGAAGTTCGGGGACGCACCATCCGACGTGACGCTCGCGCACGAGCTTAACCACGCGGATAATTTTGCAGGCGGCACTTATACACCCCTTCACAATCGGGACGGAAACTGGAATAAGCAGTGGTCCGATCTCGAGGAGTTTAATACCGTTCAGAATGAGAACGCGTATCGCGGAGAGCGCGGCCTGCCCTACCGCCCAAAGTACTTCTGAGGAGGAAAGATATGCCGCAGCTAAGAGCTAACTGTAGGCTGACGAGCGACCGGCTTGGTGTCGATTATGAGGTTTTTAACGATACCGCGGAGCCGATCTACGTCCGAAACCGGTACGGCGGGCCCGTTCCAATCCACCCGAACAGCACGCGTCGGGAGTCCTATACGACCTCCAGCGCGGCCATCTATCGGCTCTCCTCCGGAGAGATTCTCCTGTTCCAAGGGCGCACCATTCTGGCAGGGCCACCGTTTCCGTATGCGCCACCGCCGCAGCCAGCGTCCACCGAAGTCGGTCCAGGCCAAACTACGAGCGGGATTCTCGAGCTTTCATTGCCGCTACGGGCCTCTCACGGTACTTCGAGCACGTTCCGGGCACCGGCCGAGGGCTACGCTCCAACAGGCCGGGCTATCCTCGTCGTCGAGGTCCTGCTGCCTCCTCTCACCAACCCTCCTCAGCAGCAGGACGGGACCGATGCCGTATATGTTAGCGACGACAATCTGGAGCGACTCTCGGTAAGCCTTGAGCTGCCGAATCCGGTGATGATGGACGTGTCGCAAGCGCTTACGCGTTGGGGCGATGAGCATTGGCGGATTATTCGTGAGAAGAAGTCTGCATTCGAAGGCCGATGTAGCTTTGAGCCGGCTTGAGACGGTGGACAAGAATTGAACGAGCGCCGAGCAAAGGTATGTCGACTGCGATCCAGACCCTGATAGCGTCGTTCCAGGAATTCGCGAACCTGCGTGCGCCTCTGGTGCTGACTGTTCGAGTTGCTCCCGACCAGCTGTACATGGCGACGCGCGTCGTCGGCGCCCTGACCAAGGACGACGAACGCAACGTCATGCTCTTCGCGCACCCGGCAGAAGGTGAGACGGCGAGCGAGTACTTCGCAGCATGGGTCGATGCGATCAACGAGGAGTTCGAAGGCGCTCGCCCGGACTTCGAGAAGGTGAAGGAGCGATTCTTCGAGCTGCCGCCGGACGTCCTTCCGTCCGTGCCGAAGCGCCCAGCGTTCGACCAGAGAACCGAGCCGGCAGCGGCCTTCGTGGCGTGGATCGAACGCGTGGCGGAGATCTCGCGGGACCTTGCGGAGGGAGTCGTCCTCGTTACCTACGCTGACGACGAGCTCGAGGCCGAAGTTCGCGAGGGCCTCAAGCGCCTTGGTCGCATGCTCGGCTCGGGACGCGTGAAGCTCATCGTGCTCGACGCCTCGACCACACCGCTCTTCGCCGAAGGCACGACGGCCTCGAGTCGGGTGCGAGTCGGGTCCCTGCTCTCGGTGGACGCGGACGCTATGGCGCGCTTCCGCGATTTCGTTCGGTCCGACGAGGACCGGGTTCTTGTCGCGAGCGGCGGATCGAACCTGGGGATCGCGCTGTCGATGGTCCCGGAAGGGGCGAGCATCACGATCACGTCGCCTTACCGCGGGCGAGCGGCATTCGAAGATGCGGTCTGGGCGGATCTTGGCGCGAGCTTCGGTGCACGTCGCCCGAATGGTCGGCGTCCCACCGCAGACGATCTTGCGCGCGAGCTGGAGCGCGTGCGCGAGGAGCGTTCCATCGAAACGCTCGTGGTCGGTGTCGATGCTCGCCCCTCCATTACCCCGCAGTTCCTGGCGGCATGGGTCAAGGAAGTCGCTCACGCCTTGGCGAGTCCGCGCACGAAGATTGTCCTGGTTGAAGACAACGCTGCTCCCGTTGCACCGCACCTCGCAGCAGACCTCACGGCTTTCCGAACAACGAGCTTCCAGTTCGGTCCAGGCGAAATCGAGCAGATGGTGACGAGCGCAGCGAAGCAGCCGGATGCCCCGCGACAGGAGCGATTCAATGCCTTTATCGCACTCGCCGGCTACGCGTCGGGACGATCGCAGCATCAAGAGGCGTTCGCGCATATCACGGAGGCAGCAAAACTCGCGAAAGACGCAGAGGAACGCGCGCGCGTGGCAGGGCAGGAGGGGAACGCGTGGTATCGGGCGAAGGACTTCGACAAATCCGCCCAGGCGTTTCAGCGCGGCCTCGATGAGGCTACGGCGCAGGGCTCCGGCGCGACGGAGGCAACGGTTGCCGATTTGACCGCGGGACTCGCGAAGTGCGCATTGCGTAAGGGTGAGTACGAGGACGCTGCTGCACTTTACGAGGCGGCTGCAAACCTGCTGCGACACGCGGGCGCCATGCTCTATGCGCTCGGTTACGATGGGTGGCGCGGCGAAGCTCTCCGGCGCATGGGACGGCTCGAGGACGCTGATCGGGTGTGGTCCTCGGCGGCGGAGACGGCGAGGAAGCTCGGGGCAGATTTCGAGCATGTTGTTCCGGACTTTCTCGCGGAGCTCGCGGTTCGTCGCTTGCGACTTGCGGAACAGCGCGGTGACGGACACCTGGCGCAGGAGCTCCGGCGAGAGCTAAGCGTTTTTGACGAGCATCCGCCGGTTGCCGCCGAGCCGTAATCGCGAGGCACTCGAACTCTAAGAAACCTGATCCGCAATCGCACAATGGACGCAACTAAGCGTCTCGGTCGTCGACAAGAGGTTTGTGAACGCATCGTTCACGAGACCGGAGACCTCGATGACGACCTTGCAAGCATTGGTATGCGGACGCTCGCTCTCGGTGCTGAGCGTGAGTGGCCCCGATGACCTACGGACGGCCTTCCTTGGTGCAATTCAGGCGCTGAGTGCCGAGGACGAACGCCTCGCGCTCTCTCTCCTTCCAACGGCGGGCTCTACTGCTGCCGAACTGTTCGGCAGCTGGGCTCGTTCCGTCGAGTCGTCGCTCATCCCGGCATTGAGCGATACCCCCCGGGCCGCGTGGATGCGGGCTTGGGTGAACGCCCGACCGCCGATAGGAAACACCTTTATCGCAGGAGAAGACCCGGCCCAGGCTTTCGCGGAATGGATCGAAGGCTTTGGCCGTCGATTGGAGGGGTTCGGTGCACAAGTCGTGCTCCTCTTGAGCGACGGTGGCTCGATCCCGGTGGATCTTCGCGATGAGGCCGCGCGGGCGGCGCGCATGTTGGACTCGGCACGGGTGCGGCTGATCACGCTCGAAAGCGGTTCGCGCCCCCTGTTCGCGGACGACGTCGCATTGGCCGAGTTGGACTGCGACGGCTGGCACCTTCCTCTCCCCGGTTCGGGCACGCGCCAGCCCCGGCGCAAAGACCGGAGCGCGGAGCAGCTTCGCTGGCTTGTGGAAATCGCGGTCATGATGTCGTGGAACAACGAGCACACGAGCGCGCTCGCGGCCGTCGGTCGCGCGTCGGAGAACGCCGCGAGTCCGTTGGACCGCGCTTATGTGTGCCTGCACGAGGGAAACATCCTCGCGCGAGCCGGACAGCTACGTGAGGCGATGGCCAGCTACCACCGCGGTCTGCAGTACCTCACCGATGAGTGCGCGCGGGTTCCGCCCCTGCTCACCGCTGGACTAATCCTTGGTGTCGCGGCGTGCGGCGTTGCGGTGAAGGAGCTTGCGTCGGAGACGTTGTGCGAAATCGCAGGGGACCTTTCGCGAGGGGAGGGGAACCTCGTCGGCGTGGTTCGAGCGGAGGCAGCCCGAGGAGCCGCGCTGTTCAGAACCGGCCGCGTCGCCGAGGCGCAACGGAGCTGGCGCTGGGCGCTACGCGCGGCGATCGGACTTCAGGAGCGATCCGTGCGCGACGAGCGCGTGTAGGGCCGGCGCGAGCGCGGGCACGTCCGCGCGCCGCGGGTTCAGGGGGCGCCCGCCTGCTGCTTGTGAACGATGATCCACACCACCACCGCCCCCACCATCAGGGTGAACAGAAGGGCGGCCGCTGCGGCGAACCACTCCTTGAAGGTCGGGCCCTTGCGTGACGATTTGCGCTCGGTGTCGTCACCGCGAAGCGGCGGTTGAGGCGCGTTCGGGCGCCGGTTGCCGACCCGGGTCGGCGCATGGCGAGGATCCGCGCGACGGACGTCGACCTTCGGGCCGTCGTCCGCCCGTCCTTGACGAGCCACGCCGATCGCGACGGCCTCACGCTTCTTCGGGGCCTCGACGCTCGGGTTCACCTGCGTGCCGCGTGGCCCGTGCGAGTTCATCAGCTGCGTTCCGCGCGGACCGGCCGCAGGGCGGCTCGGAGCGTCCTGGGGCGCCACCTTGCGGGGCGTGCCCATTTGCTTGGTCTTGCGGAAATCGGTGTCGTCCTCGGACATCGCGGGGATTGTCGCAGGAACACGTGCAGGGTTTCCACTGCGTCTTGAAGGTCTCGAACGAGTGGTGTGCGTGCATTTTTGCGTGCGCATTGGTTGTGCGCACCGATGACGATTTCTTGTC
The DNA here is from genome assembly GCA_013361525.1 of Polyangiaceae bacterium. Taxonomy (GTDB): domain Bacteria; phylum Myxococcota_A; class Polyangia; order Polyangiales; family Polyangiaceae; genus Xiheicaenibacterium. The sequence goes on along the minus strand of JABFXY010000159.1, from coordinate 2,448 downwards.
CATGGGTCGGCCGGTGGGGTGACCACAGCGGCGAGCGGCGCGTCACCAAACGTGGCCCGCTACAACCATGCACGCCTCGTCGTGGGGGCATGGGGCTGACGAGACGATGTGGAATAGCTTCATCGCATGTGGCCTTGTCGATGAGTATGCCGACCCAAAGAGCACGCCACGTTCGGTCATTTTCAAAAACCAACAACCCTGTTCGGATTGCACATCATGCTCGATCCAACCGGCGGCGGTGGAACGGCGACGCGTAAACCCACACAGATAACAGTCACAGAGGGCCGCGATGAGACCACATGCATTCACCGCCACACTCGCTTGCTGGGCCACTCTGGCTGGTTGCCAGGCCGGCCCAACGCCCGCAGGCCCTAAGGCTGAAGCCGGGCCGCGGAAGATCGGGAGCGCCAACGTCAGCGCTCCGGACGAGACTCCTGCGCCGACCTCGGCCTCCGTCGAGCCGCCCACGAAGCACTCGAGCCGGCCTGCGCAGACCGAGTGGGATCAAGCGAAGGAGCTCGAGGTCGAACCTCCCGGCCATACGCCGAAGGACTGCAAAGTCCTGCTGGTCCGCGACTGGATTCGGATCGACTGCGCTGCCGAGCGGCCGCTCGAGTGGGGCGGCCTCAGGGAGGAGGAGGGGCATTATCGCGAGAGCATCGAGATATCGTCGACGGAATATCGCTGGATCGAAGACTGGCACATCCGTCCGCAGGAAGAGTTTTGGAGACCAGTCGGGACCACGTCCGCATTTCTCCAGGTCGCTGGGACTTCGAACGAAGGCAAGCTCACGGTCGTTCGCTACACTGCGATCGCCCCCGGCATGAGCCCGATCGCGTTTGGTACGATCGGCGCGGTTCCTGCCATTCCGGCGGAGGCAAGCCCGGTGCCTGTATTCGGTGACTGGGTCGAAGCCGTTTCGGTGAACACTGCGCCGGCGTTTCAGCGTGCCAAGGAGTGCGAGGTTCGCGTACTACGCGATTGGGTTCGGGTTCAGTGCGGTGCACTCCCCGGTACGAGGCATCAGCCGCTGCTCGGCGCCGCGAAGGGGGAGGGTTAGTGGAACCGCGATTTCTTCACGCTCGCTCGAGCGTACTTTGGGTTCGACGACAAGAACTTCGTCATCGAGGCTGTGATGCGGCTTCGCAAGCCGATGGACGCAACGCTGGTATTCGACACCGTCCCGTGGCGCACCTTCCGTGTCGTTTGGCCTTCGGACGCTGAGCGCCCAACGGAGATCTCGATGCGAAAGCCCGAACCGGGCCAGAAGTTGAGCGATCGCTTCGATTATCAGGCGGGGCCCGGCGTGACCGAACGGTAGCGCCCGTGCGGTCGGGTACGCGCATTGCTAGGCGTCGCGATCCAACCGCTTCCTGGCTCGGGGCCTCCCGGGCTCTCGCCTGCCGTTCAGAGGTCTTGATCGGGGGGGGCCACGATTCGCCGTCCATGGCGAGCGCACGCTGGTGACTGACAGGGTAAGGAGCCCGACAATGCAATCGCCCCACGACGTGACGGCCGGTCTTCTCGCGACGCCGACTGAGCCTGGAAGTCGGCTGGTGAAATCAGCGGTCGCCCGCCTCTGTGGCGAGCTTGTCCTCGACGAGCTTCTCGAATCGGCGTTGGAGATCCGGGTTCGCCTGAAAGCGAAGTCTCCAGAGCTTGTGGATCTTTCCGCGCTGCTCCTCCGTCTCCAGACCGAAACTGCGCATGATCGCATCAGCATTCTCGGGCGTCTTGCGGAGGGCCGCCGCGAGCTCCGCATAGCGATCGAGCAGAATCAGGTCCATTCCCCCTTCGCGCTTGAATGGAAGCGTCGCGTGCGGATTCACGTCCGGCATGGCGGCGATCGTTTCGCCCGCCCCGTCGGCTTCCGCTCGGGCGACAGGAGGTGGAGCGGGCGCGCGTCCGCTGCTGGGCGCTCCCTCCACGAACGGAAGAGATGGTCGCGTCGCCGGCATGGGGGCGAGCGTGTGATCGGCCGTGTCGAAGTCAGAAGTGGAAATGACAGCGATCACTTGCGCTCTCGCCTCGACTGGCGCGTTCACGCTTTTCGATTGTTGGAGATAGGACGGTATCAACTTGGGTATCGGCGAGGCGGGCTGCGCGGAAGCAGGAGCGGGCCCGTCGCCAGCCGTTGAAGCCGTCGGCCCGACCGCATTCTCCGGCTCCGTTACCAACCCGGTCGGCGGGCTCCCAGACGCCATATACCCACGCCTGAAATCCTGCACGAGGGGCGCATCGGCCGACTCCCCCTCCTTTCGAAAGGCCTCAGTGAACCACCGTTTGATCTCGGCCCAATCCTCTGGTCTCACGCCCGACGATGTGAGTATCGCGTTCGCGTCGCTGAAAGGTCCGTCGATCGCGCGGCAGATGCGACCAAATGCTTCGGCAGTGAGGCGAGGTGTCGCCAGCGCTTGCGACGTCATCATCGGCGACGATACAAGATGT
>JABFXY010000234.1 GCA_013361525.1 Polyangiaceae bacterium | reverse complement strand
GTAGCTGCCGCCGGTACCGCCGCCGCGACGTCCCCCGTCGTCGCCGTCGCCATCCCCATCCCCATCTCCGTCGCCGTCCCCACAGTCGTCGCCGCCACCGACGTCATACCCGCCATTGTCGCAGCCGTCGCCTCTTCCACCGTCGTCGTCGCCGTCGTCGCCGTCGTCGTAATCACCGCCGCGCCCGCATGAGCCGCCGTCGTCGTCGCCACGACCGGAGCAACCATCGCCGTCTTCGTCCTCGCCCTGGTCGTCGTCATTCTCGCCCTGGTCGTCCTCGTCACAGTCGCCACCGCCGAACCAAGTCCCTGTGTCGCATTGGGACGCGTCGTGCGACTGTCCAGTTGCAGCTGCGTTGGTAGCGCCGAATAAGACCAAAAAGGCCGCGAGCGAAAGCAGTAGTCCACGCCCCGATCGCCCGACACGTGCGGTCGTCTTCATTTGCGAGCTCCTTTGACGGCCAGTCATCCCCACCCGACGGCCACCCGGGGCGCCTTTTGGCAAGTGATGTTCCACCGACGGAACTGCGAAATCGCCGGACTACCGCCGTATCGACGGCCGACATCTCAATCACAGTTGTGGCGCGACCGCTGAAGTAGAACGCACCATCGAACGTCGATCGCACGCGAAGTTTCGCGCTGAGGACGTGTGATTGCGGCTCCGTCCAGGCGACATCGACCGCGTGCGTAAGCGAGCAATGCAATTCGCGGGGCAAGCCGAACGGGCGGCGCCTACATGCGCCCCGATGTCGTGAGCGCAGCGATGGTCAGCTCTTCGAGGCTTCCGTTGCCTGCTCTTCAATGGCAATCAAGCCGCGAAGCATCAGCATCCGAATGAAGTGTTTGGCGGTGCCGCCATTCGATACCGCATAAAGCTCGCCGAGCGAGCAAACACCTTTGTCGTCGAGGAGCCGAAGGATCGGCTCGATCGAAGCCGGAAACGTGTGCCTGCGACCGGCGATGTCCGCTTCGACGTTTCCGTGGGCGTCGGGGCGCAGCTCGAGCGTCCGCCAGCCGACGACGCGAACCAGTGCGTCTTCGCTCGGGAGCGACCCGGCCATTGCGCTCATGGGGAGAGTGAAGCGCGGCCGCGCGACGGCGGCACGATCGTGCGCACGAAAGAAGTCGTCGATCAGCGAAGGTTGCCAGAGCTCTTCGAAGGCAACGCGCAATCGCGCTTGATGTGCCGCTCGCTCCTCGGATGACGAAAACCGCGGGAGGTCCATTCGGAATGCCTCGGACGCGCGGAGCCTCTGCGCCATCCACGCGACGAGGTCGAGACCGGTGCGATTCGGGATGCCGAAGGTGACGTGGATGCTCGGCTCGTCGAGCGCCTCGGCACAATGCCAAGCGCCTCGTGGGATGTAGAGAACATCACCATCCGCGATGTCCCCCTCCCACGCGGGCGCTCCGGTCGGTGGCTCGAGCGAGTCGTCGTCGGTCGTCGGGAATGGTTTGGTGCTGGGGTGAATCCTCCAGCGCTTCTTGCCGCGCACTTGAAGGACCAACACGTCGTGATCGTCCCAATGCAGGCCATAGCCGCGCGCGCGGGCCCAACCGACGTACGCATTGGCCTGAATCGACTCGTGCAGCTCGGCCTCCAGGCGCTCGGTCATGCGTGTCACGGGCTCGTGGAGATCGTCGACCGCGTCGACGACGATCGTCCCGCCTCGCCCGAGCAGATCCTGCAGGGCGGCGGCGTCGATACGCTCGCTCGGCGCATGTGGCGGAGGCAGGGTGACCTGCTTTTGGACGAGCTTCGCGAGATCGACGTACCGACCATCGACGGCGAAACGAAGGTGCTTCGCCGTCGAGGCGCGGCCGAGCAGGTCGTTGAGCGCCGGCCAATCGAGAAGGTGATGAAACCGGCCTTCCGTTCCGCGCACGTGAAGCCACGTGCGACCGAACACCATCCGGAAGAACTCGGATTCGGAGAAGGGCGAAAGGATATCGGCCAGGATGAGGGCCATCGTCGAGCGGAGCAGCCTACGGTCTCGACAGCCGTGGAAACAAGCCGCTTTGCGAGCGTCCGGCGTCCGTCCGACGCTACGTCTCGCAAACCCCCTCGCGCACCCGCCCTATCGGCTGCCGATTCGATAGTCCTCGAGCTGCGCCCCCGACGCCCGCGCCTCCATCTTCCGGACCTCGGCGATCGCTCTCGATGGCCTGTCGCCCCGCCCGACACAACCCGGATAACGGCGTGATTGCGCCGTCCAGACGCCGCCTTCCTGCTCGAGCACCGGCGCGTCGCGCCGTTCGAGCTCCGTTCGAACTGCAAAGTAGTCGGACAAGGCTTCTGCGTCGGTCGATCCGTAGCCGACGCAGGTCGGCATTGCCTTCGTGCGCGCCGCGAGGCGGCCGTCAGCCTCTTTGATCACCCGAACGGATTGAGGACTGCGCCTTATCATGAGCAATCAACGTAGCGGTCGCCTACGTCTCGTCGACGCGACCAAACGATCGCACGACGTCATGACTGGATCGTCAGGCCGCGGCCCGTGGCGCTTCGCCGCTATCGTGATTGCCCATCGTGATCGTGCACCACAGCGCTACCACCGAGAATGTGGCAAATGGCATTGCCGCCGACGATGGGGAGCGCCCTCCGGACGGACTGGGTCCTGACGTTCGGGCTCGTCGCGGCCAGCGCGCTCACGACCCTCGCGAGCTCTCGGAGCGTCGTTGGCTTGTCCAGCATTGCGTCGACGCGCCCTTCGGTATCGGTGAAGGTCCACGTCCCCGAATGAAGGAGAATCCGAACATGAGGAGCCGCCGCACGAATGCGGTCCGCGAGCTCGAGCCCGGACAGCTCCGGAAGGTCGAGGTCCGTGACCACGACCGAGAACCTCCCGGGGGTGGCTTCGACGAGCGTCAGTGCTTCACGCGGATGGCCGCAAGCCGCCACGCCGAACCCGAGATGTCTCAGCCCGAGCTCGAGCACGCACAGCAGCGTGGGCTCGTCGTCGACGAGCAACACCTCCACGGCCTTTTGAATCCCCGCACCAGAGCAAGCGCTCTTCGGGCGGACTTGAGCTTCCCCCATGACTTCGCAGTCTTCAGAGCTACCCGGCTCCGCGTCGCCCTACAAGATGCGCCGGCGAGGCCTCAGTACCTGCACCGTTCGATTCGTTGGAGGGCCAACGAATGCGACGGTCGCTCACCCGGGATCGGTGAGGAAACACTCTCCCTCGCCGCGGTAGTGCCCGATCGTGCGTGAAAGGACCTCGATGAAAGCGTCCAAATCGTTCACGCCGTCGACGCCGCCCGTGCCGTACTGATCCGGCGGCAAATCGATGAGGGAAACGGCTGCGAGCTCTTCGCGCGTGATCACGCTCCGGTATTGGATTCGTAGGTGAAGACGAATGCAGAAGCCTTTTTGATGCCGCGAACGAATGCGCGAGAAGCCGCGTCGTCGCTCGGTACGTCGACGGGCTTACCATCCGGGCTGTCCGGGACGGTGTCGAACTCCGCCTGATCGAGCCAGACGCGGGGATCGATATGAATGGTCACGATCCCGTTCGCCCGCAAATCCACTTCTTCGAACGTGCAGCCGGCGATCTCGGGCAAGTCCGATGCATCGAGCACGTCGTCCGTGGTGCCCTCGAGGCGGAACGTTTTGACCAGCTCGCCCTTCGTCGCCGTCCCTTCGACCAAGACCACGGCGTCGCCGAGCGCGCCTGCTTCAGGGCCGGCAGGCGGCGTTCCCCACGTGAAGCGGGCGGAACGAACGAGCCCCGTGATGCCCTCGCCGTCAGCCAACTCGACCGGCCCTGCGACGAGGTCGAAGCTCGTCGCGGTCAACATCTCGCCGCGCGCCTCACCCTCTTGGTAGTGCCCCGGATGTGCGTGGGCGACACCGGGGACGAGCCAGCCGAGCGCGCCGAGCCGGCTGTCAGGGACCGGTGAGGGGGCGCGCGCCTCCTCTTCGATGGGCGAGCCGGAGAAGTAGTAGATCGCGCCGCTGGAGATCGTCGCGCGCGTCAGTGAAATCTCCCAATCGACGCTGTTGGTAAATTGTGTCGGGGAGGCGAGCTCGGCGCGCGTCCCGAGCGTCACGCGTTCGCCCGTCGTTCCGCTCGAGCCGTCGTCGGCACAGGACGTAGCCGCGGAGGCGACGACCATCCAACTCGCGAACAGCAGACCGCCAGCCGCGAGACCACGAACCAAAGGATTGAACGATAGACCCATCGTGACCTCCACTCACAAGTAGCCACTTACGGTGCCCATGACGGTGATCGGGTATCCGACCGTCACGTGGCGCTGCGCGACGAGGCTCGGCGATGCACCTCGCTCGAAGTTCGACGCGTACGTGAACTCCCCGTCGTACCAGCGCGCATTGAGCAGATTGAAGACATCGACCTTGGCTTCGATCTCTTTCCACCGAAGACCGAGGGTTGCGTCGACGAGGAAGATGTCGTGACCCATTTCGCCGAACGGCAATGGGCGCATCCCCACGAAGCTCAGGCCGGTGCCCGCTTTGAGCACCAGCGCGCGGTCGAGCAACGTGGTGAGCTTCGGCTGGACACCCAAGTCCGAGCGGGCGACCAGCTGCGGCGCATAAGGCAATAGGTCCCCCGCCGCATGCTCGCCGTCATCCTCGGTGAAGGCGGCGTGCGTATAGGTGACGCTCGTCGCCGAAACGAGCCAGGGCACCGGTCGCGCGCTGACCTCGAGGACGCCGCCCGTCCGCGCCGTCGGCCCGACGGGCTCGTTGCGCGCGACCACTTCGTCGAACACGAGATCGTTGGAGAGCCGCGTATGAAACGCCGCGGCTTTGACGGCGAGCTCGGGCCCGAGGGCATAGCGCGCGCCGCCCTCGAAGGAGAGGACTTCGGTGAATGGCGTCGTCTCCCCATTGCCGAGCGAGCGCGCCTGTGGCGAGCGAAACCCCATACCGAAGCTCGCGAGCGCATTGAGACCAGGCACGATCATCACGTCGACCGTCGCCTTCGGTCCGAGGTGAAACCCCATCGAGCTCCGCTCGGCTCCCGCGGCTTCTCGCACCTTGTCGAGCGCCGCAAAGAAGAGGCCATCGGCGCGCAAGCCCGCGCGCATTCGAATGCGGCGAAGCGCGGTGACCTCGGCCTGCACCCATCCGGCGAGGTTCGTCGCGCGCACCTCGGCGTCGACGAGCTGCTCGGTCACCCGATCGTCGATGGGCGAGAGCCGCACCTGCGCCTGGTCGATCCAATCGCTCCGCGCAAAGACACCAATCTCGACCTCGTCCCTCGGGGACAACCAATCGAACCGACGCGAATAGCTGCCCACCGCGCCGACCGTCTTCGCCGAATTGGTTTGTTGTGTCCCGTCGCCGTTGGTCGGGTCGACCAAAAAGCCCGTGAAATTGTGGCGCAGCTTGAGATCCCGCGCGACGAAGAAGGGGGAAAAGCGATAGCGATCTTTCGTGTCCTCGCCGTATTGACGAACCTCGCCGACGACCTGGACGCGCATCGAGTCGCCACCTTGATTCGGGTCGAGCGTCTCGAATGGATCGATAGCGCCGCTCTCGACCTTCGCGAGCGGCAAGACGCCCGCCGAGTCGAAGCGTGCCGCGTAAAACGACGCCATCAGCCGCACGTGCAGCGTCTGCCCGACGTCGAATCCAATCTGTCCGATCGCGCTCGCGTGCCGCGCCGCGCGCGAGGGGCCGAACCCATTGGTCGCTTCCGCCTCGACGGCGGCGAACGTCTCGTCGTCGAACGAAGGCGGGTGATACGCCATGAAGAGGCGCCGCTCGAAGAACGACCCAATCGAGGTGGAGACGGTAAAGCCCGGCTCGTCGTATCCGAGGTCGAACCCGAGCGAGCCCGCGACGGCGAAGTCCCCTTGGGTCACGTCGTACGTTCCCGGCAGGGCGCGCACGCGCTCGATGACCTCCGGAATGATGAAATGCATGTCGGCATAACCCTGCCCGTGGAGGTTCGAGACCTCGTTCACGGGGGCGCCGCCGGCCCAGATCTCCACGTCTTGCCCGTGCTGCGCGTCGAATCCGCGCAAGAAGATCTGGTGTGCTTTTCCTTGGCCGCCGTGCTGCGTGACGAACACGCCGGGCACCACGCTGAGCGTCTCGCTCGCGCCCTTGTGCGGGGCCGCGTGAAGCACCTGGCGGTCGAGGGTCGTCTCGCTCGCCGAGCCGGCCTTCTTTTGCCCTTCGATTCGAACCGTCGTGCCCGGCTCTGGTTCGTCCGCCGGTTTGGTCGCGTCTTCCGGTGAGGGCTCGGCCACGGCCGGCTGCGTCTCGCGCTTCTCCGGCTCGTCCGAGAACGCGGGCGCCGCGCCGAGAAGGGCCGAAACCCCCGGCAACACGAGCACCCACCTGGAAAAGCTGCGCGAAGGCATTCGAAGACGGTCCTTCCCCTAGTAGCACGAGCAATATTGGATCGTGCTACGGTTCGTGAACGCCCTGCCTACGCGCGTCGTCCGCGGACAGATTTACGTGCCACCCACCTCCGCGGATCGTCGGCGACGGGCCTGTTCAGTCATTGCCTCGCGGGCACGCTGAACAGCTCGCTATTGCTTCTTCGGGCTGCTGAACCAGGCCTTCGCGGTGACCTTGTAGCGGCCGGGCCCTCCGTCGAACTTCGTATTGATGACGCTGCTGACGACGCAGTTGATCACCTCGGGGTCGGCCGCCTTGTCCTTGCCTTCGGGATCGATGAAGCCGCCCGTCTCCGCGATGCTTCGCGTGAAGTAGGTCGTGATGCCGCTGTTGCCCGGGTCTTTCTCGATGCGACAGCGGATCTCGCCGCCGCGCTGGGGACTGACCTTCACCGCATCGCCTGTCGGCTGGTCTTTGTCGTCCAGCCGCTGATAGGTGATCTCCTCCACGTCGATCCGATACATCGCCGCACCTTCGACCGCGTCGTGTGGCTTGGGCGCGATGAAGGAATTCGCCTGTGAGCTGCCGGCGCCTTTGTCGTCGTTCTTTGAGCCGCACGCGACGACGAAGAGGGCGGCGAGGAGAGCGATGCGCATGCCCGCGCTTACCATCGCTGTCTGGTCGCGTGTATCTGGCTGCCGTGCACGCTTCGATCGCATCTCGAGATCTCGAAGCGAGCGTTCGCGATCTTGCGCGAGCCTTCGCGATCGAGTTTCCGCGAATGCGTGAAAACGCGGCCGTTTCTCGTCTTCGCGCGGTGGCATCCGGGTTGCTCTAGCTCCCATCGCCGACGGACGAACCGTCGCCCTTCAAGGAGCCAGAACGATGAACGGAACCAAGTTGATCTTCGTCGCTGCCCTCGCGCTTTGCGCCTGCGGCTCGGACCCGTCCCCCGCCGCCGTCGAGGACGATGTCACCTCGAACGAGATCAGCGTGGACCAGCCGAGCGAAAGCGGAGAAGACTCGAAATGGGATGGCAACGCGGGCGCCGGCCTCCAGTTGAACGGAACCAGCTTGAACGGGGTCAACTGGAACGGGGTCAACTGGAACGGACCCGTGTTCCAGGGCGTGCGTCTCAATGGCCCGGTGTTCCAGGGCGTTCGCTTGAACGGTCAAGATCTTCGAGGCTCACAATCGCAGAGTGCCGAACTTTCGGGCCCCACCCAGGTGGACGAGCCGCCGGCGCGGGTCGTCGGCATCGTCCTCGCCTCGCAGTGACAATGAACTGGTGCGTCAAGCCGGCGGTCGCGAATTGCGGCTTCGCTCGATTCCAAACGAGCGGATCTGCGAGGTGAGCGTCGACGGCTTGACGCCCAAAAGCTCTGCGGCGCCGCCTTCTCCCGCGACGCGCCAGCCGGCGCGCTCGAGCGCAGCGACGATGTTCTGCCGCTCCAGCTCGCGAAGATCCGCGGCCGTGAGAATGCCGGATGCGGGCGGGACGATTGGATTGCTGGGTGGCGGCAAGTCCCCGCCGTGCTCGAGATCCGGCAGCGCCCTCTCGAGGCGAAGCACACCTTCGGTGGACAAGATCACGGCGCGCTCGACCACGTTCTCGAGCTCGCGCACGTTGCCCGGCCATGGATAGGCTTCGAGCGCGCGCGCCTGCGCAGCGGACAACTTCATGAGCGGCCGGCCATAACGGCGGCACACCCCTGCCATCAGGTGCTCGAACAGGGGGACGATGTCCGGCGTCCGGTCGCGCAACGCGGGAACGCGCAGCGGGAACACCGAGAGCCGATAAAACAAGTCGGCGCGAAAACGGCCTTCTGCGACGGCGACACGCAAATCTCGATTCGTTGCCGCGATGATTCGCACGTCGACCTTCTGAGCGCGGCAGTCGCCGACCCGCTCGACCTCTCGCTCCTGGAGCGCGCGGAGGAGCTTCGCCTGCAGCTCGAGGGGGATCTCGCCCACTTCGTCGAGAAACAGCGTGCCCTTGTCGGCGAGCGCGAAGCGTCCAACCCGATCCTTGTGGGCGCCCGTGAATGCGCCGCGCACGTGGCCGAAGAACTCGCTCTCGAACAGCTCGCGCGGAATGCCCGCGCAATTGACCTTTACGAGCGGACGTGACGCCCGCGGGCTGCGCGCATGGATGGCCCGCGCGATGACCTCCTTGCCGACCCCCGATTCGCCGAGAACGAGAACGGTCGCGTCGGAGGCGGCGACGGCTTCCAGCTCGCTCATCGTCGACCGGAACGCCGCGCAAGATCCGATGATGGTCTGCGCGCCCATTGCCTCCGTGACCTCTTCTCGGAGGTAGTCGCGCTCCAGCTCGAGCTCGGCTTTGAGCCGGCTCACTTCTTCGTTCACGCGCTTCTGCTCTTCGTACAGGCGAGCGATCTCCTCTCGCTGTGCCTCCGCTTCGCGCAGCTGCTCGTAGGAGCGGAGCGCCGAGATGACCGTCGTAAAGAGCCGCGTCGTCGTGAGCTCCGTCTTCGTGCGGTAATCGCTGATATCGTAATCGCGAATGACGGCGGTCTCCGGGGCGTGCCCCGGTTGTCCCGTGCGCAAGACGACGCGACAAGCGCCGTTGTTCAGCGACTCGCGAACGTGCCGAACCAGCGCGAGGCCGGCATTGTCCGTCTCCATCACGACGTCGAGGAGGATCACGGCGACGTCGGGGTTCGCCTCCAAAACGCTCTTTGCCTCGCGGCCGGAGCGCGCGCTCAAAAAGGCGAGATCTTTGCCCGAGAAACACACGTCTCGGAGCGCGAGCACCGTCACGTCATGGACCTCTTGCTCGTCGTCGACGATCAAGATCTTCCAGGTGGACGACCCTTGGGAGCCTAGCGTCTCGTCGTCACCAAATGCCGGTTCCGCCGGGCAACCAGCGAAAGGAGAGGTGTCATCGTCTTGAACCACTGTTTGCATCGACCGCTCCTGAATGGTTATGCCGTCGCGTCGGCGGGAACCGACGTCTCGAGGAAAGCTCCGATTCGATCGGCCATTTTCTTTCGGAACACGGCATCGGTGGGAGGCGCATGCCGGCAGTTTTCGATGAGCTCGACCTCCGCGTGGGGGAGCACCGCCTTGACGCGCGCGATGAGCTTGTCGCCAGGAAAGCTGTAGTCCTGATCGGCGCCGAACACGAGCGTCGGACGCTTGAAGGCAGCCAGATCCTCCGGCTTTGCGAGCGGCGGAAAGCGCATATCCATGTTGTAAGCGAGCAGTGCCTCGCCGAAATATTCGTTCCACATCGGGTCGAACGTCGACGTCATCGCGCGGGTGAACCGCTCGAGCCGCTCCGGCGAAGGGAACTTTCGATACATCGTCATCGGCCAATAGACATTCTTGAAGCCGGCCCAGAAAGAGCCGTTCACGAAGCCCGCGGGGACGAGCAAAACCAAATGGTCGATGCGATGGGGCGAGCGCTCCGCGAGCTTTCGCGAGAGAAAGCCGCCCCAGCTGATCCCATAGACATGCGGTCGCTCGAGCTCCAGCCCGTCGAGGACGTCGGTGAGCCAATCACCACACTCCGTGCCTTCGAGGACGAGCCTGTCGTCCGCGCTCTTCACCGACTGACCGATGACGTCGACGGCATGAACGTCGTAGCGATCGAGCAGCGGGCCGAGCTCGACCGTCGCATGTGCCGAGCTCGCGATCGCACCATGGACGAGCAGGAGCGGCGGCCCGGAGCGATTGCCTGCTCGCAGGACGTGGGTCTCGCCTTTGCGCGTCTTCACCATACGCGAGCTCGTCTCCGGCAGGCGCGCACGGAAGCGTTCGTACGCGGCTTCGATCTTCGAGCGCGCTTCGGCATTGCGAAAGACGACGGACATATCACTGCCCCTTTCTGTTCGTGGTCGTGAGGCCGCGCAGGTGCTCGGCCAACATTCGTTCGAAGAGCGGCGCCGGCTCGCCCAGCGCGCCCTGCACCCACCCAATGAGCGCGAAATAGTAGAACGCGAAGAACGACGCCCCAAGCATGACGGGGTCGACGTCCGCGGCGAGCTCACCGCGGGCCTTCGCCTCGCCCGCGAGCGTCGCGAGGTGCATGTGCACGCGAGAAACCTGCGCGACGAACCGCTCTTTCCACGGGGACTCGGCCAACAGCGCCTCCCGCAGGAGCGCTCGCCTCAGCTTCGGGCGCGCCTCGTAATAGGCAAAGAAGGTCCTGGCGATCGCGCAGAGCCGCTCCTCCAAAGGCCCTTTCGCGGGCAACGCGAGTGCCTGCTCGATCGTCAGCGACAGCTCGTCGAAGAGCGTCGCGTGCATGAGATCACGCTTGTCCGCGTAATGCAGAAGCACGGTCCCCGCGGCGACGCCCGCTTCGGCGGCGATGGCTCGAATGTTTGCGGCCTCGAAGCCGTCGCGCTCGAAATGCGCCCGAGCCACCGCTAAGATGCGAGCGCGCGTCTCCTCCTTCTGAGCGTCGCGCTTTCCCGGTGCTCGCTTCCCGGGCGGTTTGTCACCGAACGAGTTCACTGAACGTGTTCATAAGGTCGACGCGCGGACCTGGCAAGCGAGATTCCGCTGCGATCTGGCTGTGCGCAGCGCGCAGGCGCCGCGGGTCAGGCGACCCGAGCCGTCGTGCCCGCCACGTCGTAAAGCCGGAACTGCCCCCCATCCACGACGGCGGGCGCGCCGACGACGCCAGCCCCGAACCCCTCTAGGCGGCGGGACGGAAGCCCAAGAGCCGCGCCGCGGCTTCGACCACGTAGCGCTCGAGCGCCGCATTCGTCTCCGCGCTGTCGCGCCCCTCCAGGCCCAGCAGCGCCTCGATCTCACGCTCGGACGCGAGCGCATAACGAGCAACGAGCGTCGAGATGCTGCGGCCGGCAAAGCGTAATGCCTGCGGGCTCTGCGGTTGGATTCGCCCGAGGAGCTCCGACAGCCCGTCGGCCGCCGCATAAACTTGCTCGTTCGTCAGCCGCTCTTCGTCGCTCACCGCAATGGCGGAGCGCTGCACCAGGCGAATCGCCAATTGGTGCTCTCGTGCAAACCGAAAGGAGAATCGCACCGTCTCGGCCAACATCTCCGTCGGCGAACACTCCTTCGCGGTGAGCACGCTCTCGAGCCCGCTACGGAACGTCGCGAGCTCCTCCGACGCGACGAGGAGACACGCCTGGTACAGCTCCCGCTTGTTCGAAAATAGGCCCAGAATCGTGCCGATCTTCACATTCGATGCCTTCGCAATGGCGTCGACCGACGTACCATTGAGGCCCTGGGTGACGAAGAGCTCGCGCGCGGTGGCGAGAACGCGCGCGCGAACTTCCGAGCTCTGCGCGATAGCGGAGGCGGATTGGCTGCGCTTGGAGCTGCGAGGGGGAGCAGAAGGCGGAGGCGACGTGGAGCTATTCGTGGTCACGACGCGCGAGCCTAGCCCAGTAGGGCAGTGCGTCGCGTTCGATCGCATCGAATTTATGCCGTCCCATAGCGTCCGATTCGCGTTTCGACCATCTGCACGTTCGCTCGCGCCATTGCGACATCGAATGGCGCGTTGACCGATTCGATGATTGATTAGCCGTCTTCCCCGTTCGGGCGCTCGTGCGCCTCGGCAATGCGACCGAACAATTGTAGAATGCGGCCCCAGTCGCCCTCGCTGTCGAATACGCGCCGCATCTGTTCGCGGCGATCGCCATAACGATCCAATTTGCGATGCTCGAGCTCGACGCGCGTGGAGCTCACATGCTCTGCGATGAAGCGAATCTCGATCTCCGTTCCGAGCTCGGGATCGTATTGCCAATTGGCGTCGATATCCCACGACAGGACCAGACGCGACGGCGGCTCCCAAGCGAGCACGCTCCCCCAAAGACAGATGCTCCCGTCCTCGCCTTGCTCGTACCAACGGCCGCCGACGCGCGGCTCCAGCACGGCGTCGACCGCGTTCGACTTTCCGATCTTGAACCGGGCGAGCGGCCACCACGTGCCCATTTGGGACGTGAACACGCGCCATGCGACCGCGACCGGAGCATGGACGGTGAGCATCTTTCGCACGCTGTTCGGATCGTGCTCATTGGGAGAGAACGGATTCGTCACGGGTCCTCCTTTCTTCCACGCGACGTGCGAGCTCCGGGAAGAAGCGCGCCCGCATTCGCTCGGCATAGTCCACGACGTCTTTTTGCCCGCGTAGAAAGTCACGAATGGGCGTATCGATGGGCGTGAGCACCGTGCTCGCGAGCGTCGCGAATACGATTGCGTCGATCCCGGTCGGCTCGTCGCCGAAGAAGAAGGGGCCCGGCGCTTTGACCGCCAGCACCGCCTTCCAGTCGCGGATGGCTGCCTCGACGATCTGCTCGTGAGAATGGCGGAGCAGGCCCTGGTACCAAATAATCTTCTTTACCTGGTTTTTGACCACACGCGCCACGAGGGGTCGAACGAGGGCCGGCACCGAATCGAAGCGCGAGCTGGTATGGCGCAGGCCTTCTTCGTGGAACAGGTGTGTATAGGCGAGCACGAACGCGTAATGGTCCTCCAGCGTGCGTTGCACCAGCAGCGCGACGGCGCGCTGTCCGTCGTCGAGGCGTGCATCCGGGTCGACCCCGCGTGTCCGCTTCAGGTGCTCGATGATGTGCGAGGTGTCCGCGATTCGCACGTCGCCGTCCTCGATGAACGGGAGCTTGGCGCGCGGACCCTTTCGCGGGTCGGGCGTATCGACTACCTCGTAAGGGACGCCGGCGATGCGTAGCCAAGTCTCCATTTTGGAGCAGAACGGGCTCAAATTCGGGATGGCGAACATCCGTGGAAACTGGAAGAGCCTGATTGGCTTCGTGTCGTTCATGTTTTCCTCTCCTTCGCCGCTTCGCGCTCTGCGGCTTCCTTGAACGCGGCCAGCGTCTCGTCCCAAAACCCGTCGAGCCATCGGCGGACGGCCTCGAGCCCTCGCGTATCGAGCGCGTACACGCGCCTTGTCCCCTCCGCCCGATCCGTCACGAGGCGCGCGGCCTTGAGGATCTTCAGGTGCTGAGACACGGCAGGCCGGCTCACCTCCAAGCCGGCGGCGATGTCCGTCACGGAACGAGCACGCCCTCGCAGGCGCTTCAGCACCGCGCGGCGCGTAGGATCTCCGAGGGCATCGAGCACCTGCTCTGCGTAAGCCGTCACTTACCGTAAGTTGCCACTAACGCTTGCGACGGTCAACGGCCTTCATCGGAGCGACCCCGAACACCGGCAATTCGAAACGCAACGAGCCAGGGAGAGTCGGCTCCCTGGCTCGTTGGTGAACCCCGCCTGCGGCTACATCACGACGCCGCGCCGGCGGCGGCAGGATAGGGGCGCGTCGTGAGCACGTATTCGTGAAGCTCCGCCATCATTGCGGAGAAAGAGTCGAAGATCGAATCCACCATTTGCACCGAGCGCGCGCGCTCGTCCTCGGTGAGCACGACCGCGTGAAGCCGCTCTTCTATTTCGTCGGTGCCGATGGTGTGCCCCGTCTCGAGTTGCTCGTGCGGCCTGCCGAAGTACTCGAGCGACTTGCCCGTCGCCGAGCGGAATTCCGACGCCACTTGTGCAAACGTCTCGAACGCCGCCGACCCCAACGCCTCGATGACCTCGACGATCACGATGCGAAGCTTCGTCGAGGAAGGCTCGAGCAGGCCCGCGAGCTTGTAGCAAGTCGTGCGCAGGCTCTTTCGCCGGTCGGACCACAAGAACTCCAGCGCATCGGTGAAGCTCAGGGGCAGATCGTACCCGAGCGTCTCGAGGTCTCGCAGGTACATCGCAAAATGCGTCGCGTCCTCGCGACTGTGCACATTGATGAGATCTTGAAGGTCGTCGGCTGGTCCGTTCTCGAACAGGACGTGCTTGTTGAGGTCGGCGAACGCCATGATGAACGGCGCACCCGCCGGCGCGAAGCTCAGCCGCTCTTGCGGTGTGGTGCTTTTGTCGAGCAAATACGTGAAAAAAGGGACCTGCGAGAACGCAGAACGTTTTCGGCCGATGTGCTGCAATACCTGCCGCATGCGTCGTCCTCCCCGATGTGATGTCTATGTCAGTTACGGATGTTGTTCGATCGTGAAATCCGAAATGCGAGACCGAATCGACTCTACGGCGGCCGGGAGCGTCCCTCGGGCAGGCGCCTGTTGCGGCGAGGTCGACTCGAGAAAACGCTCGGCCTCGGCGACGTTCTGCATGACCTTGTAGGGAATGACGAACTGAGCGGCGGACATGAGGCCGACCATGACGGCGCGTGACGCGGCAGCCATGAACCCGGTGCCCTCGAAGACCAAAACGATGCAGCTGGCCCGCGGGCTCAGGTCGCGGATGAACGCCACCGAGTGCTGCCTTCCGGCATCATCGGGCACGGGGCACTTCTCCTCGACCAGCACGATGGCGAACACCGGGCCGGTCGTCTCCCGCAAGAAACGCGACGTGAGCGAGCGCAGGTTCCGCAGTCGCTCCGCCGAAGGGTTTCGGCGCCAGATGGATATGTAGACATTGCGCCAAGACGCTATCGCGTGATCCTGGTCGACGACATAGATGCGCGGATCGCTTGTCATGGGCCCCTCTATCGATCGCTATCGTACGCAACGTCCTAGGGTCAATCGCCTATTCGCCGGCGATTAATCATTAGTGATGGGCCCCGGGCTGAGGGTCGTCACCATCACCGCTCGTCGGGTGTCTCAGGCCCCGCGCCTCGCACGTGGGCAGGCGTCCAGCGCGCCCGGGTTGCTCCGGGGTAGGCCCGTGGCAGCGGCTGGAGCACCCGGAAGGGGCTCGGTCGAAAGGATCAAATCAGGAGCGATTGCAAGACGCGGCGCGCACCCTCGAGCTATCAGCGTTCGCTGACAGCGCCGTCAGCGAACGGGCGGCCCCAGCGCTACGTGCGTAAAATGAATGCATTTTCGTCAGGTGCGATCTCCGTCCTCGCGCATACCGATGTTAGCGCCCGTCTGATTGCGCCCTTGCGGCGGCATGGGGATCTGGACTACGCGTTTGTCTGCGGCCTTGGCTGGGTCGGCCCTAAGGGCCAATCGGCTCGGGAGATGAAGACGAGCGACGGGTGACGTAGACCCGTCCGCGAGTACGGCCGCGAGGACGATCCATGACCGACAGAAGCCGGTGCTCGGGCAGCCCGCAATACGAAATCCTGCGAGAGATCGAATCTGCCATTGCACACGCTCGCGCGCGGTCGCTCGTATGCAGCTGTGCCGGCTGCCGGAGCATTTCGAAGATGATGGGCAGAGCGGCACGGCAGCTCGGGCTCATCGTGCTGGATCGCTCGAGCGTCTTGCCGCCGCCCGGCGCGCCACCATCGGTCGAGCGGCCGCCGCGGCGAACGATGCGCGAAGTTTACCGCCACGCGCAGGAGCGGATCGCGATCTTGCGGCCGGCGGAGGCCGCATTCGTTCACGCCCAGCAGAGATCCGGCGCGTGTGGGTGCGAGGACTGTCAGCGGACCGCCGCCATTGCGTCGAGCACGGTGAAACGATTGCGAGACATGCTCGACGCCGCGAAGACCCTCGCGGCCAGCGACGACGGCAGCGGCGAGCGTCCCGTCACCCGACCCGACGAGCCCGACGCGGACGCCATCGACGAACCCGCAGGACCGCGTCGGTTTCGGCCCCGTCGTTGGTGACGTTCGAGGCCGAACCGACCGCGTCGCTCGGACCGATGACCAGGATCTCGTAATCGCCCGTCGTCAGGTCGAAACGGGTGATGTAGCCGACGAGCGGTTCATCACGTCGAAGGACGACACGTACAATGGGTTCAGGTCGCGGCCAATGTCGCCTCGCGCTCGAATCAAACGCGGCCGGTACAGTGAAATGAATGACTACTCGGGGCCATGGTCGATGGCCGCAATGGTGCGCCGCTCGGCCGCCCGTTTGGGTGAGATGCCTCGCTCCGTCGTCCGCGCACCTCCGATGCGACGGGCGCGCCCATTGCAGCGAATTCGACATGGCCGGCCTACAACGCGTGGAGCCGTCGAACCTCGCGCAGTTTTTAC
>JABFXY010000110.1 GCA_013361525.1 Polyangiaceae bacterium | reverse complement strand
TCGACGCCGACCGCGGCAGCGCCGGCGGCGCCGACGCGCGCCCCCGCCACGGCGGCGAAGCCCGCAACCGATACGGCCGCACCCGCACGTTCGACACCGGTTCCGCCGGTTCGCGATGACCGGACGCGCGAGGAGCGTCGGGTCGATGCTCTGCTCGACGCCGACCTTCACGACGAGCGAAGCCACTTTCAGCGCTCACGCGACGAAGCCGCCGACGAGAAGAGAGCGCGCGAGGCGTTCGCCGCGAAGAGGGTCGCGGCAGACGGCGCTGATCTCGTCAAAACGCTGCGGGATGACCTCGCCGGGGCCGCTCGTGAGGGTGGTGCACAATGAGCGCGGCACCGACGATCATCACGCCGAGCGCGGCCAAGAGCATCGGCGAGCTTCAGCGTGAGCTGGACGCTGCCCGCGTTCATCGAGAGCAGGCCGAGAAGGCGTACATCGCGAGCCAGACCGATGCTCGCCGTCGCGCCGCGCTTGAGGCGGCCGACAACGAACGGCTTGCGCGGCTCGTACTCGACAACGCGGAAAACGCCGCACGCGAGGCTGCGCAAGCGGAGCAACGTGCACGGGTCGCTGCGCTCACGAACGAAGAGCGCGAGCTTTCAAGGGCGACAGCATCCGCCGCGCGCAACGAAGCCGCACACGACATGATCCATGCGCTGCTTGCCGGGATCGGTGAGTTCTCGCGCTCGGCGCTCGGACCGCTTGCGGACGAAACCGTCGCACACGACGAGCGCGCGAACCGCCTCGCCGATGTGCGTCGGGCGTTGGGGAGGCAGCAAGGCATTGACGTGTGGTCCAACATCGCCGGCCCGCTGCAAACCGTCAGGCGCGAGGCGATCGAGGCCGCGCTCGTCTCCGCTGGTTTCGAGCGGCAAGCCGCCGCGGACGCTTCGCACGCGTGGCGCGGCGCGCTCGAACACCTCGCGCGGCAATTGCGATCGTTCCGCTCGAAGGGGTAACCGATGGCGCTTCGATCCGGACACGGCAACGGACGCGGCGAGCCTCGGATCGAGGTGCTCCCGGCGGATGAGCTACCGGCGGGTGTGCCGGGCCCATCGCGACCGGTCGCCGTTCGAGATAGCTCGGGCCGCTTCGTCGCCTCCGACGGGACGCGAGCACTTGCCCGCGCGGCGGGGCGGGCGCGCGCCGAGGCGTTGCAACTCGGGCGGCTGCTCGGCCTCTCGCAGGTGCCGGAAGACCACCCCTATGCGCCGTATGCGCGGCTCGCACGAGAGTGGCGCGACGACCACATGGAGCAGCTCGCGGCGACCGTGGGCGGCGGCGTGGTCGGCGCGGGTGTGGCGGCGATCGTGTCGTCGGCGGCGCTGCAACTCGCCGCGTCGCGGTGGCTCTCCGATCGCGGCGCAGAGTCAGGCGATGCAAAGATGCTCCTCGAGGCCTCGAGGCTCGCGGACGCATCACGTCAAAACCTGCTCGCGGCTCACGAGCTTTGCGCGCGTGAAGCGGTCCGAAAGAAGACCGCGAAACCCTCGAAGCGCCCGTCGTGGCTCGAAGGGGCGAAGTGAGCTGCGTCACATTCTGCGCCGACCTCGGGCTTGAGCTCACGACCGGCCAACGCGCGTTCGTCCGCGTCGCAATTGACGGCGCGGCGATCGTCGATCTCGACGCCGAGGAGCGCATCGCCGCGATCGCGATGTTCGGCGACTTGCAGGACGTTCCCAGGCTCGCCCGTCGCACCGTCGTCGCCGCGATGGGTCGCGACAGCGGAAAGACCGAGCTTGCGGCGGCGATCGGCCTCTACAAGGCGCTGACGGTCCCGCTCGACGGATGCGGCCCCGGCGACATCCCGCGTGCGTTCGTCGTCGCGCCGGACACGGACACCGCACGCGTCACGATCGAGCGCGCGATCGCACGACTCGAGGAATCCGAGACGTTGCAAGAGCACATCGTCGACACCTCGAAGGACTCGATCACGATCCGCCGCCACGATGGAAGGCTCGTTCGCCTCCAGGTGAAGGCGGCGACGCGCGGCGGCAAGTCGATCCGCGGCCGCTCAATCGTCTGCCTCATCCTGGACGAAGCGGCGCTTTTCTACGGCGACGGATACGCCGTGAATGACGCCGAGATCGTGAAGGCCGGCAGGCCGCGTCTGCTCGCTGGCGGCGTGATCCTTCTGATGTCGACGCCATGGGCCGAAGACGGACTGTTTTTCGACCTCTTCGCGAAGAACCACGGCACGCCGACGACGGCGCTCGTCGCCCGCGCGAGCACGTTGGTGATGCGCGACCACGATCCCGACGTCGCCGAACGAATCGCGCTTGAGCGCTCGGAAGATCCGGACAACGCCGCGCGAGAGTACGACGCCGAATTCATCGCCGGCGGCTCGTCGCTCTTCTTCGACCCCGACGCTCTCGCCGCCGCCATCGGCCACGCCTTCGACGTGACCGCACGCGCCCGCCTTGCCGCGGGTGCAGATCTCGCGCTCGTGAAGGACTCGAGTGCTCTCGCGATCGTCGCGGCCGACATGGGCGACGAGGAGGGCGAAGAGGATCGGCCCGAGTGGGTGTATGGGCTCGTCGCTCTCGAAGAAGAGCGACCCGAGCGGGGCAAGCCGTTGAAGCTGTCGCACGTCGCGGGCTCGTTCTGCCGAACGATTCAGAAGTACGGGCTTCGATCGTTCGTCGCTGACGGTCACGTACGCGAACCGGCACGCGAGTACACCGATGCGGCCGGCGTCGCGGTCGAGGCGGCACCCGAAGGCCGCGAGGGGAAGTTCGAGACCTATGTGCTGACGCGGAAGCTGCTCAATGAAGGGCGGCTCGTGTTGCTCGACCATCCGCGTTTGCTCGCTCAGCTGCGTGCCGTTCGTTCCAAGCCAATGCCCGGCGGCGGCTTCCAGCTGACGAGCCCGCGGCGCGTCGGGACGGGCCACGGCGATCTCGTCTCGGCGCTCGTGCTCGCCGTGTGGGCCGCAAGCAGAGGGGGCGGCAATGAGGGGTGGCATGCATGGGCAAGCGAGACGCTCAAAGGCGCCGACGACCGTGATGATCGATCGACGTGGGAGCGCGCCGCGGACGAAGATCGCGAGGGGCGGATTGCGCTCTTCGAGAGCGGCCGGGGGTTCGGATGATTGCGAAGTATCGATTCGTAAATAGCTGCTTCGACTGAAAGGAAACTGCGATGTCACATAACGCACGTATCCGGGCCCCCGGGCTCTGGATCGCCGGAACACTCTTGCCCGGTGAGATGGAGCTTTTTGACGCGGCCCAATTCAAGGCCGTCAACGGCGACGACGGCGGCACGTGGTCGCCCGCGAACAAGATCATCTTCGGCGGCGCCGGTCTCGAGGTCACGGGCCCGTTCGCCGCGGGCGCGGTCGGCACGATGGTGATGCCAACAGGGGGATCTCTGTCGCTGACGGGTAATGCCTTCATCGCTCTCGCAAACGGAACGCACCTCGATCTCAACTCGGGCGCGATCCTGAATGTGAATTCGGGCGCCGACATCGAGGTTGAGAGCGGCGGCGAGATCACCGTCAAGAGCGGCGGTTTCATCAATCTCGCTGGCGGCGCCAGCATCGAGGCTTTCAGCGGCGCGATGGTACGCATCGGCAACGGCGCGAGCCTCACGCTGCTTGGGCTCGCGACGATCGACAGCTCGGGCGCGACGCTCAACGGCACGCTGACGCAAGCGGCGGCGGTAACGCAAACGGGAATGGTGACGCGCAGCGGAGCCGGCGGTCGCACGCGCATCCGCACGTCTGTGTTGTTGGCCAATCAGCTCAACAACATCTCTGTTGCGACCGATCTCGCCTTCTACGTGCAGAGCGACAACCTCGCGCGCACGCACACCTTGCTCGTGACCTCGGCGCCGGTTCCGCAAGCGGGCGAACGGCTCACCGTGAACGTCAAGAACACGGGCTCCGCGGCGGTCATCTTCAAGTCCGAAGGTTCCGCCAACCTCACATGCACGACGACCGGCAGCGTTGTCGTGACCTTCGTTTTTGACGGCGCGCTGTGGCGCATGGCCGGCGGCTGCGTGAACGACGCCGGTGGGCTGCCGGGCACGATCGTCTTCGGGGTCGACGCGTGAGCTTCCGCGACGCGTGTTGCATCACGACCGGCTTCGCGGTCGACAACGACATCAAGCGGGCAGTCGCGACGTCGACGAGCGCGCAGGTGTACTCCGGCGCGGCGCTCGATGGCCCCGCGTCGAAGGTCCCGTTCATTCAATATGGGATCAAGGCTCCGCGGCGGACGCTCACGGTGACCACGACTGCCGTCGTCGGCGCGTACAACACGACGGACCCGGTCATCTTTCGCGGCATGCTCGACGGCGCCGTCGCATGGGCATCGGTGAAGCTGATCTCTTCCGGCGGTGGTGAGACTGTCGGAACTTCCGCGCCGCTCGAGATTGTCGAGAGCGTCGAAGCCCCCGCGATGCTGCTCAACACCGGCAACATTCGCTTCGGCGTCGGTGATGCGGTGTTCGGTCCTGAGCTTCCCGTTCGCATCGTCGCGGGCGCGGCCGGCGTCTTCAAGGTGCGCACCGCACTCGGCATCGATCGCGATCTCTCGATGACGGCCGGCGAGATCGAAGACCTCCAGATCCAGCGCGTTCTCCGCTCGAACGCGACATTCCCCCTCACCGTCTTTTTCAGCTGAGGTGCCCCATGCATGCCACGACACTCGATCCCCGCTTGGATGCGCTCCGTGACGACGCTCGCGAGCTTGTGGCCCGAACCCTCGTCGACTGGGCCGAGGTCGCGCTCGTAGTCATTCATCGAGACGCACGCGACCAGTTCAATGCGGCGATCCGCACGAAGACAGACCCGCGCTATCGGCTATGCCGCACGCGCGCCGGAAACGTCGCGTACTTCATCACCACCGAGCTGCTCGTGCGGAAGCAATGGGCGTATCCGCTCAAAGGACGAGCGCTCGCCCTGCTCGGCATTCCTGGGGTCACGGTCACGGTCTACCTCGACGAACCCGCCCGGCGTGGCGTGAGCTGAAAGGAAGCTCGCCATGACCCACCCGACGATCGTGATCGACACCCGCGAGCAACGTCCGTGGACGTTCGCCGATCACCCCACCGTTCACCGCGCCCTGCCCGCGGGCGACTATTCGGTCGACGGGCTCGAACACCGTGTCGCGATCGAGCGCAAGAGCATCGCCGATCTCGTCTCGACGCTCACGGCCGGGCGCGAGCGGTTCGAGCGTGAGCTACAGAAGCTCGCCGACTACGAGCGCGCGATCATCATCGTCGAAGGAGATCTCGAAGACGTCATCGCCGGCCGATACCGCTCGAAGGTGCCGCCGCAGTGCCTCGTCGGATCGTTCGGCTCCTTCTTCGCGCAGTGGGGAATCGCGACCGTCTTCGCGGGGTCGGTGCGCAACGCTCAGATCCTCGCGCGATCGTTTCTCGTGAAGGCAGCGAAGTACATCGCACTGCCAACTACGGACCCGGCCGCGCTGCCGTAGCTCATTGATCGCGGCGACAGAATTCGGGCCATTCCGGATCCTCGCCGCACTCGCTCGCGAGGTCACTCAGGCACGTGCAATCTTGAGCGGTCTTGCAAGAGGTCTCCACGCTGCCGTCGGGTCGCTCGATCTCGCAGACAAAGGCGCGGCTACATCGCTCCTCGGCGTCGGGGTCGATGGTGCACGAGGGATCTTCCCAACACCCCGCAGGCATCCGAGCGGCGTTTTCAACTTCGCAACTGTCGGGCTCGGTCTCGTTTGAGACGGCGTGGTTGCAGGCGACGAGCACGAGGGCGGCGAGCAAGGCGATCAGTTTGCGCATGACCCCTCGAGATACCCACGCGCGCCAGGTTCGAACAGGGGGGCGCCGGTCGATTCCTTGTAAGTGTGCGTAGCGATATCAGAAAAAGTTTTAGTGCCCAGTCTCCGGTCACAACGTGGTTGACGTTTCCGGGCCGAGCACCCTCACCCCCGCCGTTCGAATCTAAAGCAGCTCAAAAAGCGATATCGCATCGGGCACTTACGAAGAATCGACGGCCGGGGGGCTGTTCGAAGGCTAACGACGCGATATCTTAGGCCCTGACAAGTGAGCCCGGGGCGCTGGAACGCCCGGGCTCGTGGCTCAAAGGAAGGTGATTCCGATGAACGCGAAGAAGAGTACGCGTGCAAGCGCCCTCGCTCAACATGGCGCTGATACGAAGTCCAAGCGTGTAGTTCGCCGCAAAGACCCTCGGCAGTTTGCCGGGGTGAGCTGCCGACTCGACGCAGCGACCGAGGTGCGGCTCGATGCGCTGGCCGTGAGGCTCGGCGGCGAGGGAGGGAAGCTGACGCGGGCGCACGTTGCGCGTGAGGCGATGCTGCGAGGGCTCGACGTCCTCGAGTCCGAATGCGCGAAGGGGGTCGACCGTGGCTGACCTCGAATCGCTGCTACACAGCATTGCGCACGTGCTCGACGATCTCGCTGATGCGCTGAGGGACGCCGAATCCGCGCTCGCGTCGATCCCGGCACCGGGAGACAGCACCCCGAGCTGCACGGAGCCGAGCCGTGCCGCGTGAGGCCAGCGGCCACGCTTTCGAGCGTCATGGGAAGTGGTACGCGCGCACGCCGATCGGCGGCGGAAAGAAGCACATTTCTCCCCTTCCCTCGTGCACGAGCGAAGCCCCCGCGCAGCGCCGCGCTGTTTGGCTCGCCGAGATCGCTCGAAGCCTTCGGGGCACGGGCGAGCCGACGCACCTCGAGATCCTTCCGAAGCTGCTCGATCGCGCCGGAGCGGCGTCGGACACGAAGTCAACGGACGCGGTGCGCGAGATGGTTCGGCGGCTCGTCAACCACGAGTCGAGCATCGCGCAGCGCGTGGCGGGCGTTGGCGGCGACACCTTCGGCGACGTCGCGAAGGCCTGGACGTCGGGCGACCTCGCGAAGAAGTATCCCGACCACATCAAGGCGAAGCGCAGCGCAAACGACGATCGGAGCTGGCTCGAACACCGAGTGCTTCCGCTCGTCGGTGGCGTGCGACTTCGCGACTTCAAGCTCGATCATGCCGAAACGGTCATGCGCGCCCTACCCGACGACTTCGCACCAGCGAGCCGTCGGCACGTCGCGCAGCTCATGAACCGCATCGTCAAGATGGCGGTCTATCCGCTGCGCATGATCGAAACGAATCCCCTTCCGTCGGGGTGGATGCCGAAACAGCGCATGGGAGCCGGCAAGAAGCAGGAGATCCCTTACACGACCGAGCATGACGCGTTCGTGTCGTGTGCTGGCGTCGCCTTCGAGCTTCGTCTGTTCGCCGGCTTCGTTGCTCGCGAAGGGATGCGGCACCAGGAGGCCGAAGGTTTGACGTGGAGCGACGTCGATCTCGATCGAGGTCTCGTGCGCCTCGACCAGAACAAGACCGACGACCCGCGGGCGTGGGCGCTCCGGCCCGATGTCCTGAGCGCGCTCTCGCACTGGCACGGGCAACGGGGCAAGCCCGCGGGCGATGCGCTCGTGTTCGCCCGACATGACGGCACCACCCTCCGTCTCGAGGCGTGGCGATACCGCGAGGCGCTGAAGGTCGCCGGCATCGAGCGCACCGCGCTACACAAGGGGTCCGACGTCACCAGCCCGACGGCTTTTCACGCCCTGCGTGCCCTCTTCGTTACCGAAGCCCTCGCACGCGGCATGAGCGAGGCGTGGGTGTCGGATCGGACGGGGCATCGCTCGTCGCAGATGATCGCGACGTACAAGAGGCGAGCGCGCACTTACTCCGAGGCCAAGATGCCGCCGCTCGGACCCCTCGACGCTCTGCTCGGTTGGGGCTCGTCGGAACGGACACCAACCCCTCCAGAACGGACACCGCATGCTTCAAACGGTAGCGAGCGCGTCACGAAAACCCCGCAAAAGAAGCGGTTTCGCGCAGGTCGAAGGCGCCAACTTTCGCTTTTAATCCGTAGGTCCAGGGTTCGAGTCCCTGTCGACCCACCAGAGAACGAGAGGTTAGCGACCAACTCTCGTGACGCGGAAACGGCGGCGGTATCCGAACCGCTGCCCGAACGCGAAGAGGTCGCCGGGGATGCGCCCTTATTCGAGAGACACGTCGCTCCAGACGACGCCGTCGTTGCTCACGCGCATGCGGCCTTGTTCGCTCACCGCGACGACCATGGAGCCATCGGTGGCGAGGCGCAAGCTGGCACCGCCGGCTTCAGCGAGCTTCGACCACGTGTCGCCGCCGTCGTCGGACGACCAAACGGCGGTTTCGCCACTGGCCAATAGAGCGCCGCGAAACTCGACGACCTCGCCGAGGCCGTCCGAGACACCCTCCACGAAATTCCACACTTCGCCGTCGGTCGACGAGGCGAGCAGCGGCGGGTCGCACTCCGTGCCCATGTCGCACGCGGGCCGCACCAAGGCCCAGAAGCGTCCTCCTGCGAAGGAGAGGTGACCACCGAACCAGAAGTCCGACTCCAGCGCGTCCACCTCCGACCAGTTCGTGCCGTCGTGGGAGACGGACACCGTTTGGTCGAAGCTCGAGCCGACGAACACTCCCGCACCGAATGTCAGGTAGATCGGAGCAGAACGGAGAGCCTGTTCGGTCCACGCCTTTCCGTCGGTCGATGTGAAGAAGTCGCCGCCGTCCCACGGCGCCGTCGCGACGAAGAGATCGTCGCCGAAGGCAATGTCAATCGTCTCCGCCGCGGTCTCGTGAACCTCCCACGTCCTGCCGTCGGCCGACGTGAGCAGCAAGCCCGAGGTTTCGAGGCCATAGGGGTCATGCGCCGCGACGACATAGACGCCGTTGCCGAACACGATGCCGCTCCCCTCGACCTCCTCGAGCTCCAGGTCGACGGCCGTCCAAGCTCGACCGTCGGTCGAATGGAGCAAAGCGAGCGACCCGTCGCGCGTGTCGTACCCGACCGCGACGAACCCCGCGTCTCCGTGTGTGACGTCGAGGATCGTTATGTCCCCGAGAGGATCGTCCCCGCACGATGCCAGGCATAGTGCGGCAACCACGCCGAATCCGCGGTGAGTCATTGGCGGCCAACGCCAGCAACGACCGGACCAACTGACGAAGAGCACGAATTGCGAGCTCGGTTCCGAGCGCCGCGACATCCACGTCCGTTTTTCGGCCGCCCTACGGGACAAGCTGGCGCAGCTGCCAAGCTTGAAGCTGCACCGCTCGCTCGGCGTCGGTCAGCATGAGGCGTACCCGCGACACCGCAATTGCGAGCATCACGAACGTCGCCAGGCTCGAAAATGCCATGACGAAGAGCGTCGGGTCTCTCGGAAAGAAGAGCATCCTCGGCGTCATGATCATTCGCCCATCCTCGAAGGCATAGGCCGCGGGAAACACGCCCACCAGCTCGAGGACGCACGGCACCGCGACGATCGCGGACGTCGCGAACACCACTGTCGCACGATAAGCCAGCCTCGGATGGAGCAGGACGGTCGCCATGCTCGCGGCGATGACCGTCGGCAAGACGACGACTGGGCCGAATGCGAGGTTCAGCGCGGCGTTTCCGGCCAGCACGGCGGTCGTGCTGGCAATGCTCGCAGGGCCGGCAATCACCTTCGAGCGGCCCGCCCCAATGCACGCGAGCGTCGCAATGACCTGAAGTGCGAGGAAGCAGCCGAACATCCATGGGCTCTTGATGCCCATCCACAACCCGAGCGGGAGCGAAAACACCACCCAGATCGAAAATGCGATAGCGCCCGCGTGTGAGGATAGGCGTTGGGTCTGGAGCGTCGTTCGATCGAGCTCCCCCACGACCTCGGGCGGCGGCTTGTCCGGCGGTGTGGTGAGCAGCCGAACCACGGTGCGCTTTGCCGGCTCATGAGTGGGATCCAACCCGAGCGCCTGCCCGGCCTCGGCCAATGCTCGCTTGCGAGCCTCCACGCTGCCGGTTTCGGAAAGAGCCTCCTCAGCGAGCTGCTCCGCGGTCCGTGCGTGCTGAGCTGCGAGGTGCCGGCGCACCTCCAGATCGCGATCGCCGTCGAGAAATCGCTCCACGGCGTCGGAGAGCTCGCGCGCCGACGTGAAACGATCCTCCGGGTTCGTCATGGTCGCGCGCTCACAAATCGCCTCGAGCTCCGGAGGGACATCCGCGCCGGGGGCTCGTGCCGAAGCCTTCGCGTCCGCACCTGACAGCGTCGACGAGAGCAGGTCGACCACGCTTCGACCCTCGTGAAGAGGCCTTTGCGTCAGAATCTCGAACAGCACCGCACCGAGCGCGTAGACGTCGGTACGGCTGTCCAGAGCGGAGATGTCGCCCTTCACCTGTTCTGGCGCCATGTAGCCCGGCGTCCCGACCATCGTGCCTGCCATCGTCGGAACGATGCCCGGAGCTGCAGCCGACACGCGCTCTGTCGGCGCGGCGACGCTCGAAGCTTCACTCTCCGCCAACCGGGCAATTCCCCAATCGAGGACATATACCTCCCCGAAGTCTCCTAGCATGACGTTCGAAGGCTTTAGATCTCGGTGCAACACGCCGCGGCTGTGCGCGAGCTCGATGGCCAAACAGATGCTGGAGAACGCCGTAAGGAGCTTTCGTCGTGAATAGCCGCGAACGGTCTCGGGGTCGCCGTTGCGCAGACCTTCATGGATCGATTCGAGCGTGCGCCCTCGCACACGTTTCATCGTGAAGTATGCGCAACCCTCCGGCGTGAACCCCAAGTCGTGAACCGGGACGATGGCCGGGTGCTCGAGCTGCCCCTGAATCTGCGCTTCACGAATGAATCGGCGTACCGCGTCCGGCTGAGCCTGCAGCGCCGTGTCCAACACCTTGAGCGCAACGTCGCGTCCGATGATGGCGTCGCGCACCAGCCGCACTTCCCCCATCCCGCCTGCCCCGAGTGCGCCCTGTGACGAATACCGATCGTCGTAACCCTTTTCAGTTTCCACGGCGCTCGTCACCACGTGGGACCGACCTTTCGTGGTGCGCGGAATCGTCGTCGCGAAACCTTGCTCGTCCCGTGACGTCCCGTCGAGCCGGTTCGTGGCGCCGTCGTCATCCGTCATTGGCAGGAGCGTACAAAAAAAAAGGCCGGGGCGCCGACCCGGCCTCTTTCTTTCGGTGCCGCGAACTAGTTATTCGTCATCATCCTCGTCGTCGCAGTCGTCCCCGTCGAGGACACCGTCGGCGTCACGATCGATGCCGATCCGCTCGCCGGTGCCGAGCGGGGCGCAGGTGAAGGTCAGGCTCTCGCGGTTGTGATCGACCTTCGAGACAAGCGCCGCGTAGCTGATCGGCGGCGCCGACGAGCGGTCGCGCTGGAAGTAGCCACTGCCGAGGTAGAGATACCCTCGCTCGCGGTTACGCCCGCCGAGCCGCCCCTTCGCGACGAGCTCACAGTCCCCTGCCTCGGCTCGATCGACGAGCAGGCCGATCCGCGGGATGGCGACTGCACCGTTGTGTTTGTCGAGCGTGTATTGCTGGCCGACGATCGGCTTGTGGTTGGTGTCGAACGCCAGGAGGAACGACTCGACCTTGCGGCGCTCGGGATCACCCGCCGCCCCCGCGGGGAACCCGTCGGGATTCGGGCCGAAGAGGAAGTTGGTGCTGAACGTCGTCACGTGCAGGAAGCGGAAGACCGAGTCGATGTCGCCCGCACGCGACACGCCGAACCCTCGGATCTGATCTCCCATGTATCCAGTCTGGCCGGGGATTGCCTCGATGAGGGGATCCAGATTCGGAAAGCCGAACATGCCGACCTTCGTATAGAGGTTGCGAAGGTGCGGGACCTTGAAGTCCTGTGGGAAGACCTCTCGGCTCTGTAGGCCGCTCGTCCCGAAGAAGCCCGGGCGTTCCACACCGAATTCGGCATTCCCGTCCGGATTCAGCGTGTGGCAACTGTTGCACGTGGTGGCACCGGCTTCGCTCGTTCGATTGAAGAAGAAGTCCTGGCCGAATTGCTGGTCGGGCGTCAACGAGTCGTCGAGGTTCCGAATTGGGTTCGGGGGATACATGAGCTGGAGGATGAAGTCGGTAAATGCCTCCATATCCTCTTCGGGCAGCTCGTCGGGGCGACCGATCAAGTCGGTGAACCCAGCCTGAAACTGGCGGAACGCCTCTCGCTCGTCGAAGGCGCCGCTGTCCGGCTGCACGTTCGGCTCGTCGAAGCTTCCGGTGCGGTCGCCACGCCAGTGCATCGGGCCGTGGTTGTCCATGCCTCTCAAGCTCTGCGTCGTCAGCGGCCCCTTCATCGGGTGGAACACCGGATCCGTCACCGGTGCCAGATTGAACGCCGTAAATTGATTGTTGTTGGGCAACACGTGGCCGTCGGGGTTTCCGAGGTCCCAAGCGAGATCGTCCTTGTCCCCGAACACGTGACAGGTCGCACACGCCGAGTCGCCGTGCGAGCTGAGCGTCGCGTCGTACAGGAAGCGCCGGCCGTTCAACACGCTGTCCGGCTCGGGATTGAACATCGGCACGTGATCGACCTCGGTCAGGTCCGTCGTCTTGATGACCGAGATCGCGTTGTCGAATCGAGTCATGACGTACAGCTGGTGACGGCCCTCATCCAGCACGAGGCCGGTCGGCCCACCTCCCGACAAAAGGACCTGGTCGTCGAGGCTCGGCTCGAACGTATCGCTCTCGAGCTCTTGCGTATCGTAAACAGCCACTTTGCCGGAGCCGAGCATCGCCGTGTACAGCGTTTGCCCGTCGGAGCTGACCGCCATGCCGGTGGGCAACGCGACGCTGAGAATGCTCTCTGGGTCCGAGACCGGGCCGCAGCAGTCGGAATAGTCGATATGCGGGTTCAAGTGGTGCGGGACCGCACCGACCTGATCGAGCACCGTGATGCGGTTCTTGTTGTGCTGGCCGCGTACGGTGTGGCCCGCGAAATCGCCGGTTCCCTCGAAGCGCTGGTGATTCGAGGCATCCGTATTGGAGACGTAGACGTTTCCGTTGGCCGGATTGACGACCATTCCATAGAGCGTCGTGCCGACGCTGGCGTACGCGGAGCCCGCGATCTCGTGCGGCGGATTGGCCATTGCGTCGATGGCAAAGACGTCCTTGTCGGGCAAATTGAAGTTGACGAGAAAATCCCACGGGCGGTTCAGCTCGTCGACCCAATGAGCGCCGTCGTACTTGAGCATGAGCCCCGTGGTGAACGCGGCGATCCCCTCGAACGTGGTGGTGGGGGGCGGCATCGGAGGCTGGACGAACTCGGTGAGCACCGTCGTCTGGTTGCCGGTATTGAAGCCTGCGGCGTAGACGGTCTCACCGTCGGGCGTAACGGCGAGCGCGCGCGGGCTGTCGGTGAACAGATTGACGATCCCGAGTGGACCGCCGTTGATGTCATCGCCTAGGTCGTCGGCGTCGTACACCCAAACGTCGGCGCGCCCGACGCCGGGCGTCGTGAGCTGGGGGTCGAACGGGAGGTTCTGTCCGCGGTGCGCGACGGTGACGAAGGCGCGGTCGCGACCGGGGCCTGCGAACACGATGTCGCGCGGCTCGTCGCCGACCAGGAGGGTGCGCACGACTTGGGGCTGCCCCTTCACGTCGACGATGCTGATGCTGTCGGACAGGTGGTTCACCACCCAGACTTCATCGTTGCCGTGGACTGCGACGGCCACGGGCTCGAGCCCGACGGCCACGGAGTCGAGGTGCTCGAGCCGGCCCTTCTTGACCTTGAAGATCTCGAGTCGGTTGTCGGGCGTGTTGACGGCGTATAGACGCTTTCCGTCGGGGGAGAGCGCGAGCGGCCGCACTTGGCCACTCTCGAAGAGCACGTAGTCGCCCGCTTGCGCCTCCGTCGTCGCGGAGAGCGCACCTACGGTGACAAGAGCACCCGCGATCCAGCCTCGGGTTCGACGCATCTATCCACCTCCCGTTAAGAAACCAAGGTCGCGCGTGCAGGTTCCGTGCTCGCGCGCCACAGTGGGGCGATAGGGCTCCCGCTCCGCGGTTTTTCGCCGAAAGGCGAGCGTCGTCGAGGACTTCAAAACATCGGCTGTTGCAAAGAAGCTGTTTGTTTTGAAACATCTGCTGCATATCGAGCAATGTTCACGGCACTTGACGACCGAGGCTTCCATCCCTCAAAGTGTCGGCCTTACATGTCGGAGCTGACGGTGCTGTACGTAGGCTCGGATCATTGCGCGAGCGTTTACCGCAATATCCTGTTGATCGTCGCGGACAACGACCCTCGGCCCGAGTTCATCAATCTCCTGCCCCAGTGGGTGAACACCCTCCGAGAGAACGTCACCGGCCCAATCGGGTTCGTCGTCGTTCTGCCTCCTCACAACCCGCCCCCGAGGGAGGAGGCGCGGCTCACGATCAAGAAGGCATTTCAGCTCTTCGGGGAGTCGATGAGCTTCGCGGCCTTCGTCGTCGAGAAGACGGGGTTCGCGGCGGCGGCGCAGCGAGCCGCGCTGACGATGGCAATGTTGGCCGCGCGTGCGCCCTTCGCGATGAAGGTATTCGCGAGGGTCGACGAGGCCTCACGCTGGATCGTCGGCAGCTATGGACGTGACGCGAAACTGACGGCGCGTGAGCTCGACGAAACCGTCCAGAAGCTGAGAGTCGCTTACGCCGACAAGACACTGCAGGCGGAAAAGACACTGGCCGGAAAAACATCGCAGCGCACGCCCACCGCGTGAGCCGCGCTCAATCTGCGGCGCTCAACCTGCGGCGCGGGTCGAGAGAACGCGACGTAGGTCGTCGACGATATCGCGCAGGGTGCGCCGGTCGATACCGAGCGCCCCGATGTGATCGAGTGCCTTGTCGAAGTCGGCCGGGCTGAACACGCGCAGCCCCGGGTTGAGCCACGTGAGCGCCGTACCTGCCGCCCTCGCTATCACCGAGTGCGTGATGATCGATGTCAGCATCTTGCTGGGCCCGATGACCGCGCTGAGATCGGCTCGCTGGGCCGCGTTGGGCGCCCCACCGTCCGTGTACACGAGCGTACGGGCGTCGGCGAGACTCGGATGCGCGCGATACATGCGCACGAGCTTCGCCCACTCGGACGAGGACGGCGCCAGGTTCCCGTGCACGCAGACGACGTAGTTGCCGTACGCGCGCATCGCGAGCGATCGGTACTCCTCTGCGTCGTCCCCCGGCATCCCTCCAATCCGTAGCACAATCGTCGACGGCTATGTCGAACGTCTGAAGGCGAGGTGTGCAATCGTGACATTTGGCCTGACCGCGACGTCAGATTGCATTGCAGCATCGACGGCAATTTACCCAAAGGAAGCGATCTCAAGGCTCGGCCTTCTCGTCCTCCGCTTTGGACTCCTGTTCCGAGTCGGCGCTCACTTTCTCCCTTCGTGCGAGCACCAGAAAGGGCAACGCGCAGAACGCAATCGCGCCCGACACGACGTAAGAAACCGCATATCCCGCGCCGTCGGCGACGCGCCCCAGCAACGGTTGGAACGCGACGCCTCCGGTCGAGCTGACCATCGAGTCGAAGGAAAGCACCGTAGCCCGCTCGCGTGATGGGATGAGCGCGTTGATGTAAGCCTGCCTTACGGGCATGTTGGCGGCGAAGGACACTGCCCAGAGGACCAGCAGCGCCACGACCACGGCGAATATCTGGATGATGCCCATGAGCACCAACGAGATCGTCGTCAGGGCGGCACACCCGATGAGCACGTGGGTGCGCCGGTGAATCACCCGGCGGATGAACGGTACCGCGAAACCTCCGGCGACTTGTGTGCCGGCGATACCAGCAGCGGCGATGCCGGCAACCCCAATCGCCTGCTGGTCACCGAAGAGCTCGAGCAGGTAAGGCTGCGCGGCGTAGAAGCCGAAGATGCCGGTGCCCATGTAGAACGGCGCCGCGAGCATTACCCACCGCACAGGTCGGTTTTTCAGGCCGTAATTCCACCCCGCGCCGGCGAGCCTTTTGACCTGTTCGACGAACGTGCCCGCGCGCTCGGGGGTGAAGCCGATCTCCTTCATCAGAATGAGCGCCACGACGAAGCTCACCAGCTGAAGGCCCGCCCGGACGAGGTAAGGCGCTCCGAGCGCGATCTCTTGAGCGATGAACCCGCCGGCCGTCGTCCCGACGAGCATCGCGCCGCCGTTGACGATTTGGTTCTTGGCGAAGATGGGATCGAGGTCCCCCTCGTAGCCCTCGTGCTTCAGCGCGTCGACCAGCCAGGCTTCGAGCGCGCCCGAGAAGAAGGTGTAACCGAAACCGAGGAGCAGCGACGCGGCGGCCCAGCCCCAGAACGGACCGTGGGAATGCCACATCCAGAAATAGAGGAGGTTTCCAGCGAGCTGGACGCTCGTGCCGAGCAGATACGAAGTGCGCCGGCCCCACGAGTCGGCCACCATGCCCGTGGGGATCTCGAACAGAACCAGCCCGAGCGTGTAGATCGCGTTCGCGGCGAAGGCCTCGACGTTGTTGAGGCCACCGTCGAGGAGGAACAACGTGTTGACGCCGACGATGAGCGAGGTCGGCAGCCACACGAACAGGCTGAGGGTCAGGTAGACGTTCCTGATCCTGCGGCTCGCCGCGTTCAGCGTGTTCTTGGGTGCGTCGGGTCCCGTCGGCATCGAGGGCGGGTAGCTTGCACCGCGCTCACGCCTTCTTGCAAATCGCGACCTTGAACGGCAGCGAAACGCCGCCGTGCGCAGGCTCGTCGATCCGGGCAATCTCAATCAGGCCGAACGCGACGAACTCTCGTCGAACCGCTTCTTCGTCGTAGAAGTACATCTTTATGCCCGGCATGATCTCGTACCAGTCGTCGCCGAGCCGCGAGCCACGCCCGTACATCGGTGCCTCCTTCGTAATCACGGAGAAGATCATGTGGCCGCCCGGCCGAAGCTGGTTGAAGCAGTCGCGGAGCATCTTGTTTCGTTGCGCTGCATCGAGCAGGTAGATGAGACCATGGCAGAAGACGGCGTCGTAGGTTCGATCGTCGAAGGGCATGTCCGTCACCGATCCTCGGTGAATGACGACATCGAGGCCGAGCTCCGAGCGGGCGAGCCCGATGGCCGTCTCGGAGATCTCGATGCCGGTAACGGCCATTCCCTCGTCGATGAACGCTTTTGCGTTACGGCCGTATCCCATGCCGGGGACGAGCACGTCCTTCACGCCGTGCTCGAGGAAATATGCCTTCGCGAAGACCGCCGAGTTTGCAGGGTCCTTCCCCCACATCATCTGCTTTTCTCTGAACGCCTCTTCCCAGGTTTCAGTCATGGCGTTCATCGAAGCACCCGGATCTACCCGGAGGTAGGGCGCGGTTTTGGGAAGGATCGGCGTGGTTTTCGATTCTCGGGGTCGAGGGGCGCTCGCCGCGCGACGTCCACGAACGCTCGGAGCTTCGGCAGGTTGCGGTTCTGGCGCGGGTAATAGAGCGATAGCGCCGGCATCTTGATCGCATATTCGTCGAGCACCGTCACGAGCTCGCCGTGCTCGAGGTGTGGCTCCACGAGCGTGCGCGCGACGAAGAGCAGCCCGACCCCGCAGAGCGCGGCGCGCAGGCACGTGTGCATGTCGTTGGTCGTGAGGACGGGGTCGATCTTGACGGAAATGCGCCGATTGCCCGTGACGAACGGCCAAGGCTCGGGGCCACCTGCAGGCGAGAGACGAAAACCGATGCACGCTACGTTCCGCACTTCGCGCGGCTTGCGCGGCCGTGTTTGCCGCTCGAAGAAGGCTGGGGATCCGACGACGACGTGGCGCTCCGCGCGCGTGAGCTCCGTCGCGACCATGTCGGGGTCGACGAGGTGCCCGAAGCGAATGCCCGCATCGAAACCCTCTTTGACGATGTCGACCATTCGGTCCTCCGCGACGAGATCGAGGCGAAGCCGAGGATGCAGATCGAACAACCGCGGCAGTACACGCTGGACGAGGAGCGGAAGCGCCGCCCGCGGAGCATTGATTCGTAGGGTGCCCCTCACCTCGCCCGTCGCTCCGCGCGCTTCGGCAAACCCGGCGGACAACATCTCCACCGCGGGGCGCGCGTGCGCGGCCAAACGCTCGCCCGCCTCGGTGAGCTTCACGCTGCGGGTGGAGCGCGCGAACAAGGCAACACCGAGCCTCGTCTCGAGCCCACGAATCTGCTGGCTCACGGCCGACGGCGTGACACCCAGGATGCGCGCCGCGAGGCGGAAACCACCTTGATCGGCGACGGCGAGGAATGTCGTCAGGCCATCGAGCTGTATCGGTTGCATTGATAAGGGAGAGTGTACAGCGCATGTAGCGCTGTACGCATTGTCGAAACAGAGGCCGCGGGCCTATTCATTCGGCATGAAGACGATCTTGGTGACGGGCGCCAACAGCGGCGTCGGCCTCGCCCTAAGTCGCGCCCTCGTCGAGCGCGGGCACGCGGTGATCATGGCGGTGCGTGACGTCCAGCGAGGTGACGCGGCCCGCGCGGAGTTACAGAGTCTCGTTCCCGACGCATCCGTGCGAGTCGAACCGCTGGATCTCGAACGGCTGGACTCCGTCCGCGCGTTGGCTGACAGGCCGTTCGACGTCGACGTCCTGGTGAACAACGCCGCCATCGCCTTCGAGCCGATGCGCCTGACCGCCGAGGGCGTGCACGCGCAGTTCGGAATCAACCACCTCGGACACTTCGCGTTGACGGCGCTCTTGTTCGAGCGCCTGTCGGCGCGGGGCGAAGGGCGCGTCGTCCACGTCACCTCCACGCTCGCCAAGAAGGGAACGATCGATTTCGACGGTCTCGACGGCACCGGCGGCTTCAGCTCGATGCGCGCGTACACCGAGAGCAAGATTGCGAACATCCTCTTTGGCGCGGAGCTCGCCCGGAGGCTGCGGGCATCCGACTCGAATGTTCGCAGCGTGCTCGTTCATCCGGGCGTGCCCGCGACGGCGATGCAACAAAAGGCAAAAGGGGTGATCGGCGTCGTGGCGCGCATCGTCAGCGCGCTGATGGGAAAACCTCCGTCCCACGGGGCGAATGCCATGCTCGAAGCCGCGATCAACGTCGATGTTCAGAGCGGTGATCTCTGGGAGCCTGGGCGCACGACGAGGGATGCTCCGCGCCGCGTGACCCCGTGGCCGACGATGTCATCGCGCGAGGACGCCGCGCGTTTGTGGGAGCGGTCGGAGGCGCTCACCGGTCTTCGGTTTCTTTGAGCGAGTAGAGCCGGCGATCAGCGTCGTTCCACCAGCAGACGAGCGTCGTTCCCCAGCCAATTGCAGAGGTCCGTCGCCTCGTCGGCGGTCAGGCCACGGTCGACGAGCTCCTTCACGATGATGTCAGAGGACGTCTCCGGGGGTAGCGACCGCGCGCGGAGCCTCGCCAACCCGTCTGTCTCTTTCCATTGCCAGTACCAGCTGAACGCCTTCCGCGCGCCTTCTTGGAGATAAGCGGAGAACGATTCGAAGAAGCGAGCTTCGTTGCTGCTCGCGTTGTTTCCGCCGATGACCCGCTCCTTCTTTCTCGTTCCCGCGATATAGCGGTTGAGTACGAAGGTCGTATTTTCGTCCGTCGGCTCGTCGATGATCAATCCATCGATGTACGGGGAGACCTCGTGGTGGCCCGGGTCTTTGTACCAAAGCACGACCGACCCCGAGCGCTTTGGAATGCGTAGGATCCCGCCCTCGCTCTGGTCGGTCGAGCCGGTTGGGAGCCACACGAAGCTATATCCGTTGTTTTCCGAGTAGAATCCGTCGAGCTCTTTCGGCTCGAGGATCGAATTCGGCGCCCCCTTCCACGTTGGACCGCGGGTCGAGTCTTTGACCGCGACATCGGAGCGTTTCGAGAAGGCGCGCACCCATGCATCGAGGCGTGCCGCATTGCTGGGACCGAGGTTTCGCTTCGCCACGAGCGACTCCGTTGTGGTTGAGGAAGAGGCTTGGTTGAGGACATTAGAATCGGCCGACCGCCCGATTGGAGCCCTGCTACGGCGCTCGGTTGGAAAAACTTCCCGACCAATGTGGCTTGTCGCCATAACTGGACGATCGTACGGCTGTGCATGCGAGCGAGGCTTCGCCGGCGCCCGACTTTGCTGGGGGCGTTGTCGTTCTCGACCGCTTCCGCCTGCCAAGGTTCACCCCCGGTGGAGAGGCCGCCTCCGCGTTCAGAGGGACCATGCCTCGTTCGAGCAGACCGAATGGCGGGCGTCGCTCGAATGTAAAGGGATCTTCGTGCCGGAGGGATTGCCGCTCCTCGGACGATTCATTCCAGACGGCATTCCCAGCTACGAGCCGTGTTCTTATCCGACCGTGGAGGAGAAATAGCGCCTGCGCCAAGTCGTGAGAACCCACGAGCGCATGCTCGTCGATCGATTCGAGCGTGATTATCGAGATGTCCTCGCCGCCGCGACCGCGAATGGTACGCAGGTGCGCGAGCCATACGAGGCTTGGGAATTCACCTGCGAGACACCGCGCGGGGTCGCCGTTCATTGGAACTTGAGCATGCCCGGCCGATGTCGACGAGTCCTTCACGGTCGACAAAGGGCAATTCGTCCCATCGAAGACACTGCCGAATCCCGCCGGGATCCCCAACGCCGCTTCGCCTGCGCTCCCGAGGTCGTGCGGAGGCTCTATGACGCGCTCGTCGCGTTGGACGCCCCTGAAGCCGACGCGAGAACGCTGACGGCGAGCTTCTTTCGGCTGTCGCCCGAGGCGCTCGCCGAGGCGCTGGAGCAGGCGAGCGGCGCCTCGCGATGACGGGCGCGACGCACGCGCCCCGCTGGCAGAACTTCGTAGGGCGACTCCCTTGGGAAGCTCGGTAGAACGAAGCTGACTCGACGCGCTCGAAGCAACGAGCGGCCGATTCTTCCCGAGGAGTCTTCATGAGCTTGTCGCGTCTCGTGGTGATTGTTTCGATTGCTGGCTTATCATCCGGGTGCTCGGAGCTGGGCTCGCTGCTTCGTACCTCGTCGGCCGAGGACACCAAGGAAGCAAGCGGGCCCCCGAAGCTGTACGAGCATCTCGACGACCTCTCCAAGTTCGACTGCACGACGCTGCGCGAGATGGTCGTCGCCGCCCGCAAGGATTACTTCAACGACGACAACATCAACGAAAACCACCTCGAGGAGGACAAATACGGGAACGTCGTCGGCGCTCTCGCGAAATGCGCCGAATCGAAGATGATCTTCGAGGATATCGCGCGGCTCGGCGGACCAGGCCCGGACTCCTTCGGGACGGGTATCTTGATCATTGGCGACAAGCGCACGTCGGGTTTGGTCTTCGACGTGTTCGAAGCCTACGCGAAGGCGAACACGGGGCCCGCGTTTCTCGCTTCTCCAGGCGGCCGATACGCAGCCGACCACGTCGCATTCTGGCTCCTGAAGGCCGACCACAAGGACCAATGCGATATGATTGATACCGTCACGACGGGCTCCGACTACAATATTCGCCGGCAGTTCAACGAGTACTTCGTCGAAGCCAATTGCAAACAGGCAATGCCGATCTTGGTCGAGCGCCTCTCGAACAAGGATCCCGACGTGCGGCACCTCGCGTGCGCACGACTCGGGCAAATCGGAGACAAGTCCGTGCTCGACGAGCTGGACGCGGTCGCGAACGGTGACAACGCCGTCCACCTCGTCGAGCGGTATTCGGATGGGCAATATGAACGCACGCCGGACGGGCGGCTGGCGACGAAACACTTCGTCGCGGATATGTGCGCGACGGCGGCCAGTCTGATACGAGCCCGTGAAAAGGGCCGCTGACGGGTGCGACCCGTCTGCTGCTATTCGTCGAAGCTGCCCATGGTCAGGTTGACGACGTTTCCCGTGATGCCGCTGGCCTTGTCGGAAGCGATGAAGACGGCCGTGTTTGCCACCTCCGCGAGTGTCGTCAACCGTCGCGTGTGGGACCTGGTCGCGATCCGCTCGTGGAACTCGTCCCAGGTAATTCCCCACGCCTTCGCGTGAAGGCCAAACACCTCTTGGATGGTGCCCGACTCACGCATTCCGGTGGGGCGGAGGCCGACGACTCGGATGCCATCGGCCGCGAGCTCCGCAGAGAGACTACGTGTGAGCTGATCCACTGCGGCCATCGCGAGGGCGACACCTCCCACGAGCGGAATGCCCGTGCGCGCCGGGGTCGACGTGACGGTCATGATCACGCCCGATCGATTGGCGCTCATGCGACGCGCGGCCAATCGCGACGTCAGAAAGTACGATCTCGCGTAGGTCACAACGGGCAACATGAGCTGCTCGACGTCCAATTCGCGGAGCGGCACACCCTGGAGCCTGGTATTCGGAATTCCGATCGCATTGAACGAGATGTCGACGCGGCCCGCCTTCTCGAGCACCGCGTCGAGATGTCGATCGACGGAGCCCTCGTCGAGCGCGTCGACCTCCGCCACCTCGGCGACGCCTCCCGCGGAAATGATGTCTTTGGCGACGGCCTCGACGGATGCACGGCGGCGCCCGGTGAGAAATAGCGTGGCACCTTCGCTCGCAAACGCGCGGGCGACCGTGCTGCCGATCGCCCCGCCCGCTCCGTAGATCACCGCAACCTTGTTCTCGAGCAGCATTATCAGTCCTCCTCGTGTCGTGGCCCAAGGGGTCACGCTGTGCTGGGAAGACGATTCAGCGGCGCGCGAAGATGCGGCGCGCTCGAATTTCAGAACGGCAGGATCCCCGCCGTCCACTTCGAGTCGAGGCGCCCGTCGCGCACGAGGACCTGTCCATCGATGGCGACCGTCTGGCGGCGTCCGAGGAAGGTCGCCCAGACGGCTGCGGTGTGCGGCGCTTTGGTCTTCGTTTGATCCGAATATCCGAGCATGAGGCGCAGCCCCGGCAACAGCGCATCGTTCGCGAAGACGCGCAGCTCGTTTTTGGTCAGGTAGTTCGTCGAAAACGAGACGAAGCCGACGCGGCCGGATTGCTCGTCCTTCGCGAGGTGCGTCGCGAGCTCCTCGACGAGCGCAGCGTCTTCACACTCGCTCTTTTGAAGCATGCTCGAGGATAGGCGGAGCGTCAGCGGTGTCTTGTGGAGCTGCGAGTTCGTCCCGCCGAGGTACGAGCCACGTGCGATTCGATCGGCCACGTAGGTGCCGGAGACGTTCGGCGAATAGAAGCTCACGGCGCCCGTGGGCACGCTGTCCCACGCGCCGGGCATCGGGATTCCGCAATAGCCCACGACCGGGAAGTTGCGGGAAAGCGCGACCGTCACGTCCGTCCCGGCCGGGCTCGTGACGGTGAGCAACCGGCCGGCTTCGAGGCGCTCGACGAGGCGCTGATTCACCTGTTCGATCAGCGTGGGATCGGCGCGCAACGACGTCGCGAGCATGCGGGCGCTCACGCCGGGAACTTGGAGGTGCCGCACGCCGGTGTTGTTGAGGGCATCGACCAGCAGCCTCGAGCGGGGATAAGCGGGCCCGTCGACGCTGCTCAGGTACATCGACGCCTGGACGTTGCGCACGCGCTCGGCGACCAACCGCGCGAACTCGCGGTCATCGACGATCGCGTTCCAAGGCGCGAGCGAAACGCACTCGACGCGTGCTTTCGCCTCCTCGAGCGCGGCGCGAATGATGGGTAACACCGCATCGGCATGCCTATGGAAGACGACGACGCACTCGCCCTCGCGCACCCGAAGGTGGTTGTTGACGAGATTCTGGGCTCCTCGATGTGCGAGCTCGTCCTGCGGTTCCAACGTCCGCAGTGTACGAGGTCTCTCGCCCCGTCGACGAATGTCGAAGCCACCCCAAACGCAGGAATGTTGAGCCGATCGGCGCCCGCCGGTGACAATGCCGCGCTCGACCCATGCGTACGCCCCTGACATCGCTCGCTGTCTCCCTGCTCCTCGCGACGAGCTGCGGCGGCGTGCGGGACGGCGCGACTTCCCTGCCCGCTTCGGAGGCGCGGACCCGACAGGCGGCAACAGGGAACCAGGATCTCGCGGCGCGTGGAGCCGATCCCTTGCCGGAGCCTTCGCCCCAATCCGATCCGCTCCGAGAGCTCGCCGCGCTGTCGTCGGATCCCGCGCCCGAGGACATCACGCTCGACACCCATTACGTCGTATCGAACGAAGACCAACAGCACGCGTTTCGAAATGCCATCAAGGGTCTGGGCGGCGCATACGTCGGTGTCGGGGCAGAGCAGAGCTATCTGTTCGGGGGATGGGCGCGCTCCGACATTCTCTACTTGCTCGATTTCGACGATTGGGTCGTCCACATCAACGAGGTCTACGGCCTCGTTTTTCGGCACGCGCAGACGCCCGAACAGGTGATCGAGCTGTGGTCGGCGGATCGCGAGGCGGAGGTCGTCTCCTGGATCGACGCTTCGGAGGTTCCGCCTAGCGTCCGTGCCGAGCGCAAAGCCGTGTTCACGCAGAGCCGCGCCCGGGTGGAGCACCGGTTGAAGATGCTCAAACAGTGGTTGGACGGCGCGAAGATTCCCTTCTTCGGCAACGACCGCGCCGAGCTCGAGCACATCGCGACGATGTGGCGCACCGGTCGTGTTCGCTGCGTCCGCGGAGATCTGACGATGAAGGGCGCCCTCCAGTCATTTGCAGACTGGCGAAGCGCTCGGGGTGGGTCGTGCGGGTCGTCTACATGTCCAACGCCGAGCAATACTTCGGATACGACAAGGGGCGGTTTCGCGCCAACATGCGGGCTCTGCCCCTCGACGAGAGCTCGGTGGTATTGCATACGCACGCGATCGACTCGACCCGCTATCACTATATCTGGCAAGACGCGCGGACCTACGTCGACTGGGCCGATCGAACGAAGAGCATCCTGACCATGATTCAGGAGGCCAACATGCCCATCCGAGGCAAGCTCGAGCACGGCGCTTGGCGGATCTCGGCGCCGACCGCGCCCGCGCTCACCGCCCAGCAGTGAGCTTCGCGGCCTCGTCGAGGCTCGCGGCGCAGCGAAAACCGTAGTGGTGATACGGCTCGTTGCCCGGCAGGTGGTGTGAGCGGAACGTCGTCGTGGCGTGGTCTGCCTCCCAATACCAAGAGCCGCCGCGAACGATGCGTGTGGTGCTCCGCGGGCAGCTCGCCGCGCCGGCGCAAAGGCCCTTCGGGTTCTTTCCCGAGCACGAATCCCCACACGCCTCGTAGCTCGCCGAATACCAATCGGCGACCCACTCCCAAGCATTCCCAGACATGTCGTAAAGGCCATATTCGTTGGGCGCGCGAGACGCGACCTCGAAGGTCCGTCCTGTCTCGGGCTTCGCGCCCTCTTTCGCGACGCCGCAGCTGCGGCCACGTGCGTCCATGATGATGGCGAGCTCACACGTCGCGGGCGCGTCCCCCCACGGGTAGCGGCGACCGTCGACGCCGCGCGCAGCCTTTTCCCACTCGGCTTCGGTAGGGAGATGTTTGCCCATCGCGACGCAATAGTCCCGAGCGTCGTACCAGCTGACGCCTACTTTGGGTTGTCGAGGGCGACTGAAATCCGAATAGATGGTGTGTACGGGTTTGCAGTTTCGCGCGGTGACACACGCCTCGAACGCCTCGACGGTGACCTCGGTCGTATCCATCAAAAAGGCGTCGACCTCGACCGTCGCACGGGGCCGTTCGTTTTTCGGGCCGTCATCCGAGCCGCGCAGGAACGGACCGCCGGGGATACACGCCATCTTCGGCAGCGAGCCACCGCAGGCGTCTTCGACGGCCGGCGCGGTCGGGCCGGCAAGGGGTCGTGCGGGCGGCTGCGCCGGGGGCACGAGCGCCGGTGGGGCGTCGTTCGATCGGGCGTCGCGCGGGCCGGTGTCCGCGCCGTCTCGCGAGCCGCGCGCGGCGCACCCGAGGAGCACGGCGAAAATGGCCGGCCCGGCACGCCTCACGGCTCAGTGGCAACCCTGGAGGACGTCCGTCTCGAACTCTTCGCAATTCGCGACGAGGTCGATATTGCAACGATACCGTGAGCCCATTTGGCCGCAGCCCTCGACGCCCTCGGGCACGTTCTCGAGGCGTTTGATGTTGTTCTGGCAGGGGCACGTGCCGGCGACGTATTGCGTCTCGGCGTCCTCGCTGCAGTCGTAATCCCATTTGCGAACCGGATCCGTCTCGCCGGGGATCGGCTCGACGTACCAGTCATCCGGCTGCTCCGGGTGGACGTCCCCGTTGTCGTCGTTGCAGTCGACGAGCTGCCCGCTACCTCCAGCGCCGCCGGACCCACCGGCTTCGACACATCCGACTTCGTCACGAGGGTAGCCGTCGCCGTCATGGTCACACGGCGTCGAGCCGCCTTGACCACCGTTGCCGCCGCCACCATTCGATGGGCCGCCGGCGATGCCGCCTTCCCCGCCGGTCGTCGAGGTCGAAGTCGACGTGGAGGTGGGCGCGTTTCCGCCGGCACTGCTCCCGCCGCCGCCGCCA
This sequence comes from Polyangiaceae bacterium, assembly GCA_013361525.1. Lineage (GTDB taxonomy): Bacteria > Myxococcota_A > Polyangia > Polyangiales > Polyangiaceae > Xiheicaenibacterium. Next base: position 23,716 of record JABFXY010000110.1, on the reverse strand, counting down.
GGCGTGTCGTCGAAGGTCAGGTCAGGAAACGTGCATCCGCACGCCAAGCAAAAGAAGAGCGACGTGAGCCGCACGCAGTGACGATGCCCGAAGCCTTCGATCTGCGCAAGCCATGCAGTTTTGGCGATCCGGCCGATCGCGCGCCCGATTGTGAACGCCGGACTCAGGCCCGAGCCGGCCGGAACACATCGAAGACGAGCAGCGCGCCGGCCGTCACGAGCGCCTGCTGCACCACGAATCGCTGCACGGCGAAGCCAGGAAACGGATCGAGGTGCCAAAAGCGGGCGGTCGCGAAGTAGAGGGTGACGGCGCCGAGCGAGATCGCCGGCAGGCCGAGTCGAACGAGAGGGTTCGCGGCACGTAGGCTCCAGACGAGGCCGAGAATTGCGCCGACGAGCACGAGGTCGTTCACGATTTGGCTGGGGCGCTCCACCAGTGCGCCGCCGGCGAGCCGCGATTTCAAGGCGACGGCGACGTGGACCACGGCGATCGCCGACGCTGCGCCGAGCGCGTGGGCGGCGACCACCCTGCCCTTCGATCGGGCGCTTGCGGCCGGCGAGGTCGGCGATCGATCGATGCTTTGAACACAAACGATTGCGACGAACGTGAGCAATGCGCTGCACAGCCACGCGACCGACAGCTCCCCCTGCGTGATTCGCTCACCGACCAGCGTGCAGCTCGCGAGGAGCGTGAGCACGAAGGAGACGCCGTAGCCGGCTCTCCAGGTGCTGCGGTCGAAGGTGAGCGAGATCATCGACGGATGATGCCCCCCACGAAGGTGCTGTCAAGCGGTTGAACGGCTTGCGAGCCGAAGAGCTCCGGAGGTGTTCTTCATGGTGAGCGCGCGGGCGTTCCGCGCCCACGCACGACCGAGGCGAGCATCAACGCGCACGTGATCCCGACGGCGTCGACCACGAGATCGAAGAGCTCGGGCCTCCCCGGGCCGCGGCGCGCGAGGACGAGCTGCACACATTCCTGGAGGACACCGACGAGCAGCGTCAAAGCGGCCGCGCGCGCCGGCGAGAGCCCAGCCCGGCGCGCGAGGAGCGCGAGGGTCCCGTAGAGGAGAAAGTGCGCGACGACGTGCACCGCCTCGGAGCTCTCGACGATTCGAAACGTCCGAGAGCGGCGCGTGAGCGGTCGAACGAGCGCGGCGCCGACGAGCAGCGCCACAGACCAGAGGAAGACCCAACGAAGTCGCATGGACGGTCGAAGCCCCGCGCTGCCGGTCGCGGGTTGACGAGCATGGTCCATCATCGAGCCTGCGTCGGCATGAAACGTTTGGTGGAAAGCCGTGCGAATTTCGCGGAGAAACGATGGAGACTCGTGAAAAGGGCGGCAAACGCCGAGCCATCGAGCCAAGGGGCAGCCACTTTTGCACGCGAAAGACTTGAGGTAAGGGCGGGCATGCTCCCTTCGTCGCGTCTGATCCTCGCTGCCGTGTTGCTCGTGACCGTTTCGTGTGGTGACAAGGAAGAATCGAAGAAGCGCGCCGACCCGGAGAAAGAGAAGGCCGCCCTCGAGGCCACCGCGAGCGAGATCGAAAAGGACCTGCCCGCTTCGCTGAAGGGCAAGATCTCGTTCGAGGCCGCCACCGTCGGCAACGGCGACGGCGTCGTGGTTCGGCCGAAGGGGTGGAAGGAAGCCTTCGAGGGCAACTACAGCGCGCCCGACGAGCTCGGCTTCGGGACGAGCTTCTGGGTGTCCACGAACTGCGACGGCATGTGCGAGAAGAAGGATTGGGCAGCCGTCTCCGACAAAGTCGATTTTGCGCAGTACAAGGACGAAAAGAAGTTCAAGGTCCAGAAGGACGAAAAGAGCGATGAAGGACGCGTGCTGATCGCGAGCGACGAAGACGACACCTGGATCGTCGTCGCGCGCTGGAAGAAGGACGCGCCTCGCTACGTCGCTTGCCGGGTGAAGCTGGCGAAAGAGGCAAAAGAAGCGGCTGCTGCCTTCGAACGTGCGTGCGGAACGCTCAAACAGCTTTGAGCGTCATCAGGCTCGACAGTCCAATACCGCAGCTCCGTTCACGTGGCCGGCGCGGAGATCCGCGAGCGCTCGATTGGCATCCTCGAGGGGATAGAGATCGAACGACGTTCGAATGGGGATCTCGGACGCGAGCTCGAGGAGCTCCCGCGCGTCTTGCCGCGTGAAATTGGCGACGCTCCGGAGGCTTCGCTCCCACCACAGATCGTCGTACGAAAATGCCGGAATCCCATCCAGGTGAATGGCATTGATGGCTACCGTCCCTCCGCGATCGAGTGATTGGAGCGCAGCGACGACGACGCTCCCGACCGGCGCGAACGTGACGGCGGCGTCGAGCTTCGCGGGCGGTGCGTCGTCGTAGCCGCCCGCCCAAATCGCTCCCAGCTCCAGCGCACGCGCCTGCTCGCGCGCCGAGCGCGTGGCCACGTAGACCTCGCAGCCCCAGTGCCTCGCGACCTGCAACGCGAGGAGCGCGGACGCGCCAAATCCGTACAAACCGAGCCGCTGTCCGGGACGAACGCCGCTGATCTTGAGAGCTCGATACCCGATGACGCCCCCGCAAAGGAGCGGAGCTGCCGCGAGATCATCGAACGAAACGGGTATTTTCAATGCGAAGTCCGCTCGGACGGCGATGTGGGTCGCAAAACCGCCGTCGCGATCCCATCCGGTAAAGCGGGCGTCGAGGCAGAGGTTCTCGCGACCTTCCCGGCAGCGGTCACATTGTCCGCACGCGCTCGCGAGCCAAGCGACGCCGGCGCGATCTCCGATCCTAAACGACTGCACGTCGTCCGCCATCGCCACGACCCGGCCGACCGCCTGATGCCCTGGAACGACAGGTCGGCGGTGCAGCGCGAGATCTCCTTCAGCAAGCTGGAGATCCGTCCTGCAGACACCGCACGCATCGACGCGAAGAACGACCTCGCCCGGCTCGGGTGTCGGGATCGTTCGCTCGATCGGCTCGAGGGGGCGGTTCTCGATCGGCGCAGGGTCGCGGAGCTGCATCGCGCGCATGTCGACCATGCTGCAACCTGCGCACCGGCCGGGATTCGTTGTGAACCCAGCAACAATCTTGAGCCCGAACGCCGTCTAGTGAGGCAGGAGGAACGGTCGCATCGTTGGGCTCTGGAGGAACCCAATCATGACGACGCAACGCTGGCAGCTCGATACGACGCACTCTGGAATCCACTTCGCCGTCCGCCACATGGTGATCTCGAAGGTGCGCGGAGCGTTTACCCGATGGGACGGCAAGCTCGAGTTCGATGCCCAGCGCCTCGACGATTCGCGCGTCTCGGTCCGTATCGACGCGGCGAGCATCGACACCCGCGAGGCGAAGCGTGACGAGCATTTGCGGTCCGCGGACTTCTTCGACGTGGAGCAGTTTCCGGCCCTCACCTTCGAGAGCAAGAAGGTCGAAAAGCGCGGAGAGTCGGACTACCGGATCGTCGGTGACCTCACGATTCACGGCGTGACGAAGGAGGTCACGCTCGAGACGGAGTACCTCGGAGGCGGCAAAGATCCTTGGGGCAACGAGCGCATCGGCTTCCAGGCGAAGACGACCATCTCTCGCAAGGACTTCGGCCTCGGCTGGAACCAGGTGCTCGAGGCGGGCGGTGTGCTCGTCGGTGAACAGGTGGAGATCTCGCTCGATATCCAGGCCGTGAAGGCTCAATCGGCGACCGAAGCTGCCTGAGCCCCGGACCTCGCCGGCCCCGCGACTCCACAGTAGAGTCGCGGGGTGAAAGCGGACGGCGTTCTGAAGCACATCGGGCGAACTCCCCTCGTTCGCCTCGACCGAATCGCGGCGGGTCTCGGGGCGCCGGTGCTCGTGAAATGCGAGCACATGAATCCCGGCGGCAGCGTGAAGGATCGCCTCGCCAAGGCGATCGTCGACGACGCTGAAGCACGAGGCGTGCTCCGCCCCGGCGCAACGTTGATCGAGGCGACGGCGGGCAACACAGGGATGGGCCTCGCGATGGTGGCTGCCGTTCGCGGCTACGGCCTGGTCTGCGTGATGCCGGAGAAGATGTCGATCGACAAGCGCGCCGCGCTCGCGGCGGCGGGCGCGCGCGTCGTCGTCACACCGAACGCGCCACCCGCCAGCCCCGACCACTTCAAACAAGTCGCGCGGCGCATGGCGCGGGAAAACGACTGGTTCTTGACGGACCAATTCGAGAATCCCGCCAACGTCCGCGTCCACGAGGAGACGACTGGAGCCGAGATCTTGGAGCAGACGCGCGGTCGCATCGGCGCGTTCGTCGCCGGTGCAGGAACCGGTGGCACCATCAGCGGCGTCGGACGCAGGCTCAAGGCGGCGATTGTCGGCGTGCGCGTCGTGCTCGCGGATCCCGAAGGCTCCGGTCTCGCAGGCTGGGTCGAGACCGGCAAGCTCGGACCCGACGGAAGCTACGCGGTGGAAGGGATCGGCGGGAGCGACATTCCCGGGAATCTCCACCGCGACGTCATCGACGCCGCCGAGCGCGTCAGCGACGAAGAGAGCTTCGAGATGGTGAAGCGATTGGCGCGTGAGGAGGGACTGTTCGTGGGCGGTTCCGCGGGCACGAACGTCGTCGCGGCGCTGCGCGTCGCGTCTCGCGGCGACATCGACGAGCCCGTCGTGACCGTGTTGCCCGATGCGTGGGATCGGTATCGGGCAAAGCCGTGGATGCAGGCGTGGGGCGCTACTTCGCTTTGATGATCAAGTATCGGAGCGGCGCTTCCGCGTCGGTGTTTTCGAGCGCGAGGGTGGAGCCCAGCGCGACGTAGACCATGGTGCCCGACACGAGGTCGTGCGTTTCGCCGCCGACCGTCGCACGGCCGCGGCCTTCGACGCAGACGACGATCTCGTGCGCCTCGGTCTGGTGGTGAACGCCGACCGAGCCCCCCGGCGCGAGCTCACAACCCAAGACGGCCTGAAACGGCTTTGCCTCGCGGCGCCCGAGAAGATCCGCGACCGCGACCTCGCCCCGGCCCCCGAACAATTCCGACCTCACCCAACGCCCGGCGTGTTGTTCGAACATGATTTTCCGCGGGTGAAGGTATCGAGCGCGCGCGGTCGCGACAACGTTCGAGCAAAGGTCGGTTTGTCGACCGAGCCGCTTCCGCGGGAAACAATCGGGGCAACCGAATTGCGCTGTAGGATGGCGCGCCGATCCCCGAAGTCTCCGGCGATCGGCGACCCGCCATGGAGAACGTCACGCACGCGCTCGCCGGGGCCCTCGTGGCCGAGATCGCGCTCGGATTGCGACACCGGCGCGCCCCGACCTCCGCGACGCTCGCCCGACATGCGTACGCGGTGAGCGCAATTGCCAACAACGTCCCCGACGCCGACATCCTGTACGACACGATCCTGACCAAAGGAAAGCTCGGGTACCTGTTGCATCATCGCGGGTACACGCACACCGCGGTCGTCGGCGTGGCGCTCGGCCTCCTCGTCGCCGGGGCCATCATTGCCTTGGCGCGTGTGCGAAATCGCGCATTTTCGGCGTCGGAAGAGCGCTTTCTCCTCGGTCTCGGCGCGCTCGGACCCCTCGTGCACGTGTCGATGGATGGGTGGAACAACTATGGAGTCCACCCGCTATGGCCTTTTTACGACGGGTGGTTGTACGGCGACACGATCTTCATCGTCGAGCCGCTGCTCTACGTCGTCGCGATACCCCCGCTCATCATGCTTCGCCGCGCGCGCTGGTGGCGAGGCCTGCTCGGCTTGCTGCTCGTGGCGATGTTGGCGCTCGTGTGGCTCGTTCCGCGCGTCGTCCCCCTACCCCTACGGATCTCGCTGACGGTGGTCGCCTTCGTGACCGGCGCCGCGGCCTTCGCGCTCTCCCGCCGAAGCGGCCTTTGGCCGAACCGCTTGCTCGCGGTCGGAGGCTGGGCCTTTGTCGTCGTGACGTTCGCGACGACGTCCGCAATGGCGCGCGCGAGGGTCCACGCACGTGTCGCGGCGGAAGACCCGGCATCCAGGCTCGTCGACGTCGCGCTGACACCGATGCCGGCCAATCCACTTTGTTATTACGCAGTCGCCATTGGTGAGTCGGGCGGTGACGTCATATTGCAATATTCGGTGGTCGCGCCGATCCCTGCCCTGCGTGACGCGTCGGCCTGCCCGGCCCCTTTCGAGCACACGACGGCGCCGCGCCTGCCGCCGGAGGCCCCGGCCGATCCTGGGACGCGCCCGCTCGGCACCTTTCGCGGTTCGGTGGCGGAGCTCCGCGAGCTCGCGCGGCGGTGCGACGTGGGCGCGGCGCTCCGGTTCATGCGAGCGCCATTTTGGGTCGAACGAAATGGCCAGTTGATCGTCGGCGACGCGCGCTTCGATCGCGACGAGGAGATCGACTTCGCAGAGGTCGTCATGCCACCCGATTCGGCGGGTGTGACGTGCCCTCGGAACGTCCCGCCGTGGACACCCCCGCGGCGAGATATTCTCGATGGCCCCTGAGGCCCTTCGCTAATTGCTTATCGAAGCGAGGTTTCCAGAAAAGCCTCTACACGATTGAAGGAGTCGCGCGCCGCGTGCCCGAGGCCCTCGGCGGTGCCGCCCATCGCGTAATAGACGCCGAAGCTCGCGTTGTACGAGAGCGATGCGGTCGTCATGGGGAATCCCGCATTGATCGGGTTGGTGAAGTGACCGCTGTTTTCGTAACAAACGAGCTCGTCGGCGTGGGAATCGGTGTGCCCGCTCGTCTCCAGTCGATCGAACGCGACCTCTGCGAGCGAGCAAGACGGCCAGAGCTCGTCGGCTTGGCCCCCAATCAGCAGAACCGGTCCGACGGTCGCCTCGATGGGGATCGTCGCGGCCGCGATCTCTTCCGGGGTCGCCTCGGCGATCGAGTCGAGGAAGGTCGGTGTGAAGTGGTAGACGTCTTTGCCGTCCGGCGCCTCGGTGACCTCGGCGAGCGAGCCCGAGCTCGGAACGTAGGCGAGCGGCGCGCCGGCCAAAGTCCACGCCGCCTCGGTGAACGACTCGGTGGAGCCCCAGACGTATCCGCTCGGGACCAGCGCAACGACGGCTTTCACTTCCGGGTAGTGCGCCCCGAGCAGAAGCGACAGCTCGCCGCCGCGCGAGGCACCCATCACGGCGATGCTGGAAGGGTCGGCCTCCGGAATCTGGGAGAGGTAGCCGAAGACGCTCTCGAAATATTCGAGGGGCACGTCGGTGAGACCGTTCGGAAGGGTTGGCGCGCCGAAGTACGCGACGCCGACGCCGACGTACCCGAGCGAGGCGTACGTCTTCGCGATCTCGTCGCCGAACCAGAGACCCCCTTCCGAGCCGCCGAAGCCGACGACGACGGGATGTGGGCCCGGTCCCTCCGGGACGTACACGACACCGACGAAACCCGCCTCGGCCGGAACGTCGCGTCGCTCGACGTCGTCCGCGACGTCGATGCGCTCGACGTCTACCTCCGCGAGGACGTCGCCGTCGCGCTCGAGGGCGTAGTGGATCGACCCGTCCCCGAAGCTCGAGCTCGCAGAGTCGTCCGGCAGCATCGACCAGACCAGGCCATCGGCGTCCGCGCCCGCGTAGGTGCCGTCCTTCGGGGCGTCTGCAGCGGTGTCGATGTTGCCGTCGGCGGATGCGACGAACGTTGCCTCCGAACGATACGTGCCCATCGTCGCGACGACGGTGAGCTCCTCCGATGGGCCTGCGTTGGTCACGTGAACCGCCAGCGGCTCGAAGATGAGCGGACGCACGGCCGGCTCGCCCGAGACGGCGTGGACGACCGCCATCGACGGCATCGATGCGACCGCCCCGCCCGCCCCGCCGTCGCCGGGTTGCCCGGCCTCGCCGCCGATCCCCGACCCGCCCTCGGCGCCGCCGCCCGGCCCGTCGGGATCGGAGTCGCCGCACGCGACCGACGCGGAAACGAGGAGGGCGACAGCGATGAACGAGCAAGCGCGTTGGATCGACATGATCGCGCGCGTAGGCAAGCTGCGTTCCGCTTGCAGATCGCAACGAACAAGCTCGAAATCGTTGCGATCACCCGGGGGCGCCGCGTCGATCGTTACGATGCTGACGTGAATCGAGGGCCGTCGTAGACGGACGCGGGCCGGATGAGCCTACCGCGAGAGCGTTGTTCTTCGACGTGAGCGCACCAGCCCGCGACGCGACCGACGGCGAACGTCGCCGAGAAGAGCCAACGCGGCAGGCCCACGGCGTCGAGGAGCACCGCGGTGTAGAACTCCACGTTCGCCTGCAGTGAGCGGTTCGGATATTTGCGAGCGAGCGTCTTCGTCGCGGCTGCTTCGACCGCGCGGGCAAGCGCCAGGCGTGCGCTGCCGCCCCGATCGGCGCCGAGGTCTGCTTCGAGGACGCCGAGAGCTCGCTCGAGCACGGCCGCCCGCGGATCGCGAACGCGATACACGCGATGGCCCATCCCCATGATCCGCCGGCCGGTGGCGAGCTCTGTCTCGAGCCAGGCCGTCGCCTGCCCCGGTTCGCCGATCGCATCGAGCATGTCGAGCACAGGACCCGGTGCGCCGCCGTGAAGCGGCCCCTTCAGCGCACCGATCGCAGCGGTGATCGAGCTGACGATGTCCGAGCCGGTGGATGCGACCACACGCGCCGCGAAGGTCGAGGCGTTCATCCCGTGGTCCGTCACGGTCGACAGATACGCATCGAGCCCCGCGACGCGCGCCGGGTGTGGATCGACGCCGGCCATCCGCAGGTAATCCTCCGCGTGGCCTCGGGTCGCATCCGGCTCGACGAGCGCTGCACCGGAACGATGTCGCGCGTAGGCAGCGACGAACACGGCCGTGGCGCCCGTCAGCGCGACCGCTTCGTCCGGCCATCGGCCGCTCGGCAGGGCGATCCCTGCGACGAGCGCGCGCAGCGCATCCATCGCGTCGTTCATCGCGAGGAGCTCACGGCGCGAGGACAACGTCGCGAACGCCGCCGCCCGCGCTTCACCGAGTGCGCGGCGCAGCGCGTGCTCTTCGGCCTGCGACGGCAGGCTGCCTCGCCACAACAGATGACACGTTGCCTCGAAGCTCACGCGTCCCGTGAGCGCTTCGACGTCGTAGCCGCCGATGATCAACCGCCCCGCCTCACCGTCCACGTCCGACAGCTTCGTGCTCGTCACCACGACACCTTCCAGGCCTTCGGCGATTGTGCCCATCACGTCCTCCTTCGACATGCGCCACGTGGGGTCGGTCACGCGCTGCAGCAAGGGGCCGGTCGGCAGATGCGAAGTGCACGGACCCGCGTCACACTCCGTGCATCTCGCGTGATAGGGTGACCGATGAAGCGGACGACACGACGAGAGCTTTTGACCGCGATGGCCGGCGTTCCTCTAGCTGCCGCATCCTGCGCCCCGACCGAGGGTGGGCCGTCGTCGGCGACGCCCACGCCGCGGGCATCCGAAGCATCGGTCGGCGCTGAGGCAACCGCCGCCCCTGCAGTCCGGACGCTCGGCCGTACGGGCGCCACGGTCGAGGCCTTCTCGCTCGGTGGTGAAGGCATCCTTCGGACGAACGGCCGCGAGCGCGAAGCTGTGCCGATGATCCTCGAGGCGCTGCGGCTCGGGGTTCGTTATTGCGACACGGCGCCTGCCTACGCTTCGAGCCAGGACTATTACGGCCTCGCATTTCGTGAGGCGGGACCTTCCGCGCGCGACAAGGTCTTCCTCGCGACGAAGACGCACGTGCGCGATCGCGAGGGCGCGCTGCGACTGCTCGACGACAGCCTGCGCCGGCTCGGCACCGACCGCGTCGACCTGTGGCAGATGCACGACCTGCGAACTGCCGACGATCTCGACGCGATGTTCGCGAAAGGGGGCGTGATCGAAGCGGCCGAGCGCGCGAAGAAGGAGGGCCGCATCCGCTTCGTGGGCATCACCGGCCACCACGACCCGGCGATTCTCGTCGAGGCGATGGGACGTTACGACTTCGACACCGTGCTCTGCGCGATCAACCCCGCCGACCCCCGGCGCATGCCGTTCGTCACCTCGGTCGTGCCCGAGGCGAGGAAGCGCAAGATGGGGATCATCGGCATGAAGGCGCTCGCTGTCGGGAGGCTGGTCGCGGACGGGGTTGCGACGCCCGCGGAGCTCCTGACGTACACCGCGAGCTTCGCCGACACGGTGATCATCGGGTGCAAGACGCCGAACGAGGTCGCCGAGAACATCGCCAACGCGCGCGCGGGTCGATCGCTCGACGACCGAGAGCTCCGCGCGCTCGAGGCCCGCGTGGCCCCGAGCGCCGAGCGCTACGACACGTTCAAGGCGTGATTACTGGTTGACGCGGCAGTCCGGTGTGTTGCCGGAGCCAGGCGGGATCTGGACGTCACCCCAGGGCACACGTGCCGGGACATCAGCCGAGAGCGGATCGAGCGGATCTTCCTTTTCGATGACGCCTTCGACGAACCAGCACATCGTCGCGAGCTCCTCGTCGGAGATCTCCTCGCCGTTCGTCACGTCGCCTTGCGAACGCTGGTTCGCGTTGACGTCGTACGGCCCGCGGAACGCAAGCTTGGGATCGCTCGCGAGATCCGCGCGCAGCTCCCCGAGGCTGATCTTGAGATCGTTGCTGAGTAGATCCTCGGTGGCTCCGAAGGACACGATGCTCTCGTCCAGGTTGACGAGGATGTTGTCGTTGATCGGAACCTTCGGATCCCACGTGCCGCGGTGAATCTGATCGAAGATGCGGACGTAGAGCGGGCCCCAGTTCCAATACGGGACACCGATGCACGAGCTCGGGCCGAGCTTGCAGGCGTCGATGTTGTCGTTGCCGATCGACCAGACGTCGTCGCCCATGTCGTGGGCCTTTTCGACGGCTTCGACCACGCGCCCGTTGTCGCTGCCATGCGCGATGACGTCGCAGCCCGTCTCGATCAGCTCGTTGGCGAGCACCGTCTCGCGGTACTCCTGGTCGGCGTTCGGCGGGTCGACGTCGAACCAAAAGCCCTCCCACCGGACCTCGACCTTCACGCTGGGGTCGGCGCGCTTGGCGCCGAGCGTGAATGCGTCGATGTGGCGCACGAGCTCGGGCGTGACGTACGAGCCGACAAAGCCGAGGCGGCCGGTTTGTGACTTGGAAGCCGCGGTGTAACCGGCGAGGTACCAGGCCTGGTAGCTGCGCGCGAAGTACGTTCCGAGGTTGTCCTTCGTGACGTTGCCGGCACAAACCAGGAACTGGGTGTCCGGGTTCGAGTCTGCGACACCGCTGGTCTGGTTTCGGAGGCTGAACGAGTTCGCGACGATGACGTCTTTACCGTCCTCCACGAACGCGTTGAGCGCATCCGTCGCCTCCGGGTCTTTGAAGACGTTCGTGACGAAGTCGGCGCGTAGATACGGCAGCTGCTCGAGCGCGTATTCGCGGCCGATATCGTGGGTCTTCGTCCAACCCTGATCTTCGACGACGCCGACCCAGATGAACCCGACGTCGAGCGGGATCTGGCAGAAGCCCGCGAAACATTCGCTGGGCGCGGGGCACTCGGTCGTGGCTTCACACGGCTTGGTGCAGAGGCCGTCGGATCCACAGGTGCCGGTCAGGCATTCCGTCGATGCAGTGCAAGCCTGGCCGACGGGCACGCTCGGCGCGGGCCCCTGGCTACAGACCAGCGTGTCGAGACAGGCCGAGCCCTCGGGGCAATCGGCGTCCTCCGCGCATTCGCGCGTGCAGACGTTCTCGATGCACTTCGAGGCTTGGCACTCGTCGTCCGTCTCACAAGGCTGTCCCAGGCCCAGCCCGATGTCCGAGCCGGTGATGACCGAACACGCCGCGATCGATGCGAAGCCGGCAGCGCCTAACGTAAGAAATAGTGTCGATGCGAGTTTTCGAAAGAGCATCCGCCCCTCAAGTGTTGCTGAGCGTGGACGACGGAGTGGGTACCGCCTGCGCACGCAAGTGAGCCCTCAGAACGTCCCCGTCAGGGCAAGACCATTCGGCGACACGCGCAGCGCTGTCGTGGCGGGCGCGGCTTCGTCGTCCGACGAAGACTCTTTGATCGTGAAGTACAGCGTGACACCGGCGGACAGGACGGCCGCGCCGATCAGCACGTCGGTTGCGATCGCGAGGCCGGTGACGCGGCTCTTCTGATCTTCGAGATCGGCCGGAGGCTCGGTGCCGAAGTACGCCTTGTCGTCGAGATCGCTTCGCTGCACGAGCGCGACGCTGCCGGTCGCGATGGCGCCGGCCCCGAGCAAGCCGCTCACGAGCCACCCCGCCCAGACATACGACGGCCCCTCTTCGACCTTCGTCACCGGTGCGGTGACCGGCGGAGGCTTCGAGATCTCGACCTTCACGGTGAGGTCGATGGTGCGCTCGTCGCCACCAGCGACCGTCAGCGTCTGCGTCGCCGTGCCCGACTCGGTCTGCAGCTCGATCTTGTGCGACCCGGGGTTCACGAGCACGGGCTCGCCGAGCGGGAGCTTGCCGTATTCGCTTCCGTCGACGAGGAGCGTGCCGGACGTGGAGGTCGTGGTGATCGTGATCGTCGAGACGAGCTCTTTCAGCGCCTTGAGCTCGGTTTCGACCTGCTGCTTCTTCTCCGGCGGGACGTTCGCGCCGCCGAACTGGAGGTACGCCTCGAAGGCGCGCTTGCTGGTCGTGTAGTCACGCGCCGTGCGCGCGACCTGACCGATGTTGAAGAGCACCTGATAGTTCGGTGCAGTGTCGTAGGCACGCTGCAGCTCGATGAGGGCGCTCGCGACGTCGCCTTCGACCTCGTAGAGCTGGATGCCCTTCTGGTAGCGCTTGCTCGCCTCGTCGATCTGCTCCTGCGTGGGCGGCGACTCCCCTGGAGCGTGCGGCTTCCAGGGGGCCGCGTCCGCGGCGAGCGACACGAAGAGGGACGCTGCGGCGACGAGGGTTGCGAGTGGTTTCGCGCCGAAGAGGCGCTTCAAGCGAGGTAAAGGAGTGGTCGTAGGTTCCGAATGCCTGCTCACGCGCGATGGTTCTTTCATGGTGTCGGGACTGCGTACGGATTGGTCTTGTCGAGCTCGCGCTTGGGCGGCTTCCCCGGGCCTTTTTGCGAGGACGCGGCGGTCGCCGTCGCGGGCGCGACGGTCGCTGTCGCCGTGTTCGTCGGGGTCGGAGTCTTGGCGATGGGGCGCGGGTAGCGCACGCCCGCCGTCTTCTCCGACAGCTCGACGGTGACGCTCTTCGTCGCGTCGTCGAACGAGATGAGGCGCTTGTCGGTGACGTGACCATCCGCCTCGACGCGCAGGCGGTGGTTCGCGGCGTCACGGATGAACGTGCCGGTGTACGGGTTTCCATCGACCGGCGTGTCGTCGATGAAGATCTTCGCGTCGTCGGGCTTCGCGGTGATCGTGAGCTTCGTCACGTTCGCGCGCGGTTCGTCGGCCGTCGCAGGAACGGCGCGTGCGCTGTCGGGCGTCGCTTCCGCGCCGGCGGCGGGGGCCGACGTCGCCGCGGCGGGAGCCCGTGTCGTCTCGTTCGGCTTGGCCGCTTCGACCGGTTCGTTGCCGCCGAGGCCTTTCATCGAGACGGCGGCGATGACGCCGACCAACGCGACCGCGCCCATCGCGACCCACAAGCCGGTGCGCTTGGGACGTGGAGGCGCGAAGCTGCCGGTCGCGGCGACCGTCGCGAGCGTCGCGGGACCCTCACGACGGCGCGAGGCGGAGTGCGAGGGGTTCGAGCTCTCTTGTCCTTCCCCGAACTCCAACCCGGCACGCGACAAGCTCGCCGATGCCGTCTGCGGGTCCATCACGTTGAGGTTGATGTCCTCACCGCGGCGAATGAGCGAGAACTGCTGCTCGATGATCTGCGCGACGAGAGCGCGCTTGTCCGCGAAGAGCTCGGCCGCGAGCTGCCCGACCTCTTTCGACGTCGTCGGCGGCAAGTTGAGCTTCGCCCAATGGTAGAGCTCGCTGCGCATCTCTTCGGCAGTCGAGTAGCGATCGTTCGGGTCGAGCGCGGTCGCCTTTGCGACGATCGCCGCAAGCCCCGGGCTGACGTCGGGAGCCGCCTCCGTGATGCTCGGCACCGGCTCGGTCACGAGGCGCTGGAGGATCTGGATGTCCGGCATGCCGGCCCACATTCGCTTCTTCGCGATGAGCTCCCACAACACGACGCCGATCGAGAAGATGTCCGCGCGGCGATCCACGTCGGCGCACTTCGCCTGCTCGGGCGCCATGTATTGGATCTTCCCCTTCAGGACGCCGGTGCGCGTTTCGAAAGAGCGCGTGGCTGCCTTGGCGATGCCGAAGTCGAGGAGCTTCGTCTGTCCCTCGTAGGTGACGAAGATGTTGTGGGGGCTCGCGTCGCGATGAACGATGTCGAGCTGTTTGCCGTCGAAGTCTTTGAGCTCGTGAGCGTGGTGGAGCGCGGAGAGCGCGTCGCATAAGACGACGATCGACAGCTCGAGCGACATGTCGCGCTGCTTTCGCCACGAGCGATTCATGATGCGGTTGAGCGACTGCCCCTCGAGGAACTCCATCGCGATGTAGAAATCGCCCGACTCCTCGCCGACCTCGTTCGTCTGGACGATGTTCGGGTGATTCAGTCGGGCTGCGAGACGTGCCTCTTCGAGGAACATCTCGATGAACTCCGCCTGATCACCGCGCGCTCCGTCCTCTGCGCCCTCTTCCTCGAGCCATCGCTTACGCAGGCACTTGAGGACGACGAGCTTGTTGAATCGGGCGAGCCCCTTCGAGACGGCGAGGTAGACGTCCGCCATTCCCCCGGAGCCGAGCGCCGCGATGAGTTGGTACTTACCGAAGGTGGTGCGGGAAGTTTCTGTCCCTTGCTGAGAAGGCACGTCGTCTTTGAGGAGAGACGGTCGCGTCTACGCTGTCAACATTCCCAGTGTCGACTAGTCGCAGCACCGCGCGTGTTTGATTCCGCATCCAAACGCCCTGGATCCGATCGAGCGCATCGTCGCGAACCCATCACCTGTTCGAGCCACGAAAAGCACGCAAGAGCTTCGCTGCCATGGCATCCTCTTCGACGCGAAGCGCGGCTTCGCGCGGGGAGAAGAGAAGACAAGAGATGGACGAGAAAGGTCGGCGGCGTGGCGCGAGGCCCGGCCAAAAGGCCGAGGGCGCGTTGGGTTACGTCCCGCGAGTGGACCTCGATACGGTCCGACCGCCCGGTGAAGGCGGTGAGGACGCGTACTCTGCCGAGACGGTCGTGAAGGCCGTTCCGAAAGAGCTGCTCCACGATCTCGAGCGCGTGCTCAAACCCGCGAAGGTGCCGTCGTTTGGCCCTGAGATCGACGCGGGCGCGACCACGCCGAAGGCGACTGCTCCGATCGAAGAGATCGCGCCTGCGTCCCGTCCACGCGAAGAGGAGCCGATCGCGCCGAGCGCCGCATCGCCCGTTGCAGAAGCCGCGAGCCCTGCTGCCGCCGAAGACGCGGCGCCTGCCGCGAGCGTGCGCGACGTGGGCCTCCCTGATGTCGACGTGAGCGCGAGCCCGGACGCGGGAGCGGTCGCTGCCGCGCCGGAGTCGGAGCCACCGCCTTGGCAATCGGGACGCGCCTCATGGCTGTGGCTCGCCGTCGCCGTGGCTTGCGGGCTCGGCGCAGCGGTGGTTTGGAGCCGCTGCGGATGACGATTCGAGCGCGCCTCGACCGCGCGTTCGAAGTCTCGAAGCGCGGCTCGACGCTGTCGCGCGAAGTCCGCGGTGGGTTCACGACGTTCTTCACGATGGCGTACATCGTCGTGTTGAACCCGCTGATCATCGGCACCCAGCCCGACGTCGCCGGCAAGTTCCTGGGCGGCGGGGCGGTGCCAAACGTGAGCCTCGTCGCGACAGCGACGGCGCTCGTCGCGGGGCTGCTCACGATCGCGATGGGCGCGTTCGCGAACTTCCCGCTCGCCCTCGCGGCGGGCCTCGGCTTGAACGCATTCGTCGCGTTCTCCGTCGCGTCCGCGACGACGTGGCCGGAGGCGATGGGCCTGGTCGTGCTCGAGGGTGCGCTCATCCTCGTGCTGGTGTTGACCGGCTTCCGGGAGGCCGTCTTTCGTGCGGTCCCGCCGCATCTGAAGAGCGCGATCAGCTGCGGTATCGGGCTGTTTCTCACGTTGATCGGGCTCGTCGACGCGGGGTTCGTCCGCCGTACGTCCGCGCCCCCGGTGCCGGTGGAGCTCGGCATCGGAGGGTCGCTCGCCGGGTGGCCGACGGCGGTGTTCGTGTTCGGTCTCGTCGTGACGATGGTGCTCGTGCTGCGACGCGTGCGCGGAGCCCTCCTCTACGGCATCGCGGCGGGCACCGCCCTCGCCATCGCCATCGAGAAGATCGTCGGCGTCGGCCCGTCATTTCTCGGGCCGGGCTCGGTGAACCCGAAAGGTTGGAGCCTCAACGTTCCCAAGCTGCCGGAGCACGTCGCGACGACGCCGGATTTCTCGCTGCTCGGGCAGGTGGACATCCTCGGTGCGTTCTCGCGGATCGGCACCGTATCGGCGGGCCTCATCGTGTTCACGCTGATGCTCGCGGACTTCTTCGACACGATGGGAACGGTCGTCGCCGTCGGAACGGAGGCAAAGCTCACCGACGACAAGGGCCACCTGCCGAGCCTCGGACGCATCCTGCTGGTCGACTCGCTCGCGGCGATGGGCGGCGGCCTCGGCTCGGTGTCCTCGAACACGAGCTACATCGAGTCGGCATCGGGCGTCGCGGAAGGCGCGCGCACGGGGCTCGCGTCGATCGTGACCGGCGCGCTCTTTCTCGGAGCGATCGCCCTCGCGCCGCTGGTCGCGGTCGTGCCGCTGGAAGCGGCAGCGCCTGCGCTGGTCGTGGTCGGCTTGATGTTGATGACGCAAATCGCGCGGATCGATTGGAACGATCTCGAGGTCGCGATCCCATCGTTTTTCACGATCGTGCTGATGCCGTTCACGTATTCGATCACGGTCGGCATCGGCGCGGGCTTCGTCCTCACGACGCTGGTCGCAGTCGCGCGCGGAAAGGCGCGCAGCGTTCACCCGCTGCTTTGGATCACCAGCGCGCTCTTCGTCGTGTACTTCGCGTCGGGACCGATCGCGCAGATGCTTCGCGGCGCGTGAGCGCGTCGTCAGAGCATGCCGCTAGCTGCCGCCGCCACCGCCACCAGCGGCTGCGCCGCCTGAGCCCCCTGCCCCATCGTCGTCGAAGAGCGGATCGTCGCAGCCGAGCTCGCGCTCGGGCCGGCAGCCTTGGCAGTCCGTGTCTTCCTGCGCGCAGCGGTATTGCCCTTTGATCTGCCAATCCGCCGTGCAGACGTCGGTCGCGCTGCACACGCGGTACTTCACCGTGTGGCCGTTCACGCACTGGGCGATGATGCCTTCCTCGCAGGCGTTGATCCGACCGCAATCGAGGTCCGCGCACGTGATCAGCGGACCTTCCTGGTTTTGAAGCGAGCACGCCTGCACCGCCCACATCGCGGCGCACCCGAGAACGGCGATCGTCGCGGCAGCTCTCGCGCCCTTCATGGACAGACCTGCACGATGCACGCGTCCCGGCAGGTCGCGTCGTTTTGGCAGGACTTCGCGCACTCTTTCTCGCACGCCTTCTTCGCCTCCTTCTGGATCTTGGTTTGCGACTGCTCGAGCGCCTTGCGGGCGTCCTCGTCGAGCTTTCTCGCCGTCTCCTCCTGCGCCTTCATCGCGGCGTCGACCGCGCCCGAGAGGCGCGTCGCCTTGTCGTCGCCGGCGACGACGTTGGTCCGCGGTTTGAGCAGCTTGCGCGCCTCCTCCGCATGGTGGCCGTTCGGAAACTGCTGCAAATAGGCTTGGACCTTCGCGCAGGCCGCGGCGGACTTCGCGCACGCGGGTGCCTCCGCCTGGATCCACGTGGTGTCGTCCTGCGCGTCGCGTTCCGATCGCGCGGCTTCGAGGATCGAGTCGGTCGCGATTTCAGCCTGGAACTTCTCGTTGATCCAGATCGCGACCTTCGCGGGCTGCGGGTTCATCCCGAGGATCGTCGGCCCGAGCGCGTTGCGCAGATCGATGTGCAGCTCGTCGTTGGGCATCGCCGCACCGAGCGGGACGGTGTGACCGGAGCTGAAGCGCGCGATCACCGAGTAGGTGGGCATCGTCACGATGCCGGCGCACGGAGCCTGCTCTTGAATCAGCGCGCCGTTGCGCGTCTGCGTCGTGGTCGTCTCGTCCGTGCCGACGGCGCGTAGGCCGTTCACCATCGGCGGTAAGACGCCGGCGAGGCCGAGCGCAACGAGCGCGACGCCGACGCCGATGACCACGTCTTGACCCGTCTCGTTGTAGAGACGGCCGTTCAAGTTCGAGTCATGGACGTTCGGTGCGTCCGCGAGCATCGCGGTCCCGCCCATCGCGGGGAGGCTGCCGGCGACCGAAAGCGCCGTCATCCACGCGCGGTCGTCACCCGAAATCGTCTTGTCGGCGATCTCCGTGCGCTCGACCGTCTCTTCCTCGACGATCGAGCACTGCGCGGTGACCATGACCTTGAGGATGTTCTCCTCGATTTTGACGTTTGCGGCGAACCGCTGCGACGGAACGACCTTCGGCCGGCGGTCGATCACGTTCTCCTCGGTCTTGATGGTCGACTTCGAGATGTCGACGCAACCGGTGCTGAAGAGGACGGCGAGACCCAGGCAACCTATCCAGGTTCGGAGCTTCATCGTGAGGGCTCTTGGTAAGGAGCGGGTGACAAACGCCGAAGGCTGGCCGAAGCTTACACGCGATGCGCGAGGCACTCCTCCAGATCGCTAGCGACCTCGAGATCAGGACCGACTTCGACGATCGGGTCCGGGCCGAGGTTGCGCGTTTCGTCGCCGACCCTGGGATCGACGACCCTTCCCTCACCGACCTCACGCAGTTGCCGTTCGTGACGATCGATGGCCCGACGTCCAAAGACTTGGACCAGGCGTTGTTCGTCGAGCGCGCCGCGGACGGGTATGTCGTTCACTATGCGCTGGCGGATGCGGCGCACTTCGTGCCGATTTCGAGCGCGCTTTTCGAGGAGGCGACGCTCCGAGGCACGAGCTTCTACTTTCCCGGCATGAGCATTCCGATGCTCCCGCGGGAGCTGTCGGAGGGGCTCGTGTCGCTGAACCCGCAGGTGCGGCGCAGGGCGCTGGTGTTCGTATGCTCGCTGGACGCGACCGGTGAGGTGCGACGGACGGACTTGGTGCGGGCGAGGATCGAGAGCCGGGCGAAGCTGACATTCGGGGGCGTGCAGGCCTACTACGACGCCCCGACCCAGAGCCCGCTCGCGCGCGAGGCGTTCGCGCCGAGCCTCGATTTGTTGCGAGCGGTCGGTGAAAAGCGCCTGGCGCTGGCGGAGACGGCCGACGTCGTTCGATACCGGCGACGCGAGATCGAGGTGAAGCTCGGCGGCGAGCAAGAAGGCGGCTTCGTGGTCCTCGAGGCCGCCCGCCTAGCCGTCGAGATGTACAACGAGCAGATCTCGCTCCTCGTGAACCGAGAAGGCGGCCGGCTCCTCGCGGAGAGTCACGACCCGCGCCTCCAACCCATCTATCGCGTCCACCCCGCCCCCGACCCCGACAAGCTGGGCACGTTGCGCGCGCTCACCGCGGGCATCGCGCGCGCCCACGGCCTGGATCCTGCGGTTTGGGCGCTCCACGAGGAAGAGACGCTCAACGCCTTCTTGCGCAAGCTCCCGCAAGGAGGAGCGACCGCACGCGTGGCGGAGGCGGTCGAACGCCAGGCCGTCCTCGTCAACATGCGCTCCGCGTTCTCGACGGAGCCCGCGCGTCATTTCGGCGTCGGCGCCGAGGTGTACGCCCGCTTCAGCGCGCCGATGCGTGAGGTCGTCGGCGTCTTCTTGCACAAAGAGATGCTCGAGCTCTTGAGCCTCGAGCGCCCCGCCGACAACGCCGTCGACGAGGCGCTGCGCGCGCGCATCGTCGACGCAGCGAACCGCGCGCGCGACGTCCAGCGACGCATCAACGATCAGACCAACCGCCTGGTCCTCGACCACCTCTTCGCGCCTGATCTCGCGCAACGAGAGCGGCCCGCGCGACGCGGCACCGTGATGGGCATCACCTCGTCGAAGGTGCACGTCGAGCTGGACAGCCCCGGCATGGACGTGAAGGTCTACCTGCGCGACCTGGGCCGCCTGCGCGGAGGCATCTGGCTCGACCTCACCGAAGACGGCGCCCTCCTCGTCGAGCGCGAGTCCCGCGCACCGATCTGCGCCGTCGGCGACGCGGTCGACATCAAGGTCGTCGATCGCGACAAAGGCCAGGACCGCTGGATCCTGGACCTTCATCGCGCCTGAAGAATGAGCGAAGAGGGGTCGCCAAGGGCGCCAAGGGCAGAAAGAGGGAGAAGAGAAAGACGAAAGAGGAGATTGGGAAATCCCAACCTCCTCTTCCTCCTTCTGCTCTTGGCGCCCTTGGCGTCCCCTCTCGTCTTCAGGGACGAGGTCGCGTCACGGGAAGTCGATCGCGTAGACGAAGTTCGGCTGCGGGTGCTTGAGGAGGCGCTCGGTGATGAGGTCGTGGGGGACCTTGGACGTGGCCTTCTCGACGTACTTGTCGGCGAGCGCGATCGCGCCGGCCTTGTCGCCCTTCGCCTTGATGGCCGCGACCGTCTTCATGAGCTTGATCGACGCGTCCTTCATCTTGTCGAAGTTGATCGTGAAGGAGCCCTTTTCGCCGCTCGAAGTCTTGGCGTTCGGATCCCAGGTGATGGCGCCCTCGTCCATGAAGAAGCCGATCTGGATCGCGGCGAGCTGGCTGTACGCCTTGCGCTTGCCGTTCGGCAGGTACATCCCGCGCGAGATGTGATTCAGGCCCCAGACGAGGCTGTCGACGAGCGAGCGGTGCGCGTCCGCCTCCGTGATGACGCCTTTTTCCTGGACGAGCCAGAGGTAGTAGTACGCGCCGGACTGCGCTTTCAGCTCCTCGAGCATGCTGGCGAGGTCGCCGCCGAAGGCCTCGTCGTCCTTCTTGCCGTCGACTTTGTACTCGTGCGACGGACCGAGGTTGTGCGTCGCCTCGTGGAGCACGGTGCCGAGAAGGCCCGGGCCGCCCTCGTCGACGTACACCTTCATCGTCGCCTCGCTGAGGAGGCTCGCAGCCTTCGCGCGGCGCACGACCATGCTGTCGGGGTCCGTGTAGAGGTTCGTCATCGCGACGGTGCGACCGCGGCCCTCGTTCGCGACCGGGCCCCAGTTCGGCAGGCTCTGCCCGATCGTGGCGCCGACCGGATCGCGGCTGTCGCCGGCGTTGAGCACGATGTCGATGAAATCCGGCAGGTGGAACGTGACCTTGCGGGCCTTGTACGGCTCGCCGATGAGGGCGGCGAGGTCGTCCTCCATCTGCTGCTGGAGCGGCGCGAGCTTGTCCTGAAGCTCGAGCGAGGAAGTGTTGATCTTCGCGAACGACATGTGGAAGCCCGCCTTGAGGCTGCACGGCTCCCAGTAGGTCTCGTCCGGCGCGATGCGCAGGTACCACTTCGAGTTGCGGGCATTCATCTTCGCCCACGCCTCGTCCGCCTTCTCCCACTTGTTCGACTCGAAGCCGTTCGCAGCCTCGTTCAAGTAGTCGACGAGCGCCGTCTCGGCCGGGTCGGTCATGTCGGTAGCGGCTGCGCGGAGCTCGGCGGCGACCTTCTTCATCGCCTCGCCGTAGGCCTCCTCGTTGCTCTTCGCGACGAGCTTGCCACCGTCGTCGCGAACGACGGCGAAGGGCTTCATGAGGTCCTTGTTGTTCTCCGCGTCTTCGATCTTCTTGCAGAAGTCCGCGTCGGACTGGAGGGCCGCCGGGTAGCTGTCGACGGGGACATCCGTGACGCCGGGAGCCGCCGTGCAGTCTTTGTTCTTCTCGAACGTCGGGGTCTTGCAGAGCGGGCCCCAGTTGCGGCGGAAGACGCTCTGGCTCGCGGCGTCGGGCGCGACCTTGTCGGCGACTTGCGCGAGACCGAGCTGCTGCGCGTAGAGCTCGTCGAGCAGCTTGGACGCGGTGACCATGTGCCGGACGAAGGTCACGTCGGTGTCGCTCATGCCCGCCATGTTGGTCCGGACCAGGACGCTCGAGGCGGCGTCGAGCTCACCGAGCATTTGCTTCAGGCGCTCTGCGTCTTCGCCCTTGGGCTCACCGGCCTTCGACGCCTTGACGAGCTCTTCGTAGGCCTTCGAAAAGTCCTCGGTGAACTTGCCGCTCTCGACCCACTTGCCCTCGGTCGGGAAGAACAGGAGCGAGGCGACCTCGGCGGGATCGACCTTGTTGTCCTTGTTCGCGTCGCTCGCCCAGTAGACCGGAAGGTTCAGGCGCGCGGCCATCTTGTTGAACGTCGCGCGGTCGAGGCGCGCGTACCCCGTCTTCGCCGGGGGCAGCGGGAGCTTGGACGTCGCCGCGGCCGAGCCGGTCGCGGGCGCGACGGCCGAGGCCGAACCGTCGAGGTACCACGGAACCCGCTGAATCGGGGGCTCGTCGCAGCCGAGAGAGAGCAACACGGGAACGAGAAGAGCAGCGAACCGACGCATGTCGCGCGGCTTAGTCGTGTCCGGCAAGCGCGTCTATGCCCTGTCTCGTCGAGCGGTCCTCCCTCGTGGTCCGGCGCCTCAGTCGGCCATCAACAGGACGTTCCCATAAGCGGCGACGGCGAGCGCGACGTCCTTCGCGCCGGCCATCTCGCGGCACGAGTGCATGCTGAGCATCGGGTTGCCGACGTCGACCGTCGAGACGCCGAGCTTCGCCGCGGTGATGCTGCCGATGGTGCTGCCGCACGGCAGATCGCTTCGCGTCACGAACTGCTGCGGCGTGAAGCCCGCCTCGCGGCACGCGAGCGTGAAGCGCGCCGCCGTCTCGCCGCTCGTCGCGTACGACTGATTCGCGTTCGTCTTGATGACCGGGCCCTTGCCGATCTCGGGCGTGTGCTGCGGCTCGTGCTGATCGGAGTAGTTCGGGTGAACGGCGTGCGCCATGTCGGCCGACAGCAAGAAGGAGCGTGACATCGCCCGCTCGAGCTCCTGCGGCTCGGTCGGGCCCATCGACGCGACGATCCGCGCGAGCACGTCACGAAGCACCGTCCCTTGCGCGCCGACGGCGCTGCGCGATCCGCACTCTTCGTGGTCGTAGAGCACGATGACGCGCGTCGCATCGACGCGCGTATCGGCGCCCCCGAGGAGCGCGAGCGTCGCCGCGTGACAGCTCCCGAGGTTGTCGAGCCGCGACGCGTACACGATCTCCTCGTCGAGCCCACCGAGCGACGACTTCTGGGTGTCGTAGAGCATCAGGTCGTACCCGATGA
Organism: Polyangiaceae bacterium; assembly: GCA_013361525.1. Lineage (GTDB taxonomy): Bacteria > Myxococcota_A > Polyangia > Polyangiales > Polyangiaceae > Xiheicaenibacterium. The sequence goes on along the minus strand of JABFXY010000110.1, from coordinate 596 downwards.
CGTCGCCGGCGCTTTCGCCGAGAGACGAAGCGACGAGCTTCGCGAGCTCGATCTTGTCACCGACACCGAGGATCGGAACGAGGTGTTTCTGAGCGTTGAGCACCAGGCCGTCGGTGTTGACGCCTCGGTTCAGATGAATCGCCAGCTGCGGGACCCGCGCGACGGGTCGCTCGAGGTTCACGAGCCGGCTCTCCACGCGGTTCGCCCCGCGGGCAAACACGACACGACCGGCGATCGACAAGTCGCGATCGAGCCACGTCGAATAGAGGACGCCGCCATAGGGCTCGACGCCCACCTGGCGGTAGCCGCTCTTGTGGAGGTCGGCGATCGGTTTGACGCGAAGGTTCGGCGAATCGGTATGGGCGCCGATCATCCGAAAGCCGCCGGCCGCCGGGCGCTCGTTTCCGACGACGAACGCAACGACCGTCGAGCCGCCACGCACCACGAAGCGCCTATCCCCCGCCGCGAGCGACCACGTCTCACGCTCGTCCAGCTGGGAAAACCCGGCCTCTTTGAGGCGCCGAGCGACTTCGAGCGCGGCATGGTACGGCGTCGGAGAGCTGTCGATGAACGCGCAGAGATCGCGGGCGGCTTCT
>JABFXY010000017.1 GCA_013361525.1 Polyangiaceae bacterium | reverse complement strand
GCTCTTCGCCGACGCTGACGAGCCTGTTGGCGCCCTTGTTGAACGTGAGGATCTGCGTGAGCCCCGTTGCTTTGCCGGCGCGAAAGAAGATCATCGCGCAGCTCGCGCGCCAGGTGCCGCCCGCGAGGACGATCTTACAGCGGTCGTAGATCTGGCCTTGATCCGGATTGTTCTCGAAGAAGCCCTTCGCGAGCTTTCGAAGCTCGTCGCGCGCTCGCTCCTTGCCGAGAAAGTTCACCGTCTCGCCGTAGATGTCGCGCGCGAGCTTGTCCGCGCTGCCGGCGTTCATCAGGACTTGGTAGTCGGTGAGGCGCTGTGACGTCAGCCGCTGCAACTCTTCGCCCTCGGCGACGACGGCGACCGCTTGATCGCAGCAGGCAACGCCGTGCTTCTCGCCGCCGTTGACGATCTTCCGCGTGTCGCAGGTCGAGCCGCCGCGGACGATTCCGGTGCCTGATTCCGCCGACGCCGTCCAGGTGGCCGTCGACGCGATCTTCTCGTCGAGCGCGCACGCTGCGCGCCATTGCGACTCGCTGCAGAGCACCTGTTCTTGCGCGCGACACTCTGCGTTCGCCGCGGCGACCGAGGCCGCGGATTTGTCGGTTACGCGCAAGGTGAAGGCGGGCAGCCAAACGTCGCCCGCCTCTTTGCTCGCGCCTTCGGTGACGGCAACGACACTGGCGGCGCGCTCGACACGCGCGCTCGCGGTGCTCGGCCCGAATCGTGGAACGTCGTTGGTTGAGGACGTCTCAGGCTTCGCGGAGGCGCGGGCTTCGGTGGTCGCGGATGGAGCCGTCGCCACGGATGTCGCCTCGTCGGATGCGGTGGCGGTGGGCGGTGCGGATTCGCCTCGCGTGACGTACCAGGCGAGCCCGCCGATGGCCGCGACCGTGATGGCGGCGGCGATCAGGATCCCGGCGTTGCTCTTCGCGGGAGGCGCGACCTCGATCGGATCGTCCGAGGGACGGTCGTCGACCGGCGGATCTTTGATAACTGGATCCTTCGCGGGCGGCTCTTTGGCAGGCGGCGGATCCTTCGCAGGCGGCGGCTCCTTCGACGGCGGAGGCTCTTTGGCAGGCGGAGGCTCCTTTGCCGGCGGAGGCTCCTCCGCCGGCAAAGGCTCCTCGGCCGGCGGGTCTTCGCGCGGAGGCTCGATGCTCGGCGGATCCCCAATCGGCTCATCCGACACGGGCTCGGGTGTTTTGCCCGGCGACATGCTGGTGAGCGCGGCCTCGTCGACGGGTGCGCCGAACAGTGTGCGATCGGCGACGGCGATGCTCGTCTTGCCCGCGGCGTCGCTCACGCAAGCGGCGGCGAAGGCGTCGGCCAAGTCGAGCGCGCTCGCGAAGCGGGTTGTTTTGTCTTCGCCGAATGCGCGCGCGAAGAACGCGTCGAGCGACGCGGAGCTCGCGACGATCGGTGGCCTTCGCAAGCTCGAGGGTGCATCGAACTGGCGCGAATGGATCGAAAGGATGAGACGAGGCACCGTCTCGCCGGTGAAGGGTTGCGTCCCTGTCACCGACTCGTACGCAGTCACCGCGAGCGCCCAGAGATCTGCCTGTAGGTCGACGCCCTTCGCGCTCATGAGCTGTTCCGGGCTCATATAAGCGGGTGTGCCGAGGGCGAACCCGGTCTTCGTCGAGGAGCTCGACACCGTCTCGGTGTCCTTCGCGATGCCGAAGTCGAGGACCTTCGCGAAGAGATCGCGACCCGACCGGGTGAGGAAGATGTTGCCGGGCTTGATGTCGCGGTGGACGACGCCCATTCGATGCGCCTCCGAGAGGGCCTTCGCGACCTGCGAGATCACGACGGCCGCGTCGCTCGGCGGCAAGGCCTTCTCGCGGCGGAGCCGATCCCCGAGGGACTCACCTTCGAGCAGCTCCATCACGAGGAACGGCGTTCCGTCGCTCATCGCGCCGAAGTCGAACGTCCGCACGACGTGTGGGCTCGAGATCTTCGCCGCCGCGGCCGCCTCACGAAGAAACCGCTGATGTAGCTCAGGGTGCTTCGCGGAGAGCTCCGCCGACACGAACTTCACCGCAACACGCGACCCGAGCGTCAGATGCTCGGCAACCCACACGGCGCCCATCCCACCTTCGCCGAGCAGCCGCTCGAGACGAATGCGATCGGTCACCATGGTCCCCGCGACCATGTTCATTTCGCGCTGAGCATCGCACAGGAGCAAAGGCGCTTGCACGACAAGTTGCGAGGAGACGCTCGACGAGGTCGGTGCATTCCGTGCGGCTCTCGCATTCCGTGCGACGTAGGTACGAAAAGAAGCGACCTCAGCCGCCGCCCACGCGCGACTTCAGCACGCAATCGGGTCCCTCGACAATCGCTGCCTCTTCGCCGCTACGAAATACCCATGACGACTTGCCCGCGACCGAGCCGACCGTCAGCGTCGCGTCCGTCGCGGGCGTGACCGTGAGGCGGCCGGCGTTCGTCGCGACCTCGACCGCGCGGCTCAACGGGCATGGTTCATCCGGGGCGACGTCTTGCATGTATTCGGTCGTGACGCGGGTGATGACCATGAGTCCGTTGGACACGTCGACCCGCACGGCGCCCTGCGGAAGGTCGTACGTGAGGGTGACGAGCGCGTCCGGTCGGGTGAGATCGATGGCCCCGCCCGCGAGGACGTTCTGCAAGATCGCGCCGCCGAGCCGCGCTTCGGGATCGACCGCGCGAGCCTGTTTCGCGCTCTCTTCGAAGAGAATGGTGCCGTCGACGCGCGCGCGATCCGGCGGAGCGAAGACGACACATGCATCGCCACGATCACAAGCGCGCGGAGCCTTCGCGCTCGCGGTCGGCGCTGCGCTCGCGCTCGGTGCCGATGCGCTTGGTGCCACGCTCGCCGAGGCGGCCGGACCAGTGCGCGAATTGAAAACCACGACGCCCGCCACGACCGCGGCGGCGCTCACCGCGGTACCAGCCGCGAAATACGGCCAGCGCGTGCGACGCTCGAATCGATTGAGAAGCGCGATCGTATCGACGCGCTTCACGACTCTCGGCGACGTCGCGGCTCGCTTCGAGACCGGCACGGACGGCGGCGCCGGCGCCGGCTCGGCCTCCAACCTCGACGAACGCGGCGGAGCATGCGGCACGAGCGACTCGAGCACCTCGAGCACGGCGCGCGCGTCCGCCGGCCGATCGTCGGGCGCCTTCGCCAACAGCTCGAACACCAGCGCCTCGAGTTCGCGAGGGATCTCGGCGCGCACGTCTTGGGGAAACGGCGGAGGCGCCGCGTCGCATTGCTGTCGAATCAAAACGAGCAGCGACGCCGATTGAAACGGCGCATTGCCGGCGAGCATCTCGTACAGAACGAGCCCGAGCGCATAGAGATCCGTCTTCGGCGTGATGGCCCCGCCCTGCGCTTGCTCGGGGCTCATGTACTGCACCGTTCCGACGACCTGCGTCGTCGCCTTCGGGCCGTCGGCGACCACCTTGGCGACGCCGAAGTCCATCACCTTCACGCCGCTCGCGCCGACGAGCATCAGGTTCTCGGGTTTCAGATCGCGGTGAACGATCGGCGGATCTTTCGAATGCGCCGCGACGAGCGCCGACGCGACCGCCGACCCGATCGCGATCGCGCGAGCAACCGGTAGCCTGCCCGACGCTTCCAGCTCTTCGCGCAAGGTGCGCCCCTCGAGCAGCTCGAGCACCATCACGAGCTGCCCGTCGATGTCTCGGCTCGCGAGGCTCCGCACGATGTTGGGGTGCTCGAGCGAAGCGAGAATCCGCATCTCGTTGAAGAACCGCGCGCGCACATCGGCGCGATCCATCAACTCCGCGTTGAGCACCTTCAGCGCGACCTTGCGCCCCGAGAGCTCCTCGACAGCCTCGTAGACCACGCCCATCCCGCCCTCGCCGATGCGCCGGCGGACCTCGTAGTCCCCAATCCGCGTCACGCCCCCCGCCATCTCTTCCTCAGACGAGAGGGGTCGCCAAGCGCGCCAAGGGCAGAAGGAGGAAGAAGAGAGTTTGTAAATACATTCTCAAACCTCCTCTTCTCGCTCTTTCTGCCCTTGGCGCTCTTGGCGACCCCTCTGCCGCTTATTTCTTCTCTTCTGCGGGGCCGGCGTCTTCGGTGGCGGGGCCGGCGTCTTCGGTGGCGCCTGCGTCTTCGGTGCCGGCGTCGGCGGCGGGCGGGGTGTCGCCCATCATTTCGGCGAAGAGGTCGTTGGAGTCTTTCTTTTGCTTCACCTGCTCTTCGTGGGTGAGCTGTACGGGCGGCGGCTCTTCACCTTCGGGGACGTTCGTCTCTACGTGTTGTGGCCGCGTGCCGTCTTCACCCCACTTCTCTTTGTCGGCTTGGGTGCATGGGCGCGGGTTGTTCTTGTCCTCCTGCACGCACTCGAGGATCCACGCGTCGCGCGGGGCGAGCCCGGTCTTGTCGGCCTCGGCGTGCAGCTCCTTGATGCTCGGGTCGATGAGGAACGTCGAGAGCTTGGGGAACAGGATGAACAGAACGAGGCCGGCCGTGAGCAGCCACACGAACGGCATGACGACGCGGTAGACGCGCGCGAGCGGGGCGTTGAACCGGAAGCTCGCGATGTAGAGGTTCACGCCGATCGGCGGCGAGATGTACGCGATCTCGATGTTCAGAAGGAACATGACCGCGAGGTGGAACGGCGACAGACCAAAGCGCGCGGCGAGCGGCATGACGAGCGGCAGCGCGACGAGCATCGCGCTGAACTCGTCCATCACGACGCCGAGGACGAACAAAAAGACGTTCAGGATGATGATGAACTCCCAAACCGTGTCCATCCCGTTGGCGGTGAAGAAATCGAGGATGGTCTGGGGGATTCGATCCTGAATGACCCAGTTCGTGAGCGCCGTCGCCATCATGATGATGACGAGGATGGCGCCCGCGAGCGCGACCGACTCACGCGCGATGCGAAGGACGTCCTTCCACTTGAGGTCTTTGTAGACGTAGACCTGGACGATGAGCACGTAGAGCGCGGCGGCGGCCGACGCCTCGTCGATGCCCATGAGGCCGGTCATGATGCCGCCGGCGACGAGGAACGGCGCGGCGATATCCCACTTCGCTTCCCAGCCGGCGATCGCCGCTTCGCGAAGGTCGAGCTTGCCGCGCGGCACCTTCTCGCGAATGCCGACGAGCACTGCGTGCACCATCAACACGAGCGCGAGCGCGACGCCCGGGAAGAACGTCGCGAGGTACGCCTTGTTGATGTCGACGCCCGCGATGAACGAGTAGACGGCGACGAGCGGGCTCGGGAAGAAGAGGAGCCCGACGGCACCGGCTGCGGTAACGAGGCCGAGGACGTAGCGATCCGGATAACCCTGCTTGCGCAGGACCGGATACAGCATGCCGCCGATCGCGACGATGGTGACGCCGCTACCGCCGGTCATCGTGGTGAAGAACGCGTTCGCGACGATGCAGACGATCGCGAGGCCACCGGGCATCCATCCGAGAACGGCGCTCGCCGCGCGGACCAATCGGTCCGGCGTGCGCGACTCGGCCATCAGGTAGCCCGCGAACGTAAACAGCGGGATCGTGACGAGGATCGGGCTACCGAGGAACCGCTGCTCGTCGAGAACGTTCGGCGCGAGGAACATGATGTGCCTGCGCGCTTCTTCTTCCTCGGTCAGCCAGCCGACGATCGAGATGCCGCCCATGACGGCGAAAAGCGGCATCGCCATCAGGGTCAGCAGGGTGACGATGGCTGCGTAGATTTTACCCATCACGCCACCTCCCCGCCGCTCGGCGAATCTTTGGAGCCGGCGTCGTGTGCGGCGACGTCACCCGCGTGCTCGCGCTCGGCGTGCCGCTTCGGATCGGCGTCTGGGTCGTAGTCGGACTCGGGCTCGATCGATTGGTGTCCGGAAAGAACCAGGATGAGCCGCAGCAGGAATCGAAGCGCCATGAAGAAGAACCCGGCGGCGAACGTGAGGTTCATCGTCCGAACGAGGAGGTTTCGCGGGGGGCCTTCGGGACCGACGGCGAGCGGCAGACGCGACTCGTCGAGGTACTCGTCGGGCGACTTCAGGCTCTGTACTTGTTCGGGCGTGAAGTAGTCGCGATAGCCGCTCGTCTCGAGGAACTCGTTCCACTGCCGGCCACTGAGGCGCTCGGCGTCGTCCCATTTGCCGCCGCCGAGGACGTGTGTGGTCGCCGACAGGTCGAAGCCGATCTGCTTGCGCCACAGGAAGAGATCCTGCGCGACCGCGTCGTCCACCACCTTGTACTTCTCGGAGCGCGTCGACTCCGGCTTCGCATTGAAGTTCGTAATGGCGATGTATTCGAAGAACGCGAGGCCCGCGACGACGCAGAAGACGACCGTCGCCGCGGTCTGCAGGACGAACACCGGCAGCTTGAAGCGGTCCTTCACGAAGCGGAGCGCGACGTCGATGTTGATGTGCTTGCCGCTCGCTGCCGCGAGGCTGCCGCCGATGAACGCCAGGACGACGGTGAGCCGCGTGGAGACGCCGCGCAGCTGACCGAACATCGTGAGGCTCGAGCCTTCTTGGAGCCAGTTCTGGACGTTGCCGAAGTAGTCGACACCCGCGTGGCGCCAACTCGGCGCAATGGCGGCGCCGACGGCGATGCCGGCCATCGCCGCGATGGTGCGCTTCATTCGATCGAGACCGAGCTTGCCGGTTCCGAGCCAGGCGGCGAGGCCGATGGCGATCGCCCCCACGATGCCGCGGAACACGAGCCCCGCCTTGCTCTCCGATTCGACGGGCGCGCTCATGCCCTGCAGCGAGACCCACAGAACCATCGAGAAGACGAGGCCGAGGATCACGACGACGAGGAGCCGCACCTCGAACCAGGTCCACCAGCGCTCGATCGTGACGAAGGGCTTGCCCCACGCTGCACGCGCGAGCGGCGGACCGGCTTCCTTTTGAACGGCGGTCGACGACGGCGGCGCGCTCGAACCGGGAGCCGCGTATTCAGGCCCCTTCGCGACGTTGTCTTCGACGTGGTCTTTCTTCTTCGGCTCGTCGTCGGGGCGATCGACGTCGACGCTCGCGGCCGGAGGCGAAACCTCTTCGGTCTCGGCAGGCTTCGCGGCCGATTCCGGTTGCGCCGGAGGCGCACCAGAAACCGGTCGCGGAGGAGGTGCGGACTTCGACCCTCCCTTCGCGGTCGGGCCCTGCCCTCCCCGCTGTTGTTTGCCGCCCTTCTTCTTCACCATTCGCCGTTATTCCTTCTTCTTCAATTCGTCGCGAAGGTCCGCCGCGATCTGCGCCAAGTCGCCCGACAGGGCCGGCACGCGCCACGGGTTCGTGTGCTCCATCTCGTCGCGCTCGGGATCACGCGTGCTCGGCCCCGACGTTTCGTCGTCCGCGAACGACGGAGGCTCCGTCTCGTGAGCCGATTGAATCTCGATTTCCGGACCACCGGACCACGAGAGATCTTCGGGGTCCGCAGCTCTTGGGACGCTGTCGTCTGCCGCTGGACGCGGCGCGACGCTCGACCGGGTTCCCGCCTCGCGCGCGGTCGGCCTCACCGACGTTCCGTCGTCGAAGCCGAGCGCCTGCGTGGCGGCATCCATCACGCCGGTGAGATCGCGCAGCGGGATGCTCGCGGCGATCAGCGCGGGCGTCGCGATCGCGAGGTCGCGCTCGACACCGTACGGCTCGGTCGGCCGCTCGCGCTGGGCCGCGAAACGAGCGTCGTCGATCGCGACGCGCACGTGCAGCGGGACGCGCGAGTGCCAAACGCGCCCGTCGATCGCCGTGCGAACCTGAAGCGCCGTCAGGATGGGTGTGCGAGCCGTTCCGTCGAGGGAGCTCTTGTCGGCGAGCAGCGCGCCGATGAGCCAACCGACGAGGTCCTGGTGCGCCGTCGCATCGTCGTCCCAAGGCATGCGGCGCCGGAACAGGCGAAAGATTTCCGCGGCTGGTGCATAGACGGCGACGTCCGTCGGCTCGAACGCGGACTCGAAGATGTCGAGCGAGATGTCGCCCTCGTCGATGACCGAGTCGATGAGCTGCGCTTGAAATTCCGGCGTCTTGTTGCGCGCGGCGCGCGGGGCGAGGCCGGTCAGCTGCGTGGTGATGCGCTGCCGGATGTCGGGGCGCTCGGCGAGCCACGCCATGCGATCTTTGGCGGGGAACGCGTCGCGCAATTGCTCCGGCGTCCACCAGGGAAACTCCATATCGCGCAAGCGCGCGTAGAGCTCCGCGACGAGCTGGAGACCCGAGCTCTTCGCGAGGTGCGCGGATGCGTCGGCTGCGAGACGGTCGTCGGGACGAGAAGGATCTGCGTGTCGAAGCGGCGGAGGGGTCATCCTTGGGCGGGGGGCAGCGTAACAGCCATTCGTGCGCGGGGTCGATCGTCACGCGGGCGCGGACCGCCCCGGAGCCGGGCGCCCCCGACGGCGGCCATTCGATTCATTTCGACGCTCAAACGGCTGGATCAGGGCCCGCGCTGGCACTCGAGACCGCTCGAGTGCCAGCGATACGACGTGGGTGGCCTGCCGGAGCGCCTAGGTACTTCTACCTATAGCGGCGAGCATTTCGGCCCGCTCTTCTTGGCGAACACGTCTACAGGCGCATACGGCGGGGGGGGTCTTTAGGACACGCCGTGTGACGCCGACGACCGGTGATAGCCTCCGCCCTGGGGAATGGCTCGGCCGAGTAACGCGGACCTTCGCGCGATCGATGACGTCGCAGCCACGCTGCTGACGTTTCGCGAAGGTGCGCCCGACGCGATCGCCGACTGTATGCCGACGATTGCGGAGATCTTCGAAGCCGACAAGACGTTGTTCCACTCGCTCGAGCGAGACGGCGAGGGCTTCGCCGTGCCGACGTGTGAAGGCATCGGCTTCGACGGCCATGCGTTTCGCGAGGCGTTTCGCAAAGTCGTCGGCAAGACGGATGGGAAATGGGCGGTCTACGATCCATCGCGCCCGGCCGCGTGGGATCGCAATCGAATCATCGATTGGGATCGGCTGCGCCCCCATTACCCCGAGCACGACCCACCGCCGGTCGTGAAAGCGCTGTTCGTGCCCTTTCGTCTTAGGGTCGAAGAGCAGGTCCGAGCGCTGATTTGTGACGGCCCGAGCCTGCTCGGCTGGCTCGGAGGCTTCTGGTCCAGGCCGCCGTCGGTGCGCGCGAAGACGACGCTGACGAGGTTGATTCCGCATTTTCGCCGGCGCCTCTTGCTCGAGCGCGCGACGCGCACCGCGCCGCTGATGCGCGCCGCGCTTCACGCGACGATGGAAGCCATCGGCGCGCCGGCGTTCCTCGTCGCGCAAAATGGAGCGCCCATCCACGTGAACGAAGCGGGACGCGTGGCGCTCGATCGAAATGGTGCCGACGTCCGCGAGCGATTGCGACGCGCCGTCCAGGCAAAGGCCCCGGTCGGCATGAACGTGACCCCTGTCGTCGCGACCGGTGCGGCGGCTTGGTTTCTCATCGTCGAAAACGCGAGCCCGACGCTCGAGGACAAGGCCGCCTCGCTCGGAAAGGTATGGGCGCTATCGGCGCGCCAGCGCGACGTGCTGTCGTGGCTCGCGCAAGGCCATTGCTCCGCGCGCATCGGAGCCGAGCTGGGCATTTCGGATCGTACGGTCGAGGCGCATATCGCCGCGATCTTCGAAAAGGCTCAGGTGAGCTCGCGCGCTGCGCTCGTGGCGAGGATCGCGAGCCACGACGGCGGCTGATCCGAACGGACCAACCGCCGCCGTCACCCGCGAGCCATGTTCACGCGTTGACTTGCTTCATCGACTGCTCGGGGTAACGCGGGCCAGCAGCCGCGTCCTTCGGGAAGGCATCGTCGAGCGCGCGTGAATCGGCGTCGGTCAGCGTGATATCGGTGGCCTTCGCGTTGTCCTCGAGGCGCTGGATGCTGCGCGTCCCGGGGATCGCCGTCACGTGCGGCGCGCGGGAAAGGACCCACGCGAGCGCGAGCTGCGCCGACGTTACCTTCTTCGCCTTCGCGATCTCCTCGACCTTCTTCACGAGCTCGAGGTTCTTCGGGAAGTTCTCGGCGGAGAAGCGCGGCATGTTCCGGCGCCAATCGTCCGGGGCGAGATCGTCGAGCGACTTGATCTGCCCGGTGAGGAAGCCTCGACCGAGTGGTGAATACGCGACGAAGGTCACGCCGAGCGAGCGACACGCCTCGAGCAGCCCACCTTCCGGATCGCGCGACCAAAGCGACAGCTCCGTTTGCAGCGCGGCGATCGGGTGGACCTTGCACGCGCGACGAAGTGTCTCTTCCGAGGCTTCGGAAAGGCCGATTTGACGGATCTTGCCGCTCTTCACCAAGTCGGCGAGCGCACCGACCGTGTCCTCGATCGGAACGGACGGGTCGACGCGGTGTTGGTAGTAGAGATCGATGTAGTCGACGCCGAGACGCGACAAGCTCGCGTCACACGCCTGCTTCACGTACGCCGGGCTTCCCGAGACGCCTTTGAACGAGCCGCCCTCGCCGCGCACGACGCCGAATTTCGTCGCGAGGACGACGCGCTCGCGCCGTCCCTTCAAGCCGCGGCCGACGAGCTCTTCGTTTTTGCCCGAGCCGTACATGTCGGCGGTGTCGAAGAAGTTCACGCCGATGTCGATCGCGTGGTGCATGACCTCGATCGACTTCGCGTCGTTGGCTTGACCGTAGAACTCGCTCATCCCCATGCAGCCGAGGCCCACGACACCGATCGCAGGTCCGCTGTTACCGAGCTTCGTTGTTCGCATCGTCATCTCCCTCGCAACGTTTGGTGACGAGAGGTGTAAGCCGCGGGCCGCACACCGCGCTAGTGCGCATCCTGTCGGGGTCTTGTCGGATCCTGCGATGCGCTCACCGAACGACGAGCACGCTGCACGGCGCGTGTCGCACGAGCGTCTCGGCCACGCTGCCGAGCGCAAGGCGCGAGAGGCCCTTTCGACCATGGGTTCCGCAAACGATGAGCGACGCCCCGAGATCGCGTGCGCGTGCAGAGACCATGGTCGTCGCCGGCCCGGTGAGGACCTCGGTCTCGGCGATCACGGACGCGCCCGTGAGCTCTGCGCGGAGCGCGCCGGTTGCAGCGGTGCGCAGGGCCTGCGCCGATTCGGCGTCGGGCTGCGGTGGGACGGCGCCGCCGAAGATCGTCGTCGCGACGAGGGCGACATCGCTCATTGCCATCTCCACCGTGTGCGTCGCGAGGATCGTTCCACCTGCTCGCTGGGAAATCGCGCCCGCCCAGCGCAGGACCAGCGGCGTCGACTGCGCGAGATCACAAGCGGCGATGATGCGACCGTCCCTCGGCGAAGGACGCGCGACGAACACCGGGCACGGCGCGCGACGAACGACCAGCTCCGCGACGCTGCCCGCGACGACGCGATCGACGCCGTGTCGCCCGTGGGTGCCGACGACGATGATGTCGGCCGCGAACATGTTCGCGCGTTCGACGATCTCGTCCTCGATGGGACCGCGGTCGATGAAGACTTCGAACGCGCTCGATGTCCGGCCGGTGCGCTGCGAGACGTGAGCGGTGAGATCTTCGATCTGCGCCGTGATGACGCCTCGATCGGGACCTTCACCGTTCGCACGCTGAGGCGTGTTGCCACGCCCAGGGAAGCCCGGCAAAACGTGGACGACCCCCAAGTGCGCGCCGAACGTCCGCGCCAGCCAATCACCCGCGACGAGCGCTTCATCCGAAGCCGGATCGTCATCGACCGCGGTGAGCACACGACGCACCGATGGCGTCAAAGAGCTGGTCTTCATAGAGGGCGATACTGCACGCCTCATGCCGGGTGCGCGGGAACGCCCCGAACGATCGTCAGCGCCTGCGCGATCCGCGCGACGCTCGCGACTCGGCTTCGCGACGTTCTTCTTCAGCCGCCTCGGCCTCCGCCGCAGCATCATGATCGCCGTCGACGTCCGCGACGCGGACATGCGGAGCATTCGGGTCCGTCGAGTCCACGCGGACACCGGCGCGAACGCGCGCGACGCGATCCATCTCTTCGGCTTGCACGCGGTCGATGCGTCGAATCGCGCGGTGGCCCGCGTCACGAACCTTCGCGGCCGCGACGCGCAGAGGTTTGCCGAACACGAGCGACAGCGTCGCGAGCAACAGCGGGACGAACACGACCACCGCGAGGAACACGGCGGTGCGGGCGACACCGAGCACGATGCGCGAAACCGCGGTCGGCGGGCCGAGCTCGGCGTCGCGTCCGCCACGCGGGCGTCGAGGCCGCGCGAACGGACGCGGACCGAACGGTCCCTGGTTGCGACCATCGCGCGAAAACGGCCCGCGCCCAGGGCCGAAGGGAGATCCGCCGCCAGATCCGAATGGAGATCCTCCCGGCCCTTTGCCCGAAGGCGGACGTTCTGCGCCCGGTCGTCCGAGCGTCTTCAGGATGCCGTCTAGCTTCGCGGGGCGGCGATCCGGATCCGGCTCGAGCATCGACGAGAGCGCCTGCACGAGCGGCTCGTCGGCGGTGGGTCCGAGCGATGCGCGCACGTCGATCTGGAGCCCTCGATGAGGAAGCTCTTCGGGCTCGCGACCGGTGAGAAGCGACAGCGCCGTCGCGCCGATCGCATACACGTCGGACTGCGGCATCGCGCGTCCCTGGAACTGCTCGGGCGCCATGAACCCGAACGTGCCGACGACCGTGCTGCCGCCGCTCTTCGCGAGCTTCGCGCGAACGGCGCCGAAGTCGACGAGGCAATGCCTGCCGTCTTTGCGCAAAACGACGTTCGCAGGCTTGATGTCGCGATGAATGACCGGAGGCGCGCGACCGTGCAGGTAGCTCGTCGCGTCGGACAGGTCGGACACGAGCTTCACCACGTCCGCGCGACCGAAGCGCTGCCCTCGCTTGAGCAGCGCCGCGAGGCTCTCGCCCTCGACGATGTCGGTGACTAGATAGAGCGCCCCGTCCTCCTCGAAGTTCTCGACGAAACGGGGGACGAGCTCGTGCTGGAGCGAACGCAGCACGTGCGCCTCGCGCTCGGCGAGCTCCACCTCTTTCCAAGAGCTCGCACCGCGGACAATGAAGCGTTTGACGGCGACGAGCCGCCCTTCGCGCGCATCGACGGCCTCGTAGGTCGTCGCCTGCGCGCCTTCCCCGAGCTGGCGGACGACCCGATACCGTCCGTCGCGCAGCTGGGACCCGGGCTCCATCACGGGGTCGGGTCTAAACCAACGAGCGCGAATCGGCTAGCGTACGCGCCTATGCCCACATCGCCCGTCGCGCGCTCTTCCCTTTCTCGATGGTCGCGGCTCCTCGCGATCGCCTTTGGTTTGACCGTCGTTTCGTCTTCCATGGTCGCCTGCGGCGACAAGAAGAAGGACAAGGCCTCGAAGGAGGACGATGACGAGGACGATCGTCCGAAGAAGAAGAAGAAGAAGGACGGGGACGCGAAGAGCAGCGCGGACAAGCCGGCTGCCACCGCCTCTGCGACGGGCGACGCGACCGGCGCGACCAGCGCGACCGGTGATGCGACCTCCACCGGTGGGACGACGGCCGTGGCCGCCGGCAAGCCGGATCTCGACAAATTGCTCGGGCCGAAGGGCGAATGGACGCCCGTGGTGTTCTCCAAGCTGAAGGAGGACATGCCGCCTGCGGACGTCGCGAAGGTGTTTCCGGGCGCCGACAAGAGCGACACGTTCGGCATCGTCGGCGTCGACGTCAAAGATCAGCCCGGCGTGTGGCGCTGGCAGTTCCTCTACCTCGGGGAGACGAAAAACAAGCTCGCCTTCGCCGAGATCCAATTCGATCCGAAGCTCACCACCGACGACTTCTGGAACTCGCTGATGACCGCGATGAAGAAGAAGTACGGCGACAAGTTCCAGCAGGTGTCGACCCGCTCGATCACCTGGACCAACGACGACTTCAAGACGGCGGAGCTCACCGAAGAGACGAGCTACGAGATCGATCCGCCGAAGAGCTTCTTCTCGATCTCCGTGATGCTGTAGCCCGACGCGGGGGGTGGGACCGTCCGGGGCTCACGGGTCGTGAGCCGAAGGGGGATGGGGTCTCTTCGCGTCAAAAGCGTATGGTAAACGGGCTGTTTGCCATACGCTTCGGGCGCGTGGAGCAGTCCACGCCGAAGCGGATCGGCCGCGCGGGTCAGCGCTTTTCGGCTTCGGCGACCGTCTTGTCGACGACGAGCCACACCGCGCCGGCGTCGGTGCTCGGATCGTCCCACGCGCCGGAAAAGCGCCCGCAGAACGAGCTCTTCAAAACCTCAGGAAACGCTCGCGCCTGCTCGGTCTCGAAGAGCGGGTGCTTGAGGTAGATGCACGCTTCGTCGGTCGCGCGGACGCTGAGGCTGGCGCGAAGCTCGGGCGAGGTGCGGACGGCGTGCGCGATCTCGACGACGCGCTCGACGACGCCCTTCGGAAGCTCCGGGTGACGGAGCGCGAGGAGCTTCACCTCTTCGGCGATCGGCGGATACGTGACCTGGAGCGGCGCGAAGCGATCGAGCTGCGCGGCGTCGATCCCGAACGTGCCCGAGAACTGCTGGCCGCGATTCACCGCCGCGACGAAGAGCACGTTGTCCGGGATCGAGAGGAACGTGTTGCGAATCGGGTGAAACAGCTTCCGCGTCGAGTCGAGCGCCGGCATGAGCGCGTTGCGCGCGGGCTCCGGGCAACGGTTGAACTCGTCGAGGAAGACGAGGTATCGCCGCTGCGGATGATCGTGCGCCTCTTCGAGGCAGCGGAGGATGTCGGTCCGAACGAAGTCGGTCACCGGCGCGCCCGTCGCGTCGGCGCGCAGATGGAGCGTCGCGAGAAAGTCGGACGCCTCGGCGACTGCGCCGCAGTTGAAGAACACGAACTCGTAGCCGAGGTTCTTCGCGATGGTGCGCGTGAGAACGGTCTTGCCGCATCCTTGGGGCCCGTCGAGCAGGATGTTCTGGCCGCTCTCGAGCAAGACCTGGAGCTTCTTCGCGATCGTCGGCTCGACGTAGACGCCCTCGAGCTTGAAGTCCTGATGCCGGACGAGCTCGACGATGATCGCGCCGCGGTCGTCCCGCTCGGGACGCTTGATTTGAACAACTTTGACGATCGCAGGGACGCCCGGGCGGACACGCGCGTCGTCGCAGAGCACGACCTTCGGCGCGCGCTTGCCGTCGAGGTGGCTCGCACGAAACCGGAACCCGCTGTCGGTGACGGGGTTCGCCCAAAATGTCGTCTCCATCACGGAGCCGATCGACAGGTCTTCCAAGGCTAGTTTCTGACTCATGACGGCACCCTCCTCGCGGAGGCTCGGCGCGGGGTGCCTAGACGGAGGCGGTGCCCGAAACCGGACAAGCTCACAATGTGTGACAACACAGTGACTCGATGGTGCCAGCCCTGCGCGGGTAACTAGGAACGCTCGGCAGCCGCGGATAGCCTAGCGGCGTGATTCGCGGGGCTCTCGCGCTCATCCCTTTGGGCTGGCTCGTGGCGAGCTGCACCGTCGTGCTCGATCCGGGGGAAGATCAGTGCGAAACCGACGCCGACTGCACCGAGCGCGGCTTTACCGACGCGACCTG
Organism: Polyangiaceae bacterium; assembly: GCA_013361525.1. Classification (GTDB taxonomy): domain Bacteria; phylum Myxococcota_A; class Polyangia; order Polyangiales; family Polyangiaceae; genus Xiheicaenibacterium. The sequence continues at coordinate 34,437 of JABFXY010000017.1, read as the reverse complement.
TGCCAACAATCTCTGCATCGAGGGATCCGTGGCGGACCCGGTTTGGGGCTGTCTCGGCGATGTGCCGGATCCACAGCCGGACCCGTCGAAGCACGTCGAGGTGACGCTGCAATTCACGTACGCGATCGACGGCAATCCGGTCCCGACGAGCACAGTCATCGACGTCTGCGACAAGCTCGACATCGAGTGCATGGGGACGAATCCCGACTTTCCGAAGGGGCTTCACCCGGACGATCAGGGATTCGCCGGCGCGAACGTCCCCGAGGGCTTCGACGGCTTCATTCGGATAACCCACTCGGATTTGATGCCATCGAGGGTTTACGTCGGCCGGCCGATCCTCGAGCAGCCCAAATACAACGTCGTTCGCCTGCTCCGACCGGCAGAGTTCGACCTCTTGACCTCGCTCGCCGACGTCACCGTCGACCCCGAACGCGGCACCGCGATCCTCGTCGCGCTCGACTGCTCCGGAGATCGCGCGAGCGGGGTGCGCTTCGAATGCCCGAGCGCCGATACCGAGAGCCAAGAGTTCTACTTGATCAACGACAGCCCGGTCAGCCCGCCCGACGTGACCTCGACCGACGCCGACGGGTTCGGCGGGTTCGTGAACTTGCCGCTCGGCGCGGCCGTGGCAAAAACCTTCCGCGCAGAGGACGACGCCTATATCGGCCAGTCCAGCTTCCAGGTGCTCGAAAACACCATTTCCTACGTCCTCGTCTCCCCCACGCCGCCCTGAATCACGAATCGTGATGACCGACCGCATCGGCAAATACCGAATCATCGCCAAGCTCGGACAAGGGGGCATGGCGACGGTGTATTTGTCGGTCGTCCCCGGCCCGGCGGGCGTGAACAAACTGCTCGTCGTCAAGCTCCTCAAAGAGGATTTGGCGCAAGACGCGGACTTTCTCTCGATGTTCGTGAACGAGGCGCGCCTCGCCGCGCGGCTCAATCACGCGAACGTCGTCACGACCTACGAGGTCGGCCTGGACGCCGGGCAACACTTCCTCGCGATGGAGTATCTCGACGGGCAGCCGCTCAATACGATCCTCCGCAAGACGAAGCGCGTCGAATTGCCGATCGAGATCCACGTCCGCATCCTCGCGGATGCCCTCGCCGGGCTCGATTATGCGCACACCCTGAAGGACTTCGACGGGACGCCGCTTTCGGTCGTCCATCGCGACGTCAGCCCGCAAAACATCTTCGTCACCTACGACGGGCAGGTCAAAGTCGTCGACTTCGGCATTGCGAAGGCCGCCGGAGCCGCGAGCACCACGCAGAGCGGCGTCTTCAAAGGAAAGCTCTCGTACATCGCGCCCGAGCAGGCGAGCGGCAGGCCCGTCGACGCACGCGCCGATGTCTTCAGCGTCGGCGTGATGTTGTGGGAGGCAATCGGGGGCCGGCGGTTCCTCGAGGCCGAAGCGCAGAGCGTGATCCTCGCGCGCCGCATCGCCGGGACCGAGCCGCGCATTCGCGACGTGGTGCCCGACGCCGACGCCGAGCTCGCGGACATCTGCGACAAGGCCATGGCGCACGATCCCGAAAACCGCTTTCGGAGCGCGCTGGCGTTCCAGGATGCGCTGGAGGGTTACCTCGATCGCTTCAGCAAACGCGTCGGCCCGCGCGAGGTGAGCGGCCTCGTGTCGAACCTCTTCAACCCGGAGCGCGAGTCGATCCGCATCGTCATCGACGAGCAGCTAAAGCAAGTACAGCGGGAGAGCTCGAGCATTCTGCCGATGCCGAGCCTCGACATGAGCGCGCCGTCGTCGGTCGATCACACGCGGCTGACCACCGTCCAGCCGAGCATCGAGCGCAAAGCAGCGCTCTCGGCGCCGCCCCCGGGAGCTCCTGCAGCCGCCGACTCCGGCCCAGGCAGCCTTTCCGGGAATGGGAGTTTGCAGGCTGCAACGATGCCCGCGAGCGTGGGCGAGCCGACGGTCGCATCGCGCGGCGCCTCGAAGAGTCGAACGCTCCTGATGGTCCTCGGGGCGCTGGCCCTCGCGTCGGTCGCCGGCATCGCAATCGTCATTGCGACGAAGAAGCCGGAAGGGAGCGCGGCGGCGGCCACCTCTGCTCCGAAGACGGAGCGCATCGAGCTCAAGATCGAATACGGCCCTCCCGGCGCCGTCGCGAAGCTCGATGGCGTCGAGCTCGCCGGCAGCCCGTTCGTGGCGCAGGTGGAGCGCGACGGAACGATGCACAAGATCGAGGTCGAAGCCCCGGGGATGACGCCGAAGACGGCGATGATCTCGTACGAGAAGGACGTCTCGCTCGCGCTGGTGTTGGAAGCCGCCATCGCACCGTCGGCGAGCGCAGCCGAATCGGCGGCGAGCGCGGCGCCCGTCCCGAGTGCGGGCCCTGCCGTCGATCCCGCCAAGCGCCCGTGGGGCCGCGTGCCCGACGCCGGCAAACCCGATAAACCGCCACAGCGCGGCATCGACGAGCAGGACCCCTACAAATGATTCGCCGATGTCGTCTGCTGCTCGCGGCGGCGGCGCTGTCTGCAGCGTTGCCCGCGCTACCCGCGTTCGCCGGCGACAACGACAAACCGCCCGCGGGGGCGAGCGACGAAGCGAGCGCACGTTTTCGCGCGGGCGTCGCATTTTATCGCGACCACGATTACGCGGCCGCCCTCGTCGAATTCAAACGAGCCTACGAGATCAATCCCAATTACAAAGTCCTCTACAACCTCGGCCAGACATCCCAAGAGCTGAACGACTATGCGAGCGCGCTCGCGGCGTTTCGCCAATATTTGGCTGAGGGCGGCACCAACATCGACAAGCTCCGCCGCACCGAGGTCAACGGCTATATCGACACGCTGACGAAGAAGGTCGGCTCCGTCACGCTCGAGACGAACGTCGAGGGCGCAGAGGTCTTTGTCGACGACTTGTCGGTGGGCAAAGTACCGCTCGCGAATGCGGTCTTGGTCAATGCCGGACGCCGTAAATTCTCTGCGACGTTGTCGGGGTATCAACCCGTCGTGCGCCAGGAAGAAATCGCCGGTCGCGACGAGGTGACCATCAAGCTCGAGCTCGTGAAGATCGAAAAAGACGAGCCCCCTCCCCGCCCGGTGCCGGTAGCGCCGCAGGCAAATGGCTATACGATCCCTGTCGGTGTCTGGGTGCTATTGGGATTTACGGCGGCGGCAGGGATCACCACCGGCGTGATGGGGGCGTTGGCGGTGGATGCGCGGGGTGAGCTTGATCAGGCGCTGTCGGCGTTCCCTGGAAACCAAACGGCGATTGAGGATGCGCAGACCAAGGTGCAGACGTACGCGATTGCGACGGATGTCGGGATTGGCGTAACGGCCGCTGCGGGCGTGGGGACTTTGGTTTGGTTTCTTGTTGCGCAGGGTGCGAGTGGTGACGAGGAGCCGGCTGCGACGGCTGAAGCGACGTTTCAGGTAACGCCTGGGGGGTTTGTCGTTCGCGGGACGTTTTAGACGAGGGTCAGCTTTGCATCATCCAGACTGGCGGCCCCGGAGCGTCCCGTCATTCCGCTACAAGAAACAGCCACCGCTCAACCGGTACTTCCTCCACCGTCGCGAGGGGTGTCAGTTCGGCGAGCTCGAGAATTGCGGTCCTTGTGACGGACATTGCTTGGTGAAGGTCGGCCTTGGGGCCTCCTTCGCAACGCACGGCCAATACGCAACCATCAGCCGAGAGGGACTCGATGCGAACATTCGCAGAGCTCGAGAATCTCAGACGCACCGCAGCCTGGTCCGCGTGGGTACTGAAGCGCACTCGCCAATGTCGCCATACCAACTCCGGATTCAAGGGGTCCACGATCGGTTCGGGCCACGGATTAGCGGGATAAAATTCGGGCATTTTGAGCTCCTACTTCAGCTCGACGTTCCGGGTTCGGCGGTCCCGGATCGTGCGACCGCAGGCCTTCTAGGGCAGGTCTGCTGGACTCAGGGTTCCTCGTCAGGCGCGTCGTGCTCCGCGACGACACGTGCGGCCGACTGCGCCAACAGCGAGCGATAGTCCGGGTCGAAGATCTCTTTGAGCGACTTCTCCAGCGCGCCTTCCAAAATCCAGAGCACCAACTGCTCCGCCCGACTCTTTTCAACGATTGACGACTCATTCGCTCGTGCCACCCACTCGAACAGAACGAGCGCCTCGTCGCGAGACAGAGAAATTGTCACACGCTCTGTCGTCATTGGAATCGCTCCGCGGCACGAGCTTGCGCGGTGTCCCATTCTTCGGGTGGGATGTCCCGCTTCCGCGACTCGATCCAATCTGTGTCGTCGGAGAGGAAGTCGGCAATGAAGGGCGAGAAGTTGGACCAACGAACCCGCCGCGGCCCAGGGACGATATCGGCGGCGTAGAGCAATTGCCCGTGAGCCTCCACCTGACCGTATGTGTTGACCGTGAGAAGGCGCGACCCGACGCTGAGACCGTACTTTGCGACGAGAGCGGGCGGGAAACGGACGAGCGCGACGGTATCGAGGTCATCGGAGTAGGCCGCGACCACCAGGTGAGCGACCGACACGACGATCGCTGCCCGGCTATCGCCGACCTCCAGGTGCTCGGCGATGCGTTCACGCATTTCGGCGGCAGGGTGGTCGACGTCGCACGTCGGGGAGCACTTGAAAGTGCCGTCCGTGAAGAGTTGCGGCTCGAGAATGCGCAGCTTCTCGAGAGAGAGCTCGACCCCGCCGGGATGGTCCGCACGGGTCGAGTCGTCGTGATACCTGCTCATCGCGCCCCGCGCGGAACGTAACACGACGCCCGTCAGGGGGAGCAGGTCGGCCCGTTACAGGAACGACAATCGCTTACTCCTTCGGCAGACGCCCCTTTACGGACCGATCGCGGGTGTCTCGATTCGAGCACCCCTACTTCGCTCCGCGTGGCCGGCGCGCGCGACAAGGGCGGGCGAGCTCCAGGCCCGTGTTTTCGGCCTTGGACCAATCACCCCCCAGCATCGAGCAACGGGCCCCCGGCCTCGAAGATATGGGCCCCCAGCTTTGAGGATAAGGGCCCCCGCCTTCGAACATGGCATCCCCCATGTTTGGAGATACCAGCCCCACCCTTCGATCGTTGTGTCCCCCGCCTTCGATGTTGGCTTCCCCCACCTTCGACGTCATCGGCCCCTCGGGGGCTGATGGGTCGCGAGCTGGGGGACGCAGACTCGAAACGTCGGGGATGCATCCATCCGAGGTGGGGGCGCCGAGCGCCCGACTCCGGGGACCTAACCCCGCGTGGTCGGGTCCGTGACGTGCGCCGGCCGGGGCGGTCTACCCACGAGCCAGGGGGGGCGGCGTGTGTGGAAGTGACCGACGCGAGCAGGCGTTGTAGAGGACATCACAATGGCGCTTCGTGCACGCATAGCGGTTGCTTCGATGATTCTCGCGGTGAGCCTTTCCGGGTGCGCGTCCGCCGCGAAGACCGACGCGGTCGCACTTCCGGAACGCCTCCGCCTCCGCACCGCCGGTAGTGCCAGTCGCCACATCGAAGGAAGCAGAAGGCACCCCGCCGATTGGCGGTTTCGGATTCGTCGAGCTTGTGGGTGGTCGGCGGGTGGTGCTGCTCAGCACCGACGTGCCCGACGATTGGTTCCGCGGTCATCCGCTACTCCTCTCGAAGCCGGACGAGCAAGAGCGCGTGGTGTTCTCCCAAATCGACAAGACAAGGTTTCCGCGCTCGCACGATCTCGGAGGGCGCACCGTGAAGCTTTATCGAGGGCGCGAGGTGGTCGGGGAGGCGAAGCTCGGTCCGATGTGGATCGCGAGCTTGGGGATCGATTTTTCGGATACGCCGGAAGATGAAGAAGCAGAGCGGGTGATCGCGCAGAACGTTCTGCAGACGGGGACGCGATGGCTCGTGGCGGATCTTCCGACCGAGGAGTTCAAGAATGCGCATTGGGCGCGGCTGTCCGATCTTCGCGCGCCGGTGATGCCCGAGATGCAGACGCCGGATCCTGATCTCGTCGAACGCGCGCACGCGTCGCTCGCGAAGATGGACACGTTCCTGTCGGCGCAGTCGGATTACGACTCTTACTACGCGTCGATGAACACGCCGAAGCCGAAGCCGGGCTGGGACGAGGCCGCGAATTCGAGCTACGACGCGTTCACCTGGCGTGGGGAGCGCTACCTTCTCGCGCGGATTGAAGGCGGCGAGGCCTGCTCGTTCCACGCGACGGTGGAGCGACTCTTCAAAGTGCGCGGGACGACGCTCGTCGAGGTACCGGACTTCGAGAGCGGCGGAACATTGAACATGTTGATTGACGTCGAGGGCGATGGCCGGCTCGAGGTCGTTTACGACGGCATGTTCGACGTCAATCTCTGGAGCTTTTTCGAGGGCAAAGAGGCGTTGTCGGATCTGACACCGGCCATCTGCCGCTGCTGATTGCCGGCGTTCTTCCTCACGCCGCGATCTTCTCGGCGATGAGCTTCGGTAATTGCATATTGGGCACGCTGCCGACGAGCGAGACCGCGTGCCTCGCGAGCTCGAATGGTACGCGGCCGACGAGGTGGGCCATGCGGCCTTTGCCGTCGGGGAAGACGTCGAAGATGCCGACCTCTCCATCGTCGAAGCGCAGCGCGTACCACGCGGTCGTCCGCTCTTCCTTACGCACGTAGCCCTCTGCCCGACGCAGAAAGTCCTCCGCCTCGAGCTCGTGCCCCTGCTTCGGTTTGAACGTCAGAAAGACGGCGCGGGTGTCCGGGCTCAGCGGGTCGGCGAGCGGGAGCTTCTGCGCGAGGAGCAAACACTTGCGAATGGCGATGGGTGCTTCGAACAGCTCGGCGGTTCGGCGCTGGAGCGTGGTGCCGATCGGTCCTTCGAGGTGAGAGGTGCGCGCCGCCTCGTCGCGGAACGTATCGAAGATGCCGTATTCGCCCCGCCGAAAATGGATCGCGAACCATGCGCGCGTGGAGGGTTCTTGCCTCACCATCGGGAGCGCCGAGCGCAGAAGCTCCTCCACCTCGGCCTCTTTCCCGCTCTTTGCGCGGAATCGCGCGAGCAACCCATAGCCCCTCATGGTCGTCACCTCCTCGAGCACCGACGACGGAGCAACTTCGGGGCCTCGGCTTGTACGATGGCGTTCGATGTCGGGCTTCTCGCAACAATGGGTGCCGAAGGGGTCGGTGCTCGGCCGATGCGTCATCGGTGAGCCGCTCGGCGCGGGCGGTTTCGGACAGGTCTATCGTGCGACGCAAGCGCCGCTCGATCGCCCCGTCGCGGTGAAGGTTTTGCCGCGCGACGTGGTGAGCTCACCGGAGCACGTCGAGCGATTCAGACGCGAGGCGCAGCTGATTCAGCGTCTCGAGCATCCCAACACCGTGCGGTTGCTCGACTTCGGTTTCGCGGACGAACGGACGCCGTACATCGTGATGGAGCTCTTGCGAGGAGAGTCCCTCGCGGGCCTCCTCGAGCGTGAAGGCCCGCTCGACGAAGCGCGCGTGATCCGCGTCGGGACGCAAATCCTCAAGTCGCTGATGGAAGCGCACGCGCTCGGCATCGTTCATCGCGACATCAAGCCGGCGAACATCTTCATCACGTCGCACGCGGGAGAGCCGTTCTTCGCGAAGCTCCTCGACTTCGGCATCGCAAAGGAGGTGCAGCCCGCGGGGCCGGCGTCGGTGCGTCCGGCGTGGTCGGCCGGCGCATCGGCGGCGCTGACGCACGCGAGTCAGGCGATGGGAACGCCCCGATACATGTCGCCGGAGCAGGTCGGCGGCGATCCGATCGGACCCGCGTCGGATCTCTACGCGCTCGGTTTGTCGCTGGCCGAGTGCGTCGCAGGACGGCCGGTCTTCGACGGCGACGACGGCTTGAAGATCTGCATGGCGCATTTGTCTCCGGAACCGGTCCCGATGCCGGAGGGCGTGATGCGTTCGAGGCTCGCCGCGATCCTCGAACGGGCGACGAAGAAACGCCCGGAGGAGCGATATTCCAGCGCGGCGCAGATGCTCGCCGACATGGAGGCGCTCGGTGCGCCTGTCATCGTTGCCGCGTCGTCGGGGGCGATTCGGACCGACGTCGCGCGCAGCGTCGATCCGTCTGCTTTCGACGCGACGCAGGCGACGCCGCTCGTCAGTCAACGCGCGCCGGAAGTCGTCGCGAAGACGAGCCCCGGGCCGCGACGTCGGCCGATCGTCGCAGCGATCGCAGGCGCGGTCGGCCTCGTCGGGCTCGGCGCGGTCTTGTACGTCGCGGGTGCTCGAAGCACAGGAACGGCGAGCACGGCGCGCGCGGAGGTTGCGCCGACCGCCGCGGAGACCACGACGTCAATTGCCTCCTCATCCGCGGAGGTCGTGAAGACGACGCGCGAGCTCACATCCGCAGAGGCTCGCGCAAACGGGATCTCGATCCATCGCGGCGAATCGAAGCCACCGTTTCCCGACGGCGACTTTCCGGAGCACGCACCGAAACGCAAGCTGAAGCCGTTCGGCAAGGAGGTGCTCAGGCAGAAGCTGAAGGCGCTCGGATGGACGCTCGAGAACATCGGGGAGTCGACGACTGAGTTCTCCGAGCAAGTGTCGATGACCGTCGCGAAAAGGCCCTGCCGCGGGAGCATCCAGTATTACGCCTTCAACAAAGAGAAAGACGCCGAGCAAGCGGCGTCGCTCGCGCGCCAATACAAGCAGTTCGCGTACGTCGTCGAAGGACCTCGAATTCTGATCTTGGGTCTGAATTCCGCCGAGGTCGCGACGTCGCGCAAATGCACGATGGATCTTTTGCACGAGCTGACGCGCCCCTGAGAAGAGGCCGAGCTCGGCCCATGTCAGGCTCGCTATCGGCGCGCGTCGGTGGGGCGCGATAGGAGCGGCGACGCATGCGGACCTTCGTCACGAAGCGGGGTCGCACCGCGGAGCATGCTCACCCGAGCGGCTAATGCCGGCCCTGGCGCGCGCAAAAAAGCTCGCGCAAAGACGGCGTGATGCCGCGGCGATCCGCAAGGATCGCGGCGAAGCTCGACGTTTTCGTGCGTCGAGCAGCACCGCGCAAGCTCGGCGACTTCTCTGGTGGGAGCAGTCGAGGCGCGGGGTCCGGGACCCACTGCACCACCGTCGGGTCCCTTTGGACGCGCATCGTTCGATGCTCTCGGACGGTGCGCTGCGTTCGTTGCCGAGCCGCCGATACGGGTGAGCCCGCGGTGCTCGCGGATGCTCGAGGAACGTTTCGCGCGCGAGGGTGATTGGCCCGAGCGCGTGGCGAAGTCCCATCGAGCGCCGCGTCGACGTCGTCGCGCCCCTACTTTTTCGCTCGCGCGCCCATTTCCAACTTGATGGTTTTGCCGACGCCGGCCGATGGCCGGCTCCTGGAACGTAGCCGTGAACGACCTACTGCTCTTCGACCTGCTGACGCTCGACGCGCTCGATGATGCGCGGATTCCGGCGTTGCTCGATGAGCTGGCGAGGGAGACGCTGCGTGAGCGTGCGCCGTTCTTCGGTGTGCTCGCCGTGCTTGCGCGTGATTCCTCTGCAGACGTCTCGCTGCGACGTCGAGCGCTCGTGGCGCTGCGCGGGGCCCGAGGGATGCTCGCGACCGAGACGGCCGTCGACTGTTTGCGTGAAGCGGCGCTCGCCGACGAGGCGGTTCGTGTCCTTGCGCACGTTGCTCAGACGGAGCCCGCTCGTTGGGCGCACGTCGTGTTTTCGGACATCGCCGAGGTGCGCGCGCTTGGTGTCGCGATGTCCACGCGCGGCGATGCGCCGCGCGCCTGGGACCTCATGCTTGCCGCCGATCCTGCGCATCGCGATGCGGTGATCCGCGACGCCGAAGCTGGAAACCTCGAGCCGCCGGGCGGCATTGCGGTCCTCTTGGATCTGCTTCGCGAAGGTGTGCTGCCGAAAGCGACGGTATGGAAGATGGTCGTCGCGAAGCCGATGTTGCTCGGGCCGGCGTCCGCCGAGCTGCGCGCGCGTTCGAGCGCCGTCGTCGAGGAGTTCCTCGCGACGTGCGCGGACCAGCCCAATCTTCGGCTCCTGGACGGATCGGTGGACGAGCTCGACACGTTGCTCGAGGTCGTGCCCGACGAGGTCGCCGATGGGCTCGAGCGCGCGTTTCAGCACACATCGACCTTTTGTTCTCAAATCGCGGCGGCGGCGTGGCTGGATATCGATCGGCGCGGACCAACGCCGTCGCGCCTCCAGCTGCTTGCGGTCGCGCATCCGGCCTCGCTCCGTTCGCGCACGCTTTCGCACGATCACGTGCGCGTCGCGGCAGACGCTTTCCATCGCTGGGGGATGAGCGCGCCCTCCGCTGTCGTCGACGACCTGCTCGAGGCGCGCGCGTGTCGTCCCGATGGGACGCTCGATCTCCACGTGACGACGGGCATCCTCCGCCTCGTCGACAAGGATCCATTTTCCCGCGTGCTCGATCCGAAGCGCGCGCTTCCGCTCGCGGCCGCGCTCGTCGCGGAGCCGATCGGCGACGTGGTGAAGCTCCTCTCGCTTCGCGATGACGACGACATCGCGCGGCGTGCCGTGCTCGACCTCGTGCCCGAGTACGAAGGCCCGCGCACCTGCACACAGATCTTGGTGGCGATGCTCGAGCAAGGACCGAGCGCGTTGTTCGGCTTCGTCGCCGGGGCTCGCGAGCTCGCGCGCATCGTTCGCAATCACGACCTCGGCGGTCTCGAAAAGGAGCGCGTGGATGCGTTCGCGAAGGCACTGTTCACACGCCATGGCGGTGACGTGTTCAAGCGCGTCGTGGCGCCACTCGCCGCGCGCGCCGAGCGCGCGTGCGCGCTGTCGCTCGCGCTGGTCGTCGAAGCTGCGCTCGCGCTCGATACGGGGCCGTTCGTCGCCCACATGCTGGCGCTGGGCGACGGCGCGCTTCGTGCGGTCCTCGCGGCGTCGCCTCCGGGCACGTTGCCGCTCGGCAAAGAGCGCGCGCTCGCCGAGCGCCTCCTCGAGGACGACCGGCCGCAGCTCGTTGCGTGGGCGCGCGGTTGCTCGCCGACGTTCGATGAGCGCCCGGCGCCTCTCGCGCGTGCGCGCCAGGGTGTCGCGTACCGAATGGTGCCTCCGGCTCCGACCATCGAAGCGTGCGTCGCCCTGCTCGGCTCGATGGATCCGATCGAAGCGACGGACGCCGCGTTTTCGCGTTTTGCCAGCATGGATCCGCGCTTTTTGGCGGACCTCGATCGCGCGATGGTGGCGACCTTCGGTTCGACGTCGGAGGCGTTGTCGCCGCTCGGCCATGCGTGGCTGTGGCGATGGGATGGGCACGCGCTCGCACACCTCGATCGCGGGCTCGAGGAGCGAACCTCGCTCGCTGCGTTGATCCGCGCGCGCACCGCGCTCGTTTCGGCGCCGCTTCGAATCACTTCCGTCGCCGCGATCGCTTCCGCGATCGGTGTGCTCTCGATGCGCGACAAGGCTCGATTCCGCGAGCTCGTCGACGAACAGGCGCTCGACGCGCTCGTCGCCGCGCTTCCGACCGACGCGGGGCTCGCCGCCGCCACCGCGCTGCGGAGCGTCGCGTGGGCGCGCCAACATGATCTCGCGAAGATCGCTCGTGCCGCTCGCCTTCTCCTTCCGGATCTCGACGAGGCGGTGCGCCATGCGCTCGGTCCGCTCGTCGACTCGGAGGGGCTCGCGCCCCGCCGCGCAGTGCGGGTCGAGCCGCGAACCGACGAGGAGCTGCTCGCCCAGATCCGCGCGAGCTCGAGCCTCGACTTCCTCACGCGTCTCACCGGCGACGAGCGCACCAGCGTCATCCACGAGGCGACGCTGCGCCTGATCGAGCTCGGCGAGGCGGGCTGCGCGCGGCTCGCGACGAAGCTCTCGACTGCGCTGGCTGCCGATGAAGTACGACCGATCGTGGAGAGCCTTCCGCTGTGGCCCGACGGTGCCGCGAAGGCTTGGGCGCTCGCGCTCGCTGATGACCGCGACCGGCCCGTCGAGCTGCGCTTCCGCGTTGCGCTGGCGCAGCTCGAGTGTGGCGACGCGGCCGCGATCGATCGCGCGATCGCGCTGCTGAATCTCCCGGCGCCACAGCCGTACTTCGAGGCGCGCGACTGGGATCTGCTCAGCCGCGAGGTCGATCCGCCCGTGCTCGCACGCAAGCTCGCAGGCAGCGCGGAGCCGCATGTCTACATCCGCGCGGTCGAGCACTTGCTCGCCGAAACGGCGAGCCCGAGCGCGTTCGACGCGCTGCGAGCGTTCCTCGATCGCGGCACGAAGCGGATGGGCTCCCTGCGCCGGCGCGTCGCGACGTACCTGCACGTGCACGGTGATGATCACGGTTTCCTGCTGGTCGTCGGACAATCCTTCGAGGAGACCGGCGGTCGCCCTCACCTCTTCGATCGCACCTCGTCCAAGCGAATCCTCGCCGCCGCGCGCGCGTTCCTCGCAGCCGGCACGGCGATCGCGAAAGAAGCTGCGCTCGTGCATCACCTCTCGACCGTCGCCGCGCATCGCGCCGAAGAGGCGCTCGAGGCGGTGATGACCCACGGCTCGACCGACAAGGCGCGAATGGCCGCGGCGCGCCTGCTCTCCACGCGCGCGGCGCGCGAGCGCAAGCTGCTCAAGATCGCCGAAGTCTTCGCGTGGGGCGCGCGCATCGCGCAGCGCGCGCTCGGCAAGCCGATGCGCATCCGCATGACCGGCACGCAGCGCCTCGGCTTCACGAGGACGCGGGAAAATGCGCTATTCGTGACGCCGCTGCCGATCCTCCGCGGCGACCCGCACGGCCAAGAGGTCGTCGCTGCGCTCATCCTCCACGAGCTCGGCCATCACCTCCACCACGCCGGTCCCGCCGCCGAGAAGGTGTGGAAACGCGCCGAAGAACAAGGCCTTCACGGCGTGTTCAACCTCGTCGCCGACGAGCACCTCGAGCGCAACCTGCGCGCAAAGGATGCGTGGTGGGGCGACTTGCTCAAGCGCCTCGCTGCGTACGCGTTCCAACACACCGACCGCACGGTGCCCGTCCGCTCGCTCGTGTCGCACCTCGGTGCGCGCGCATTCGACGTGCTCACGCAGACGCGATTGCTCCCCGCGCGCGACGACAAATCGGTCGTCGTCGAATCAGGCAGCCTGCTCTTCACGATGGAGCGCGAGGGCCTGAGCTTTGCGCGGTTCGCGCGCGCGCTTCGAATGGGCCTCGGCAATCGCCACGAAGATCCCAAGGTCGACGCGGCGCTCGCGCTCTTCACCGGCCGCTTCCGTCAGAGCTCGATGGAAGATCTTTGGGAGATCACGCTCAAGCTGCGCGAAATTTTCGGCTTCGAGACGCGCCTTTGCGACAGCATCGGCCCGCACGAGGGGCTCGAAGAAGGCGGCGTCGACGGCCTCGTTTGGAACGACGGCATCACCCAAGAGGACATCGATCGCCTCGTCGAGCGCATCGCGAACCCGGAGGGCCGGCCGCGATCGACCTCGGGCAAAACATCGGGCAAGCTCTACATGAACGTCGACCCGGAGACGAAGTTCGACTTCATCCGAGAGGTTCGTCCGGTGCCGTTCGATGCCGTCGCGTATGCGCCATATCGCCGCAAGGTGGACCGGCCGGCGGCGATTCTTCGCCAATACTTCGAGCAGCTCGGCCTCGCCTACACCGAGCGTCGAATGCTCACCGCCGGTCGCCGGATCGATCGTCCGCGCCTGCTGCCGCTCGCGCTTCACGGCGACCCGCGCGCGCTGAAGTCACGCGAGGTGCGGCCGGATCGCGATCTCTTCCTCGGCGTCGTCGTCGACTGCTCGGGATCGATGTCGTCGCGCGACAACATCGAGCGCGCCAAGCTGTTCGGCGCGCTGGTCGCCGAAGCATCGCGCCCGCTAGCGGCGGTGGACGTGCGCGTCTTCGGATTCACGGACCGGACGATCTTCGACTGCGGCCCGAAGGAGCGTTGCGGCGTGCACGCGCTCTATTCGAGCGGCGGCAACAACGACGCGGCGGCCCTCTACCATGTTGCAGGGGTCGCGAAGGGCAGCCGCCGCAAGGCGAAGGTGCTCGTCATGATCAGCGACGGCCTGCCGACCGAATGTTCGGTCGCGGCGCTCAAACACGTGGTCAATCACCTCTCACGACGTGAGGGGATGATCGTCGCGCAGGTCGCCGTCCAGCCGCTCGCAGAGCAGTGCTTTCCCCATTACGTCGTTTTGACCGACGCGAGCATCGAGGTCACCGTGCGCAAATTCGGCGGCATCGTCGCCGGACTGGTTCAGAAGGCCATGTGCAGGTGACCTCGCTCGCTCGGTCATTCAGCCCTCCGGGCAGCCGTCCAAATCCTCTTTGCCGTCCATGTCCTCGGCGACGTAACAGCACTTGTCTTTGATGTCGTCGAGGCCGTCTCGATCGTTGTCGAGCTCCGGGCAACCGTCCTGGTCTTGGAAGCCGTCGCGATCTTCGGGCTCGTTTTCGCAGCGGTCGACCGACGACAGCAAGCCGTCGGCGTCGGCGTCGGCGCCCGATCCGGTGGCGGCCGGGCAGCACGTGTCGGGGCACGCTTCGCGCGGGAGCTTCTCGAAGGCTCCCATCGAGAACTGCCCGCAGGTGATCGACATCAGGTTCTTCTCGGTGATCTGCGGTCTCGTGCATGTGCCGCTCGCGCGTGTGCAGAAGAGCGGACAGCTGCCCTCAGCGGCGGGCTCAGCCGAGGCGACGGCGCTCGCGGTCGGCTCCGCAGACGGTCTCGGCGTCGAGGTGGTCGAGGACGGGTTCAGCTCGACCTCCGCGGGCTGGGCTTGCGGGGTCGGGGCACATGCGAACGACAGCAAAGCGGTGGCAACGAGGGGAAATACTCGAGAAAAACGCATCTTGATCTCCGAGGGTGGAAGTCCCTTACGCCCTGAAGAACGCGGCCGCATCAGGAATCTTACGGTCGTACGCTTCCATCGTCGGAGCAGCTGCGCGGCCGGCCCGCAGCGATATAGTCGCCGCGATGAAGGCCGAGCACGCGCCTAGCGGTTCGCTGTACACGGAGTTCTCCCGCGCGAGCTGGGCGAGGCTCCGCGGCGCGACGCCGCTCACCGTCTCCGAAGCGGATCTCGCGCGCCTCCGAAGCGCGGACGAGCACGTCTCGCTCGAGGAGGTCTCCGACGTCTACCTCCCGCTGTCACGCTTGCTCGACCTCTACGTCGCGGCGACGTCCCAGCTCTCGCGCGTCACCGACACCTTCCTCGGGAGCCCCGCGGGGCGCGTGCCTTATGTCATCGCCATCGCGGGGAGCGTCGCGGGCGGTAAGAGCACCACCGCGCGTATCCTTCGCGCGCTCATTGCTGAGTGGCCGAATCGCCCGCGCGTCGAGCTCGTGACGACCGACGGCTTCCTACACCCCAATCGCGTGCTCGAAGAGCGCGGGATCCTCGGCCGAAAAGGCTTTCCGGAGAGCTACGACGTTCGGCGCCTGATTCGCTTTCTCGCGGACTTGAAGAGCGGGGTCCACGAGGTGCGCGCGCCCGTCTATTCGCATCACCATTACGACGTATTGACCGGCGACGGCCTCGTGCTGCAACGCCCGGACATCGTGATCATCGAGGGCCTCAATGTGCTGCAGACGGCGCCGGCGACCGGTGAACGAAGCCCGCGCGTCTTCGTATCGGACTTCATCGACTTCTCGATTTATATCGACGCCTCCGAAGACGAGCTCGAGCGCTGGTACGTCTCGCGCTTCATGCGCCTTCGCGAAACGGCCTTTCGTGACCCCGAGTCGTATTTCAAGAATTACGCGAAGCTCACCGAAGAGGCGGCGGCCGCGACGGCCTCGGACATCTGGCGGAAGATCAACCTCGTCAATTTGCGCGAGAACATCGGCCCGACACGCGAGCGCGCGCGTCTCATCCTCGAGAAGGGCACGGACCATCGCGTCGAGCGCATCTTCTTGCGAAAGCTCTGACGAGCCGTTTCGCCACATCGCAGTGCGCACGATTCCTGCGCCGCGATTCTCGATCCTATTGGGCGGGGCTGTTATGAGGGCGCATGTTCGCGCGCATCCTCGCCATCGCCCTCTTCGCATTTGTCGTCGGCTGTTCGTCGTATCGAGTCGAAGGCCCGGGCACCTACAGCCACGACGGCGTCATCATCACGCCGCAGCAGCTCGAGATGCGCGGGTCGAAGCTTCGGCTTCGGTTCACGTTCGTGAACCACACCGAACACGAGATCATGGTCGACCGGAACCAGACGCAGCTGGTGCTCCCGGATGGACAGGTCGTCGGCCGTTTCAAGGGGACCTTCGGCGGGATGACCAAGGGCTTTCACAAGATCGAAGCCGGCATGAGCCACGACGTCTTCATGGACTTCTTGCTCGACGGCGAGCCGCCGGAGGAGCTTTTGCTTCAATTGACCGGCGTCGTCGCCGACGGAAAGCCGATGGATCTGCCGGACTACAAGCTCACGATCGAGCCGGAATGACGGCCCACCTCACGGCGGCGCGGTAACACCGTCCGGGGCGATCGCGTCCCACCCCGTCGCGCGGGCGAGCTTCGCCAGCGCGACGTCGAGCTCCATCGTCGCGTTCATCGTGTTGAAGCGATTGAGCGCGTATTGCTTCGCAGGCTCGAGAAGCTCTTTGTCTTCGATGGTGCCGACGTCGATGCCTTGTTGGACGACGATGAGCCACTTCTTCGCGCGCATCATGGCCTTGAAGTAGGCCTCGCGGCGCGACCTCCAATCTTCGACCTCGGCGTGCGCGATGCGGACCTCCGCTTCGACCCCGCCGTCGGCGAGCTGCACCGTCGCCTTCATTTCGGCGAGGTTCGCCTTCGATTGCCTCAATCGCGCCTCTTGAGGAACGAAGTCGAGGTTCCATTGGAACACGAGGCCCGCGCCATAACGGAAGTAGTTCGCCGGGTCGTACGCGAAGGGATTGATTTGATCGTCGATCTCCGGGGCGACGCCGATACCCAAGCTCAAGCCGATGCCAATATCGGGATAAAACCCGGACTCGGCCATTCGGACCTGGGCCGCGCGCGCCTCGAGTCCGTATTTCGCCTGAGCCAGCTCGGGGCGGTATTTGCCGGCCGCTTCGAGGTAGCGCTCGACGGGGAGTAGATCGTGCACCGGCGGCGCGAGCGGGACGTCGGGAATGTCGAAGTCCGAGACTCCCGTGTAAAAGCGCAAACCGGCGAGCGCGACCTTCTCCCATTTCTCCGCCTCGGCGGCGCGGACGTCGAGCTCCGACGCGAAGGTCTGCAGCTTGTACAGGTCGAGGACGTCGCCCTCGCCCTTGTCGACCTTCTCTTTGAGGCTCTTCTCACCCTCGTCCAGGGTCTTCTTTACGTCGAGGAGGAGGAGCTTTCCGTCCCGCGCGAGAAGAAGACCGTAATAGGCGCGTCGAACCTCGAGCCGAACGAGGTCCCGCTCCTTTTCGACACCGGCCTCGTGCACCTTCACGTTGGCCTCGGCGGCGTCCCACAGATTGCCGATCTTCCCGAAGGTCCAAAGCGGCAACACGCCCTGCAAATCGATCCGCCAGGCGAGCGCGACGCCGCTCGAAAGCGAGACGTCGTTGTCGGGGCTGTACGCGGCGGTGCCGACGAGCTCCGGCGCGATGCCGACGCCGCCGGAGAGCTTGAAGATGCTGAACGGCGCGGAGTGCGCCTCGTCGAGCTGGGCGCGGGTGAACATCAGCTTGGCGCGGGCCGCTTTGATGTTCGGGTGGTTCTTGTCGGAGAGGGCGAGCGCCTCCGCGAGCGAGCGCTTGTTCGCGGGCGCTCCGGGCGCAGCGTTCACCGGCGGCGCGTCCGCTGCCTTCGCAGGTGTGTCCTCGTCGTCGGCAAATGCGCTCGTCGCCGTCAGGCAGAACGCGAGCGCAAGGCATACGGCACGTGGGGACCGACGCACCACGGGCCGGACCCTATCACGTTAGGCCTTCGTTCGGGTCGCCGGGTCGCCGGCCCTGCCCTTTGCGCGCTTCATGAGCCGGCGGAAGTTCGCACGGTCCATCCCGGCGATTTCGGCGGCGCGCGTGATGTTTCCACCGGCGAACGAGAGCACGGCTTCGACGTAGCGGCGCTCGAACGACTCGAGCTCGACGCGCCGAGCGGCGACATAGGAAGTGGGGCTCTCCAACTTGCGACGGGCCGAGTTGGGGCGCTCGAAGCCGAAGTCGCCGAGCGCAAGCACGTCACGGGGGATCGTCGCCGCCTGCTCCATGAGCGTTCGGAGCTCGGGGACGTTGCCGGGGAACGGGGAGTGTTTCAACGAACGCAGCGCCTCGGCGCTGATTCGTTTGGCCGGCAGGCCGTAGCGATCGGCCGCTTCGCGGAGGAAGGTGTACGCGAGGACCGGGACGTCGTCGGCCCGCTCGGCGAGCGGTGGAACATCGACGATGGTGCGCGCGAGCCGATAGTAGAGCTCGGTCGAAAACTCGCCGGCACGTTCGGCTGCGCGAACGGCGGGCAAGGCCGTTGCGACGAACCGAGCCGAAGAAGCGCCGCGAACGAGCTCGAGCACCGCGGTCTGCGCGCCGGGGGAGAGCGCGTCCACGCGGTCGAGGACGAGGGTGCCCGCCCCGGCTGCATCGAGCCCGTCGGCGAGCAACACCTCGAGCGCACGCGCGTCGGCGGCATCGCTCGGCCGAACCACGACGAACGGCCGCGACGCCCGCGATCCGCGCGCATGCGCGAGCCTCGCGAGCGAGCGCTTGCCGGTGCCTTCGGGGCCAATCAACAAGAACGGCGCGTCGCTGCTCGCGAGCGTGGTCACGCGACCGACGATCGCCTGCATTGCGCGCGACGAAGCGATGAACGTTGGGCCTGCGAGGGTCGAGGCGGAAGCTGCGGAGCCGTCGGCGACGTTCGCCGCGCTGCGAACGAGCAAGGCGAGTCCGGGCGGCGGTGGATCGACGCGCTCGATCAAGGCGAACGCGCGATCGCGGACGTCGCGCGCGGCGTCCTCGGCCTGCGAAGGATCCGCGAGGACGACAACGACCGCGCGCGCGAGGAGCTCGCCGAGCGTATCGGTTGCCTCCGTCGGATCGCGAAGCAGGCGGCCACCAAGCACCGCCCAATCGACGAGCAGAACGACGGGTGCACGGCCCGGAACGAGGGCCGGAGCATCCGTCAGCGACTGCGCCGTCAGCGCATCGACGCCGCTGTCGAACAGCGCGCGCGCCCAGCTCCTTCGTATCGATGCTTTCGGATCGACGAGGAGAACGCGCGTCGCGCTTCGTGACGTATTGCCGGGGCCGTTCGCAGGCCCCGGCCGGGATGTTCGAGGAGGTACCGTCAGAACGAAGGCATGCCGAAGGCGTTGCTCGCCGCCGTCGCGTTCTGGTTCGGTCCGGGGGGAAGATCGATCTTCGAGCGACCCGAGGCCTTGTCGTAGATGACGTCGATGTTGGCGACGAGGTCGAGATAGAAGACCGAGCCGCCGGGGCTCCAGAACGGGTTACGCAGCTTGCTCGCCTCGTCCAGGGTCAGGCTCTCGTTGTTGTAGCCGAGGTTGAGCGTGAACATGTCGTAGATGGGCTGCGACAGCGAGATGTCGAAGCTCGAGTCGGTGACGTAGTTCACCCGGTTCGGGTCGCGGTCGGCCGTCTGGCACTCGCCCATGACGACGATCTCACAGGCGCCGCTCTCGAAGTCGTGCTTGAAGCGACCGATGAGGCGGTACACCGCCGTGAGCTCCAAGCCGCCGTAGATCGGGAGGCCGATCGTCGCCGAGGGGATGAGGCGATCGATATCCATCGAGCGGAACGAGAGCTGATCGTCCTCACGCGTGGTGCCGGAGACGCTCTGGCGCGTGCGCTGCAGGTTCGGGTTCGTCGGGGTGTAGGACTTCGCGAAGAGGTGCGACCAGGTGAAGCCGGCGGTGAGCGTGAGGCTGTTGAGGCCCTTCGCCGCCTGGCCTAGCAGCTTGAACTGCTGCGAGAGCGAGACGCCCGGGGAGAGAACGCCGTAGCGGCCCTGCTCGAGGGAGATCTTCGAGGTCGGGATGTTGTAGCGGAGGCGAACGCGCGCGTCCGTCGACCACTCGTTGTCTTCGCTCTTGAAGATGTTGCGGTTGTAACCGACGCCGACCTGCGTATCGCGGAACGCCGGCTCGTGCTTCGTCGTGGTGGAGCCGCTGTCCGTCCACTCGACCGAGACACCACCCTCGGCGAACGCCAGGATCTTGTCCTTCTCGAGATCGAGCAGATAAATCTGCGGCGAGAGGATGAAGTCCCAGGCGTAGACGTCTTCCTCGAAGCCGACCTGATCGGTGCCGATGCCGAGGAGCGAGGTGGACGCGTTCTGCGTCCAGGTGAAGGACGTTCCGCGCCACATCAGCGGCTTCGGTGCTTCTTCCGCGGGCGCGGACGCCTTATCCGGGGTAACTGCAGCAGGCGCGCCCGGAGCGGGAGCCTGACCCACGACCGGCGCGGGCTGACCATTCGGATCCGCGCCTTGTGCGAGGGCGGAGAGCGGCGCGAGCGCAAGCGCCAGCGCGGTGAGAGAAAGAAGGTGTTTCACTGGTGGTTTCCCCGGCGTCGAAGAAGGTCGCGTGTCCCACAGGTGCGCGGTCGCGTCAATCGATGCGGTCGGGCTTCGAAGCATGAAGCATGCCCCGGCTGAGTGATTGGTTTACCGCGGGATTCGTGCCTACCGCGTGCACGCCGTTAGCAACGTGACGGAGGACGGCGTCGCTCAAGAATCGGACACTGACGTTCGCCACGCCGCCTCCGGGCGCGGGCTCGGTGAAATTCGCACGCACGGCGAAGCGCCTCTCGGTCTACAACCGCCGCGTGGAATCGAACTCGACCGGCGACTCGCCGCGCGCGCCCGGCGCGCGACCGACGGAGATCACCGCCTTGCTCGGCCGTGGAACCGAGTTCGAGGGCAAGCTCACGTTCTTCGGTCGGGTTCGGATCGACGGCAGGTTTTCGGGCGATATCCGCGGTGACGACGTCCTGGTCATCGGCGAGGGAGCCCACGTCGAAGGGACGATCGAGGTCGCGACCTGCATCGTGACGGCCGGCGAGGTCCGCGCCCAGATCCGCGCGCGTGACGCGATCGAGCTATATGCGCCGGCGAAGGTCGTCGGATCGCTCCGCGCCCCCGCGATCTTCATCGATCGAGGGGTTGTCTTCGAGGGGACGTGCACGATGGCGCCGCTCGACGAGCCGACCCAGGCGCCGGAGGCCGTCGAGCCGGTCGATCCCGACACGATGGCCGGAGAGAGCGGCGGGTGAGCCCACCGCGGTCGGGCGGCAACAAGCCCGGCGCGCCCGCGACGATCTCGGTCTATCCGACGGAGCGTCACGTCGAGCGCGCGGCGTCGACGTCCGTCACCTCGGCGCGCCGTTTCCTCGAGCGCCTTCGTGAGTCGATCGACGATCGGCGGCCTGCTTCCCCTCCCCTTTTGCGGGTGATGGCGAAGCGCGCGCTCGGGCGCGAAAAGGCGGAGCGCTTCGAGCAGGCGGGGGTCGCCATCGCAGCCGATGCGACCGTCGGTGCGCTCGCGCGGAGCGGGACGACCGCCGACGATCTGCTGCGGACGAAGACGGCGCGCGGCCGCTCGCTCGCCGGAATCCTGCGCGCCGTCGACGCGGATCTGGAAGCGCTCTCGCGGTTCGATCCGCGGCGACCCTTCGGTCGCAGCGCCGCCGCGCGGCTTGCGTCGTCCGCCGCGGTGTTGCCGTTCGAGGCGCACCTCGACGCGATGCCGGATCTCGACGGCGCAGTCGTCGACACGTGGCTCGCCGTGCACGAAGCCATCCGTGCGCGCGGCGGGCGCGGCGTGAAGCTCTCGCTGCCGCGGTTCACCGACGCCGCCGATGACGATCCGATCGCGCTGGTCGGCGAAGCGCTCGAGCGGCGTCTCGCCGACGAGGCCGACGCTTTCGAGATCGATTGGTTCGACGAGACGCGGCGCACGGCGACGAGTGTGCTCGAAGCGCACGGAAGCGCGGCCGAGGCACGCGCGGTCGCGGCGCGTGTCCGGAGCGCGCTCGACGCCGGCGCGAAGCCGGATCGCGTCCTCGTGGTGGTGCCGAGCCGCGACGAGGCGTTCCTCGAGCCGCTCCGAGCCGCGATGCGCGAAGCCAAGATCCCGGTGAGTGAGGCCTGGGGCCCGCCGGTCGACAGCTCGCCCGAAGCGAGAACGTTGCTCTCGCTGCTGGGCATGGCGGGAGAAAGGCTCGATCGCGACGCGATCGTGGAGCTCTTGCGAACGCCTGGGCTGCACCCCGGCATCCTCGTGCGCGAGCGGGAGGAGGTGCGGGCGGTCGAGCGTGCCGCGCGGCTCGCGGCTCGTCTCGGCGCGTTGCCCGTCGTTCAAGATCGCGACGGACGGCTCTTCGTCGAGGTGTTGCGCGCCGACATGAAGGACGGCGACGAGGAGAGCGATTTTTGGATGGTCTCGGCGATGGAGAAGCTCGCCGAGCGCGTCGAGATGCTCCGCGGCGGCAAGACCGTCGATCGCTTCGTCGGCGGTGTCATCGAGACGCTGGACAACCTGCGGCTCGGCGATCCTTCGGCGCGGGAGATCCGCCACGCGCTCGCTGCGCAACAGAGCGCGCTACGTGCCATCGCCGACGGCGCGGTCGCGGTTCGAGCCGCGCGGGAAGCGCTCGAGGGACTGCGCGAAGCGCACCGTGTTTTGGGCATGTCCGACGAGCCCGCTCGGATCGGTGAGCTCTCGCTCGAGATCGAGCAGACGCTCGCGTCGGTGCGCACGGCCGCTCGGGGAGCCGCGGGACGCTCCGGCGCGGTGCGCATCGGTGAGCTCCGCGAAGCGCTCGGATCGCCGCACGACCTCGTCGTGCTGACGCGCATGTCGGGTCGGTCGTACGCGCCTTCACCTTCGCCTTCGTTGCTCGACGAAACGACGCGACGTGCGCTGCCGCCGACGCGCAGGCCTCGTTCCGCGCGCGAACGCGCTGTCGTGCGCGAGGCGGAGCTCGCCTGGGCGCTCGCGAGCGCCAACGAGGTGGCGATCTCGTACTCGTCCACCGACGACGACGGTCGAGAAGCGGAGCCTCCGCACCGCGAAGTGGCGCTCGCGCTGGCGAACGGTGCGAAGCGCGTCCTCGAACCCGCGTCGCGCCTGTCCCACGACAGCGCGCGCCTCTCGCGACGCGCGGTCGAGCTCGCGGCGCTCGCGGCCGGCCGACCTCCGAGCGGAACGCTCGCGAAGGTCGTGCAGGTGGAGCTCGATCGCCAGGCCTTCTTCGCGCAACCGAGCGCGCTCCCCGGGCGATTCACCGGTCTCGTTCCGCCCTCCATGACCGCGATGCTCGCCGATCGAATCGGCGGAGGATCGCCGGAGCGGGCGACGCCGGTCACGTTCGTCGAGCGCGCGTACGCGTGCCCGTTCCGCGCCTTCGCGGAGCGCGCGCTTCGAGCGCGTCGCACCGAAGATTTGAGCGATGTGCTCGCGCCGCGCGAGCGCGGGGACCTCCTTCACAAGGCACTGCATGCGGCCTTCGAGGCCGATCTAAAAGCGCCGCCGAGCGCGACCGTCCAAGACCGCATCGAAAGAGCGCGCGCCGCGATCGATCGGGCGCTCGGCGTGGAGACGTTCGCGAGCCCGCTTCGCCGTGAAGGCCGAACGCGCGCGGCGCAAGACGCGCTCGTCGTGTTCTCCGACGAGATCTCGGGCGACAGGACGTTCTACTACCGCGAAGGCGAGCGAAAGTTCGGCCACCGCGAGCCCGATCCTTGGGGCCCGGTCGCCGTCACCTACGAAGACGGCCCCACGGTGTACGTCGAAGGTCGCATCGATCGCCTCGACATGACCCTGGATCGAAGCGGGATCCGGATCGTCGACTACAAGACGGGCAGGCCACGCGCGCGTCGTGCGCGCGAGGGCGACTTCCAGGTACCGCTCTACGCGCTCGTCGCGAAACGTCTCGGACCGACCGAGACCTCCGGCGTCTATGTCGCGATCGGGCCCGGAGGATCCTCGGTCATCGTGCCCACGAAAGAGGCCGAACGCGTGCTCGACGACGAGACCCTCGAGCGCGTCGCGAGTGTCGCCGCCGCGGCGATCACCCGGCTCTGGACCGGCTGGATCGCGCCGCGGCCCTCGAGCCTCGGGGTGTGCCAACATTGCGACGCGCGCGACCTTTGCCGGCGTCCCGCGGTCATGCCCGAGAGCGTCGAAGAGGACAGCTCCAAGGACGGCGCGCGATGAGCAACGACGACGTGGTCGTCGCGTTCCAACGGAACGTGGTCGTCGCGGCGAGCGCCGGGACCGGCAAAACGCATCGGCTCACGTGCCTCTACGTCTTTCTGACGTTGGGCCTGACGTCCATGGGGCACCGGCGCCGAAGCGTGCTGCACCCGCCGCTCGCGCCGGATCGAATCGTCGCGACGACGTTCTCGAGAGCGGCCGCGCTGGAGATCCGAACCCGCATCGAGCGAGCCTTGCGGGCAATCGCCGACGGTGCGCCGGATGGGCCTTTCGATCGCGAGATCCGCGCTCGTCTCACGGAGCTCGACGAGCCGCCGAGCCAGGGTGAGCTGATGCTCCGTGCGCGGCGCGCGCTCGACGCATTCCACGAAGCTCGAATCGAGACGCTGCACGGGCTCGCCGCAGACCTGCTTCGGCGGCATGCGTTCGGGCTCGGGCTCAGCCCGACCCTGCGCGTCGTCGAAGAGGAAGAAGCGGAGGCGCTCGCGTTCGGCATCATCGACGAAGCGCTCGCGCGGGCGCTCGAAGGCTCCGAGGTCGAGGTCGACGCCGCGCGCGCGCTCGCAGATTCCTGCGGCGGGTTCTTTCGAGCGCGTCTCGCGCTTTTGCCGTTCTTCGATCGGCTCGACGACGAAGGCCTGGATCTCGAGGCGCTCGAGACGAGCGACTACCTCGGAACGGCGTACGAGCTGCGACGGCGTTTGATCGCCGCCGCGCGTCGGTGTGTCGGTTCGCCGCGTGCGAACGTGAGCGGACCGGCGCGCGCGCTCCTTCGTTCCCTCGAGGAGCACGACGCTGCGGCGAACGACGACGCGGCGCTACCGCCGGCGGCGGAGCCGTTCCTCCAAGAGCTCTTTGCTCAACGAAAGTCGGCCAAGAGCTCCGACACCGAGGGCGACCTGTTCGAGCTGCGCGACGAGATCGACGGCACGAGCAACCCCGTGCGCGCCAAGAACTTCGCGGCGACGCTTCGCGAGGCCGGCAAGCTCGAGCGACGCGAGCGCGCGATCTTGGAGCTGCTGAAGGCGATCCGTGCGCGCCTCCTCGCCGAGCGCCTCGAGCGCGGGGTCGCTGGTTTCGCCGATCTGCTCGTCCTCGCGCGCAACGGGCTGCGCGACCACCCGGAGGTCGCCGCGCTCGCACGAGACGAGATCGACGTCCTGCTGGTCGACGAGTTCCAGGACACCAGCCTCGTCCAGCGGGATCTCGTCTATCTGTTGCGGGCGCGCACGGGTGTGCGAACGGCCGGCGCGCCGATCGGCTCCGACCAGATCGAAGGGCACGGGCTCTTCATCGTGGGTGACCGCAAACAGTCCATCTATAGCTTTCGCGGCGCCGATGTCGCGGTGTTCAACCGCGTCTGCGGTGAGCTCTGCGGTCCGGCAGCGCAGACCGAGCTCGACCTGCCTGAAGCGCTTTGTGCTCCAATCGCGCTCGCCGACCTCGTCGCGCTCAAGGACAGCTATCGGAGCTTGCCCGGCATCGTCGGGTTCGTGAACGCATTTTCTGCGGTCGATTTCGCGTCGGTCTCCGACCCCGCCTCCGACGTCGGCGTCGCGTACGGCCCGGCGGAGCACTTGAACGCCGTCCGCGATCCCGCGGGCGAACGCGTCGTCTTCGTGCGCGATGAAGGCGAGCCAATCGCCGAACCGATCCTCGCGGGCGCGGGCCCGTCGCTTCGCGAAGCGTTCATCGCCGCCGCGATCGCCAAAGACCTGATCGACCGCGGCGGCCTTCGACCGAGCGACGTGGCCGTCCTCGCCCGAAGGCGCGCGACCATTCCGCTCGTGGAGCTCGGCCTCGCGCGGTTCGGTGTGCCCTACGTCGTCGCGGGGCGCGCGCTCTACGACACGCTCGAGGTGCGCGACCTCGCATCCGTGGTGCGGCTCGTCCTCGATCCTCGCGATCGTCACGCCCTTGCCCACGTGCTTCGCGGACCGCTCGTCGCCCTCTCCGATGCTGCGCTGCTCGCGCTCGCGACGGGACGCGGTATCACCACCGACGTCCTCGCCGACGGGCGCGATCCGAGCGCGCGACCGTTCCTCGAGGGTGAGGATTTCGCCGAAGAAGCGTCGCGTCTCGACGCCTTCCGCGCGCGCTTCATCGAGCTCCGTCCGACGTTGCTCCGCCTCCCCGCCCCCGACGCGCTTCGAACAGCGATGGAGAGCTTCGATTTCGATCGCGTGACGGCCGCATTGCCGCGCGCGCCGTCTCGACTGGGCAACCTCGATCGGCTGGTGCACATCGCGCGCGAGCGCGGCGGAAGCCTGTTCGCGTTCTCGCGCTGGCTCGATCGCCAGATCGCCGAGGAAGCCGACGAGGCCGAGGCGGTGGTGTTTTCGCCGGAAGACGACGCGGTTCGCCTCCTCACGATCCACGGCAGCAAAGGCCTCGATTTCACCGCGACGATCGTCGTCGACCTCGGTGCGCGCGAGCAGCCCGGCTTCGACGCGCTGCGGTTCGTGCGCATGCCGGGTGAGACGGGCGCGCGCTTCGTGATGGACCACCGCGGGGATCGCGGCGCGCGGCTCGACAACCCCGCGCGCCGCTTGTCCAACCGGCAGGCGACCCTCCGCGCAAACGCCGAGCGCGCGCGCATCACCTACGTCGGGCTCACGCGCGCGCGCCGCACGCTGTGCATGGTCGGAGGCGCGAAGCCGCCTTCGAGCAAGGCGATGTTGTCGACGTTCCTCGCGCACCTCGGAACCGCGCTCGACGGTCTCGTCGAAATGGAGAGCGGCACCGAGCTCCTCGCGCGCACGCTCGAGAGCGAAGTCGGGACGCCGAAGCCCGCGGCCTCGCACGTCGATGACGAAACAGCCGAGCGTGTGCACTTGCCGATCGCCGGCGAGATTGCGATCGCGACGACGCCGCTCAGCGTGTTTCGAGGCTGCGCGCGCCGCTTCTGGTTCCGGTTTCTTCTCGGCCTCGAAGAGCCGGTCGACACAGGACAGCTCGATCTGTTCGAGGTCGCGCCCGAAGGACAAGAGCGCAAGGTCGTCGCGTTCGACCGCGAGGACGACCAAGCCGATCCGCGCGTCACCGGTCGAGCGGCGCACCGCGTGCTCGAACGGCTGCAGCAATCCGATTTCGGGGACGCTGCGCTCGACGAAGCTCGGCTCACGCGCGCGGTCGAGGCCGAAGGCATCGAAGGCGCGCACGCCGAGGACCTCGCTCGCAAGATCGCGTCCTTCGCGCGCAGCCGCTACGCGACCGAGCTCGCGAACGCGACGTCACTCGACCGCGAGGCAGAGGTCGTCCTCACCCTGGATGCGCGCACCGAGGAGGAGCCCGCGCTCTCGCTGCGCGGCACCGTCGATCTGTTCGCCACCTACCCCGACCGCATCGACGTTATCGACTACAAGCTCGGACGCCCCACGCCCACGCTGGATCCGTATGCGTTTCAGCTTCGCGCGTACGCGCTCGCGCTTTCGCGGGTCGCTCCGGACGCCAAGGTTCGCGCGGGGATCGTGTTCTTGGGCGGTGGCAGCGAGCCGGTGTGGCTCGCCGGCGCCGGCGGCGACGGCACGCTCGGCGCGCGCGATCACGAAGCCTTCGAGGGCGAGCTGCGCAAGCTCGCCGGTGCGTTCGCGACCGCCCGCGCGAGCGACACCTGGCCGGGCGAGGCGCTACCGACGTGCCGGCGCGAGCGGTGCGGATTCGTGACGGCGTGTCATCGAACCGACGAGCCCGCGCCGGGGAAAAAGCGAAAGCGCAAAGGCTAGTCCGCCCGAAGGGCGGCCCAGCAACAATGAAGGGCCGTCCAGACTTCGGCGTTCGGCTCGTCCTTCGCCCCGGCCTTCATCTGCGCGCGTCAGCGCGGGCCGGGCCGAAGGACGAGCCGAAACTTGGGACAGCCCTAATCCACTGCGCGGATCTCGACGCTCACGCTGCTGAACGCCGCGTTGCCGCTCGCGTTGTCGATGAGCTGGTCGTCGGTGATGTCGTTGACGCTCACGCCGGCGTGCTCGCTCGCGACGCGGAGCTTCGTGTCGGGGCGACCGTGCCCGAAGCCGTGGGGCAAGCTGACGACGCCCGAGCGCATCTCGTCGGTCACCTCCAGGAGCGCGACCAAGCTTCCGACGCGCGATTTCACCTCGATCCGAGCGCCGCTCTTCAGCGAAAGCGCGCTCGCATCCGCGGGATGCATCAGCAACGTGCAGCGCTCCGGACCTTTCACGAGCGCGCGGGAGTTGTGCATCCAGGAGTTGTTGCTGCGGAGATGTCTGCGGCCGATGAGCGTGAATCGATGATGCTCACGCGGGGTGGGCGGCCGGGCGCTCAACATCTGCCGCGCCTCCGCGACGAAGGGTTCCGGGGCGAGGCGTACGCGTTTGTTCGGCGTCTCGAGGATGCGATCCAACGAGGGCTCGAGCGGGCCGAGATCCAATCCATTGGGCGTCTTTCGCAGCGCACGCACCGACAGCCGATGGGGCCCGGTTCGCAACAATACGTCGAGCATGCCCTCCGGCCCGACCGCGCGACCCGCGGCGGCTGCGGTTCGCCGCGCGATTCGCCCCGCTGCCGAGCCGTCGAGCCGAATGCGCAGCCCGAGCTCGAGCAGAATCTCCCAATCGTGGAGCGTGCCCTCCGACCGCGCGATAGGAGCATCGACGAACTTGGCGGTATTGCGCACCGCATAGGCATTGAGCGCGATGTCGTAATGGGAGCGCTCGAGCGGCGAGACCGGCGGCAAGATCACGTCCGCGTGCCGTGTCGTCTCGTTGAGGTACCCGTCGACGCTCACCATGAACGCCAGCCGGCCGAGCGCGGCGTCGAGCCTGCGACCGTTCGGCGCCGATAGGACGGGATTGCCGGCGCAGGTCAGGAGCGCGCGGACCTGCCCTTTACCCGGCGTCTCGATCTCGTCGGCGAGCGTCGCAATCGGCGCCTCGCCGGCCACCTCGGGCAGATCGCGCACACGGCTCCGCCAGCGATCGTGACCGATGTAGCCGAGCACTTTGACGAGCTTTCGCACATCGACGGCGGGCGTCGTGAACATCGAGCCTCCCGGCGAGTCGAGGTTCCCCGTTACGGCATTCAACGAATAGAGAAGCCAAACCGCGAGGGTGCCGTGCGGCTGATGGCATATCCCGATTCGGCCATAAGCAGCGGCCGACGGCGCCGCCGCGAAGGCGCGCGCGAGCCGTGCGATCGTCGCCGCATCGATACCGGTGCGTTCCGCCGCGCGCTCCGGCGGCACGTCGAGCGCGAGCCTCTCCAGCGCCTCCCACCCCTGCTCTTTTCCGCCCATTTTCGGGCGGCGCGCGAGCCCCTCGGAAAACACGACGTGCAACATCGAAAGCAATAGCCACGGATCCGATGCCGGCTGGATCGACACGTGCTCGTCCGCGACCTCGGCCGTCTCGGTTCGTCGCGGATCGACCACGACGACCTTCCCGCCGCGCGCGCGAATCGCGGCAAGACGCGCCTTCATGTTCGGCGCGGTCATGATGCTCCCGTTCGACACCAATGGGTTGGCGCCGACGATGAGCAGATGTTGCGTCCGATCCAAATCGGGCACGGGCATCAACACCGGATTGCCGAACATCTCCTCCGCGGCGCGCATTTGCGGCACCTGATCGGCGCTGGATGCCGAATAGAGGTTCTTCGTCGCGAACGATCGAAGGACGGCCTGGCCGATGGTCAGGAGCCCGAGGTTGTGCGCGGCGGGGTTGCCTTGATAAACGGCGAGCGCGTCGTTGCCATAAGCCTCACGAATGCGTCGGATGCCTGTCGCCGCCGCGTCGAGCGCCTCTTCCCATTCGGCTTCGCGGAGCCGCCCGTCCTCGCGAATCAGCGGCTTACGGAGCCGGTCGGGGTCTTCGTGCAGCTCTTTCATCCCGATGACCTTGGGGCAGATGAACCCTTTGCTCATCGGATCGTCCGGGTCGCCGCGCACCGAGAGTACCTTGCCCGCATCCGTCTCCACGACGATCCCACAACCCGCTTCGCACAACAGGCATGTCGCAAGACGCCGCTCGGTGCTCATCCCGGCAAGATAGCGGTGTTGCTCCGAACCTTCGACCCACCACGCGGGGGGAGGGCCAAACTCGCGAAAGATCAAAAGAGCCGCAGCTGATCGCCGCGCTTCGGGGGGCGCGCGAACGTGTCGACGTTCTCGAACTTCGAGTCGGGAGTGTCCAAGCCGAGGCGCCGCGTCTCCGCGTCGAAGAGCGCTTGGGCCGCTGCGGCATACGGCCCCTCGCCGCGCTGGCGAACAACCCACCGCGAATCGTAGAGGTTGCCGCCGCGCGCCTCGCGAACCCGCGCCAGGACCTTGCGCGCGCGGAGCGGCAGCGCCTTCTGAATCCGCTCCTCGAAGATGCCGGCGACCGGCCCGGGAAGTCGCAAAAACACGAAGCCCGCATGAACCGCACCTGCGTCGCGCGCCGCCTGCAGCGTGAACGGCATGTCCTCGTCGCCGAGCCCCGGAATCATCGGCGCGATGTTCACCCCCACCCGCACGCCGGCCTTCGCGAGGCGTTCGATGGTGCGAATACGCCGCTGAGGCGTCGCGACAAACGGCTCCATCGCGCGGGCCTTTTCGGGATCCCAAAGCGGAATGCTGATCGTCACACGGAAGCCCGTCACCCTCGACAGCTCGGCCAATACGTCGACGTCTCGCTCGATGAGCGGCGACTTCGTAATGACGCCGCATGGATTCTTGTATTCGGCACAGACCGCGAGACACCGTCGCGTGAGCTCGTAGGAGGCCTCGAGCGGTTGATAACAATCGGTATCACCGCTGAACATGATGAGCTCCCCCGTCCAGCTCGGGCGATCGAAGGCCTCACGCAAGAGCTCCGGCGCATTGGGCTTCACCACGATTTTGCGCTCGAAATCGGTGCCGGCGCCGAGGCTCAGGTATTCGTGGCGGGGGCGGGCATAACAGTTGTGGCTGACGACACCCTCCGCAATGAAATCGCCGGTCTCGGTCGTGATGTCGTACATGAGGAGATCGACGCCGAGCGACTCGATCGCCTCGACACGGAGCTCGTGTCTGCTCTTGAATGCACGGCCCACGATGCTTCGTTTTCGCGTCGTCGCCGGCCCGAACAGGTGAAAGAAGCGAAGGTGCTCTGACAGGCCGCCGTGCACACGGATGGACCTGGCCTGTCTCCGAGGCGGGCCGTCCTCGAAAACGGCGTCGAAGCCGAAACGCAAGAGCGCCACGAGCGTCCTCTGCAGTATTTCGGGGTCCGTGTTCGAGATACGAAGCCCCCCCTGCGAATAGGTCCCTTCCGCGTCGAAAATGCCCGCGACGAACCCTTTGTGCCAATCCGCGGGCGGCGCAACGGGCCAATCGATGACCGCGCGAATTCGCTCGAAGCCGAGGCGCGCCTGCGTTCGAATCGCATGCACCGCGCGACGGTTGTCCGACGCGGCGGCAAACTCGAACGCACGCGTGTCGACCCCCACCGACGACAAGTAGGCGCGGGCGCGCAGGAGCGGCTCGATATCCGCGAGCGCCAACCGAAAACGAAACTGATCAGGGCGACGTCGCCCGGCACCTTCGTATTGATATCGCGCCAGATGCGCGTCGCCGCGGACCATTCCACATAGGTAGCCGCGCTTGTATTCGTCGCTCTCGACCGGGGCCGGTGTGAACATGCCCGTTCCGAGCAGCCGATCGCCGAGCGTCAGGTAGGGCCGGCGAGCGGGGCCATTCATTGCGCCGGTGACGTACTTCCAACCACGGCGGGTCAAGAACCGATGATCCGGACTCGCAACGAGGACCGTCCCGTCGGAGAGCTGGACCCGCATCGCGGGCTTCACCGTCGTCCAGACGTCGAGCACGCGGCTCTTTACGTAATGACGATAACGACCGCGCCGCTCCGTGCCATAAACTTCGTCGCCGGCGGTGAGCGCGCGCAACGCCTTGTGCGTCCCGTCGCCCATCAAGATGCGCGTGTCGCCGCTGAGGCAATAGGCGCACGCGTGGAAACAACCTCGATAAGGATTGAGGCTCCAGCGAAAGCCGAGGTCGGGGCTGTCGTTCTCCGCGAGGATGTTGCGCGTCGCGTCCTCGATCACCTCGAGGCGGGCGATGGGCGCGCCCTCGTCCGAGCCGGGCTCGGCGTCGAGGTACTCGACGGCGGTCGACGACCAGGGATTCGGCGGGTTCGAGACGACGCGAAGACCTTTGGGGAGCGCCACGGCGGCTGGAAGGTGACACGGAGCATCCGTTCAGTCAACGGCGCGAGACGAAAGAGCCGGCTACAACGAAGGGCACCGGTCGGGCGCATCATG
Organism: Polyangiaceae bacterium; assembly: GCA_013361525.1. Classification (GTDB taxonomy): domain Bacteria; phylum Myxococcota_A; class Polyangia; order Polyangiales; family Polyangiaceae; genus Xiheicaenibacterium. The sequence continues at coordinate 2,176 of JABFXY010000017.1, read as the reverse complement.
GACTTCCCTCCCCTGTTCGAGCCGACGAGCAGCGCGGCGTTGCTCGTCCCGATCGTCGCCGACGTCGACGCGGTGCCGGCCGCGGAGCTCCGCTGTCCCGCCGGGACTGCCCTCGTCACCGGCACCCATTACGAATACGTGCAGCGCTATTGCCTCGATTACCGAAAAGAAGCCTGCTGGTCCTTCCATCCGGGGCTCTTGTCGCTCGAAGGGATCGAGACGCCCGTTGCGACATGCATCGACGTCTACGAATGGCCGAACAAGAAGGGTGTCCTTCCGGAAGTGATGATGACCTATCGAGAGGCGCAGTCGTCGTGCAGGCGAATCGGCAAGCGACTATGCACCGAATTCGAATGGGAGCTCGCGTGTGAAGGACCGAAGACGCTTCCCTACCCTTATGGGTACGCGCAGGAGCCGGGCGCTTGCGTCAATGAAAAGCCCTATCGGCCCTACAGCGAGTCCAAGCTCCTCAGCAAGCGACGGGCGGTGGTCGACGACGAGGTCGCGCGCCTCTACCAGGCGGAGCCGTCGGGCTCGCGACCGCGATGCACGAGCCATTTCGGCGCAGTCGATCTGGTCGGCAACGTCGAAGAGTGGGTATCGACGTCTCGCTACGAGTGGCCGCACGCGTCGTCGTTGAAAGGCGGCTTTTGGTCCAAGTCGTGGAGCGGTTGCCGGGGAACGAACGACTCGCACGCGCCGGCATTTCGATTTTACGAAATCGGGTTTCGCTGCTGCTCCGAGCCCGAGCTCGTGCCTATCGCGCCGGATCCGTGATTTCGACGCGATCGAAGACGAGCACGTGATTGTTCGCGGGCATCGCAATGGTCTCCGTGCGCACGAAGCCGGTTCGTTTCGCGAGAACGTCGAGGTCGTCCACGTCGCGCACGCCCCAAGACGGATCGCGTGAGCGCAGCGACTCGTCGAAGGCTTCATTGCTCGGCGCGGTGAACGCACCGTGGAATCGGTACGGCCCATAAAGGACCAAACGCCCGCGTCCCGGCGTCAAGCAGCGGCTCGCACCGTCGAAAAGCGCCTCGGCCGCCGTCCACGGTGCGATGTGGATCATGTTGATGCAGAGCACCACGTCGACCGGCTGCTCCCACCCCGGTACCCGAACATCGAGCGCCACCGGCGGCTCCAGGTTCGGCAGGCCGACCTCTCGCACATAGGCATCGATGCTCGCGCGCGCCTCGGCGGACGGGTCGCTCGGGCGAAACACCACGTCGGGAAACGTCGCGGCGAAATGCGCCGCGTGTTGTCCCGTTCCGGACGCGATCTCCAGCACCACGCCCCGATCCGGCAACAGCCGGCGAAGAACGTCCGCGATCGGACCCTTGTTGCGATCGGCGGCAGGCGCAGACGCTTTCATCGCGATCTTTCTTACGCGAACACGTGAACGAATTCATCCGCGGCCGCATCAACGTCATCGCGGTGCTCAAAGCGGGTGTTTTCGGGTTCGTCTTCGCGCTCGCAGGGTGCAGCCTCGCACCGACCGTGTCGGAGCCGTTGCGCGTCGGCAACGTCACCGACCTCTCGCCCGAAACCGGCGGCTTCCAGCGCGGTGTCACCACCCTCGAACAGGCGCGCGCTGCCTTCCAGATGCAGGGGCTCACCGGCGTCGCGGAGCATGAATACGCGGGCGGCACCGGCCCCACGCTCGCCGTCCTCGCCGCTGATTACCAAAGTCGCGTCCACGTCTTTCGCGGCGGGTATTACGACCAGAGCATCACCCTGCCGACCCGTGGCATTCCCCCCTATGGAATGGCGGTTCGCCTCGGTTGGGACGGAACCAGCCACGTCCTCCTAGTCCTCTATCGAGACCCCCTTGCCCGGGCAGAGGAGCCGCCGACCCTCTTGTCTTTCCAGCCGAGCGGCGGGCAATTCGTCCTCACAGGGCGCGCAACGTTCGAGACGTTGGTCAGCAAACACGGCGGGATGACCCGTCCCATGCTCCTCGGCGACGACTTCAGCGACGGCGTCCTCCTCGTCGCGCGCGATCGCGACGGCGAGCTATGGGACACGAGCTACCTCGTCCAGCTGACTCGGCCGGACCCGCGCGGCGTGCGTACCATTGCGCTCGCGCCGAAGTCGATGACCGAGGCGATGCGCTGCTCGTGTGTTCGTAATTACGCAATGGGGTATTGAGGCGGGCGGCGCGGGCGGCGGCGGGCCG